>CAMNOU010000004.1 GCA_946546945.1 uncultured Lachnospiraceae bacterium
ACACATCACCGGATGATTCTTCTCATGAACAATCGTTGGTTGTGTAATTGTCTACGTTATAGTATTTCCGAACACGGCTCCCACTTAAAAGCACAAGTCAGGCCTTTTTCCACATAAATTATTTGCATTTCTTCAGTGCCTCACTCAGGGAATTCGGTATGCCCCGCGGTCCGCGAACGGCATAGATTCCATACTCCTCCTTAAGAACACCAAAGGTAAATCTGTCCGGTGCATAGCGTTTCTGCAGCCGGATTTTCATCAGCGCCTTGATCGTAATGTACTTGTTTTCACGTTCGTATGGAATATCGGTTTCCAGTACCTTGCATTTGTACAGAACCACCGAGACGGGGGCCGTAACATACAGAAAAACGGTATCTCCCTTTTTGATTCCCGCTCCCTGTTTCCAGTTGATTGTATTCGTATCATCAAAGGCATGTACGATATCGAAGTACTTCGGATTCGCCGGAATGATCCATTCTTTCGGCGGCCGGTATTTCTCCTTTTTCTTTGCCGATGCCGTTGCCAGGAAGCTCATGTCAATCAGATCAAAGACCTTTTCTTCCGGCACGGTGCCGTCCAGCAGGACAGAGATCCAGTGCATTTTATTCATATGGTAGGCCGGCATGATCCCGTCTTCCTGAATAATCATATCCCGGAAGAACATGTCATCCACCTTCAGGTTGATCACATCAGCAAATTCCAGATCAGGCATTCCGATCTTATCGCCGGAGATGCCTGCCTGCAAAGCAAACCATTTGTTATTATCCTTATGCCGAAATACCGCATAATCAGGATATTTTCGCCAGGGATACTCCGGCAGCGTCTTATATTTCTTTTTGATATAATCATAAACCGTCTGCTGATCCATCCTCTCATGTCACCTCGTTATTCTCTGTTTTTTAAACCATATTTGTCACGATATCCGGGCAATTGTCCGTCAATCTCTCAGTTATCGTCAGAATCCGCTGTTACAGCACCAATCAGGCTTAACAGTTCTTTGTTACGCTCCAGCATGTTCCAGATTCCGTCCTCTGACAGCACGCCCCGCTTCAGTTGTTCCGGAAATGTGCCGGCTTCATCCATGGCATAGTCCGCCTTCCACTGCGGACTTGTATAATATGCCTCCAGTTTCTTTATCTCCGACTGGAAATCCTCATACTCTGCGATATTCTTTTCCAGCGCATCCATCTTCTGTACTGCTTTTTCCAGAATGTTTTCCATCTCATAGATGTGCTGCGGCACATCCGCCATTTTTTGTTTACTCATTTGCGTTCACCATATCAGAAAATACATCAGGAACCTATCATAAATCCAATGCAGCGTGGTATCCCAGATAGACCGCATTGGTGATGGTGGAGACTTTGGCTGCATCACCGATGACCGCTGTATAAGGCGCGCAGTCCCGCAGCGCTTCGACAACATCTGTCCTGGAACGCTGTCCCAGTGCGCAGATGATGGTCGTGCCCGGGACAAGCACACGGTTTCCATCCTTGTCTTCACAAAGGATCCCGTCCTCTGTCACTTCCAGACCTTTATGCCCGGTATATACTGCGGCATATTTTTCAATCTCTTTCAACAGCAGGGGACGATGCCGGATATTCGCGTCCGGGGCAATCTCGTCGCGCATCTCCACCAGATTGACATGCTTCCCTTCCATGCCCAGATGGATTGCGCATTCCGCCCCGGCGAGCCCGCCGCCAAAGACGACTACATGATCGCTGACTTTCCCTTTTTCCAGATAATAATTGTTTACAAGAATCACATTTTCTCCGTCCAGACCTTTGATCGGAGGAATCAGCGGCTCGGATCCGACCGCAATAATCAGGGCATCCGGGGCTTCTCGCTCAACGTATTCCGGAGTAACTTCCGTAGAAGTGCGGATCTGTGCCCCTGCCTCTTTCGCCAGACGCACAAAAGTACCTGCGAGTTCATACATTTCCCGCTTGAACGGCAAGGCCTGTTCACTCTTTAAGATTCCTCCGGTCTTCTCCTCTTTTTCGCACAGGATGACCTGATGTCCCCGTCTCGCTGCCGTGTAAGCAGCGTAGAGTCCTCCCGGCCCGCCTCCTGCAATGAGAACTTTTTTCTTTTTGGGCGCCGGATAGATTTCATCTCCCTCGATTTCTCTGCCAATCAGAGGATTGACAGTACATCTGCGGGTGGCTGTGACTGCGCGCTCTGCCATACAGGTGAAACACCGCAGGCATTTTACAATGTCGTCCTCCCGGTTTTCCATGACCTTTCTCGGCAGGAACGGGTCCGCGAGAAGCGCCCGCGCCATATATACGACGTCTGCTTTCCCGCTTGCTATGATCTCTTCCATCTGTTCCGGGCTGTTCAGACCGCCGATTGCCGCCACGGGAACAGAGACATGTTTTTTGATTTCTGCTGCCAGATAAACATTGCAGCCATGATCCCTGAACATGGAGGGATGCGTATCGCCAAAACCTCGCTGATAGGTTCCAGCCGAGACATGAAGCAGGTCGATATACGATTCCAGCTGCTCTGCGATGCGGCACCCTTCTTCCAGATCATATCCGCCTTCAAACAGTTCGGATCCACTCATCCGGAATTCAATCGGGAAGAAAGGGCCGACCGCATCCCTCACGGATTTTAATACTTCGATGGCAAAGCGGCACCGGTTTTCGAGGCTGCCGCCATATTCATCCGATCTCTGATTAAAATATGGAGACAAAAACTGGTTGATCAGCCATCCGTGCCCTCCATGGATCATCAGCATCTCAAATCCTGCTCTTTTTGCCAGGCCGGCCACGTGCCCATAGGAAGAAATGATGTCTCTGATCTGCTCCTTTGAAAGAGCATGAACTTCCACTCCGTCAGGGCGAACGGTGTCAGAGGGTCCCCACTGATTCATGCTTTTCTGTCTGCTCTTGTCTGTCATATAGGTTCCGGCATACATCCCGGAATGGGACAGTTCAAGAGATGGAATTGCTCCGTGGCGCCGAATCGCGTCAGCAGTGTATGCTGCCGAAGCCAGCGAATTCAGGATGCTCTCATCCAGATGATAAGCATGCGAGCCATCCGTCTTTGGGTGTACCATGCACTCACTGACCGTGACTGCGGCAGCGCCTCCCTTGCCTCTTAACTCATAAAACGCCGTAGATTTCGGGCCGATACAACCGTCGTTTGTGATATCGGTTCCTCCCATTGGTGCCGAAAACATACGGTTACGAAAGGTGGTTCTTCCAATTGTAATGGGGCTGCAAAGATTTGGATATTTTCTTACCATTTGAGCCTATCTCCTTTTGCGATTTCTCATTGTAAAAGCATTATTCACCCAAAAATCTCCGTTACCGGGTTATTCATCATCTTCTCTGAGATCTATCTGCCGCAGCTCTTTATCCGGCAGCGCTCTGCTGGAACCATTTACAATCTTCTGTACTTCTTTCTTAGCTGATGCGACAGGAATCAGCGTACCTGCTCCGGCGACACAGCCGCCCGGGCAGCCCATTCCCTCAATCAGATACCCGTTCTTTTTCCCTGCTTTGGCGAGCATCAGGATTTTTCTGCATTCATCCAGTCCTTCTGCATGCTCAATCAGGACTTCCGTGCCGGGATAATACTCATTAATGCATTTTTCAATGGCCCCGGCGACGCCTCCGGACACACCGTATCCTCTGCCTGCAGCAGTGGCATCGTGCAGATGTGTACCTCCCTCCATGGCGGCAGGATCGATACCGCGGGCTGTGAACATGGCGTCCAGCTCCTCGAAGGTGATCACAAAATCCACATCACTCCGGACAGATGTTCTCATAGCCTCAAGTTTCTTTGCCGCGCACGGACCGATGAATACCACTTTTGCATTTGGATGTTCTTTCTTGATACTTCTGGCTGTTGCCACCATCGGGGTCAGTTCCTTCGACACACTGTCTATAATCTCCGGGAACTGTGTCTTTGCAAGCATGGCCCATGCCGGGCAGCAGGAAGTCAGAAGGAACGGCACCTTCCCGGTTTTTACATTTTGAACATAATCATGCGCTTCCGTGACCGCACCGATATCCGCACCGAGCGCAACTTCATAGACATGGGTAAATCCCAGTTCCCGCAAAGCTGCATGGATTTTCTCCGGTGTGGCTTTGTCTCCGAACTGCCCGACATAAGCGGGCGCAATTTCTGCAATAACTTCCCCGCCTTTTTTCATGCTGCGGATCAGCTGGAAGATCTGGGATTTGTCGGCAATTGCCCCGAATGGACAGCTGACCATGCACATACCACAGGAGAGACATTTATCCTGGTTGATCACGGCCCGCCCAAACTGATCGGATTCGATTGCCTTGACTCCGCAGACAATCGAGCACGGACGTACTCTTCTTCCGATCGCATCATAAGGACATACACTCTTGCATTTCCCGCACCGGATACATTTCGACTGATCGATAAAAGCCTGTCCCTCTTTCAGTGAAATTGCCTCTCTGGGACATATTTCCATGCACTGATGCGATATGCAGTTTCTGCAAAGATTGCTGACCTCGTAAACATTGTCTTCGCATGCGTTGCACGCAGACGGAATCACCTGCATCAGGGGCGGCTCATAGTATACCTCATCTATGGTACTCTCTTCCAATCCGCTGGTCAGGTGGACCGGCTTATTCTGCGGGCGAAGAGACAATCCCATCGCCAGACGTGTACGTTCTACGCTCACGGCCCGTTCCCGGTAGATACTTTCCCGGAAGCGGGGCGTCTCATCGGGCGATACATTGTAGGGAATTGCGGCGATATCCTCTTTGACATTATCGGATTCATATGCAATGCGTGCAATTTCAACAAAAATATTTTTTCTGATTTCTGATACCTGAGTATGTAATCCTCTCATTTTCTTCTCCTTCCTGCCATTTTCAGAAATTGCAGATCAATCCTGTGTTTTGTCCATTATATCCCCTCGTTAAATAAATATCAAGAGACGCAGAATGTTTCCGATATCCATGAAGCAATGTACCCGTATCAAGTATGCCGGAGGTCTCAAACTTCGTCGCGAGTTTGGGCTCATGTGATCTGGCGTCACGCCAGATTCTGAGGCATAAGAACCATCGTCTGTCCAGCCTTCTTCTTATCCGGTTCTATCTCACTGGCATCCATTTTTACAACATTTTCACACAGATTTAAAAACGGCTCCACTGTATCGATCACATCAAAGCCGAACCCCTGCGGCTCTTCTTTTCGAAAATGCATGGGAATAACAATACCCGGATTTATCTGTTCCAGGATCCGCTTCGCTTCCTTTGCATCTACCGTATAAAATCCTCCGACCGGAATCATGACAACATCTGCTCTTTTTAACGCCTCTGCCTGCTCATCTGTAAGCCTGCAGCCGATGTCACCGAAATGAATAATTCGAAATGTCCCGTCATCGAGAAGATGAATCGTGTTATCTCCGCGCAGACTTCCGCTCTGATCATCATGATATGCATCAATCTTTGTGATGACATACGGATTGACCCCGCCTGAAACGATTTCAATCTTATCTGCTGCATTGTGGTCTGCGTGCTCATGACTGCAAAGTACCAGGTCAGCCTTTTCCCGCACCGGTCCCAACCCGGGGACAGTGCCGTCACCATACGGGTCAAAGATGATGGTATATCCTTTTTCTTCCAACTTAAAACAGGAATGTCCAATCCATGTAAGCTTCATTTTACATACCTCCTTCTATTCTGATTCCCACAAAAAAGATGCCGCCTCATACATTTCTTTCAGACTGATCTGACATTTTTCCCCCCAGATCAAAACAGGAACCGTATCTTCGAAACCATAAATCACGGGCGGCGTGTTCTGTTCCATATCATACTGGATCAGGATTTTATCCTTCGGATCCACAAGCCAGTATTCCCGTACTCCGGCATAACCATACTTATAGTGCTTCATCATCATATCCCGCTTTCGGGTGGAAGGAGAAAGGACCTCTACAATAAGGTCAGGAGCACCAAAGATCCTTCCATTTTTATATTTGTTCCTGTCGCAGACGATCAGAACGTCCGGCTGTACCATTGTCAGGTCATCCTGATCCAGCTGCACATCCACAGGAGCGATGAACGGATAGCAGGGGCCATTGTTCTCCAGAACAAAATCCAGGAATTTTTTGTAAATAAAGCCTGCGATGCTCTGATGGATCGTGGTTGGTGCCTCCATCGTGTAGAATACACCGTCAATCAGTTCCACGCGCTGGTCGTCCGGAAGAGCCATATAGTCTTCTATGGTATAGAGGTGGTCGACCGGGCCATGCGTTCTGAGCGGAATTCTTTCCCCATACGAAATCGCAATTTCGCCAATCAGATCCTCTTTCCCGGAAGCGGGCGCTTTATAATCGTTCTTTGACTTCAGCAGATTCTCAAGAGCCCGGACCGTATCCTCCCGCGGAGATGCCGTCGTTCCGGAAAAAATCTTCTGAACAGTACCTAACGGCACCCCGGACTTCTCGGAAATTGTCTTATTGGAATATCCCAATTCCTGTTTTCTGCGCCTCATTTCATCGATCGTCATGGACTCATCTCCTTTTTTAATAATACCATTATTATACCGTAAATGATCCATATGTCAACCGAAACCGATTCTTTTAATGCCTCCGGGTCCTTTTTAAGAATTTCCCGCCCGGAAATCCAAAATGCCGCCGCACCTATGATCTCTCAATCATGGATGCGGCGGCATCACAACATTTTTATTTCACAATGGTTGGTTCTTATGCTTCTTTCTTAACGATTGTAGCGCAGCCCATACCACCGCCGATGCAAAGTGTAGCAAGACCGTATGTTACGTCTCTCTTCTGCATAGCGTGAAGCAGTGTTACAAGGATACGGCATCCGGAAGCTCCTACCGGATGACCAAGAGCGATTGCTCCACCGTTAACATTCAGGATGTCAGAGCTGAATCCAAGTTCTTTCTGAACTGCTACAGACTGAGCAGCAAATGCCTCGTTTGCCTCGATCAGATCGATATCTTTCATCTCAAGACCTGCGATCTTTAATGCTTTCTTTGTAGCCGGAACAGGTCCGATACCCATGATCTTCGGATCGCATCCGCCAAGAGCACCTGCAACGAATGTAGCAAGCGGTTTAACGCCGAGTTCTTCAGCCTTCTCTGCGCTCATAACAACAACTGCTGCAGCACCATCGTTGATACCGGAAGCGTTACCAGCTGTTACCAGTCCGCCTTCTTTTCCGGAGCAGCATTTTAATTTTGCAAGAGATTCAGGTGTTGTGCCGGGACGAGGGCCCTCATCCTTTGTAATCATAACAGTCTCTTTTTTCACTTTAACAGGAACCGGAACGATCTCATCATCAAAGGAACCGTTCTCCTGAGCAGCAACTGCCTTCTGCTGGGAAGCAGCAGCAAATGCATCTAATTCCTCACGGGTAAGTCCCCACTGATCGCAGATGTTCTCTGCTGTAATCATCATATGATAGTTGTTGAAAGCATCCCATAATGCATCATTAACCATGCAGTCAATGATCTGTGCATTGTTCATTCTGTAACCGAAACGTGCTTTCTTTAATGCATAAGGAGCCATGGACATGTTCTCCATACCACCGGCTACAACGATATCAGCCTGTCCGGCAATAATCATGTTAGCAGCCTCGTTTACGCACTTCAGACCGGAACCGCAAACAACATTCAGTGTAAATGCAGGCACTTCATTCGGAACGCCGGCTTTAATAGCAGCCTGACGGGCAACGTTCTGACCGAGTGAAGCCTGGATTACACAACCCATCATAACTTCGTCAACCTGATCTGCAGAGATTCCTGCTCTGTTAATCGCCTCTTTGATAACGATAGAACCTAAATCAACAGCCGGTGTGTTTCCGAACTGTCCGCCCATTTTGCCGATCGCTGTACGGCAAGCACTTGCAATTACAACTTTTTTTGCCATTTTTTTCTCTCCTTCTTGACTAATAGATATATGTTTGATGGTCATCCCTTAGTTAGAATAACACTAGACACTTTTCATTCTAGCACCATTCCTTTTATTTTGCAATGGTTCGAAGTCTGTTTTTCATTAAAAAGTGACAAAAAAACGAAGTTTTTCTGCCACTTTTTTCACAATATGGTTACCATTCAGTGATACCCTTACTACAAAGTAAGGTATCTTTTACCAATAACATCCACTTACAGATGGCATCGCACAGGCATTTATGCCTTACAGCAAATGGATTCCCGTGCCGCGGATTTCCTGTAACATTTCTTCCGGCCAGAGGGAACACTGCACCTCTCCGATATGTGCTTTTCTCAGGAAAAACATACAGATTCTCGACTGTCCGATGCCTCCGCCCATCGTGTAGGGAAGCTCCCCGTCAATAATCGCCTTCTGGAACGGGAGGTTCGCGCGCTCAGGACAGCCGGCTTTCTCAAGCTGTTCTGTCAGAGACTTCTCATCCACGCGGATTCCCATGGAGGACAGTTCCAGAGCAATATCTAGTACCGGGTAATAAACGATGATGTCTGCGTTCAGCGCCCAGTCATCATAGTCCGGAGCCCGCCCGTCATGACGGATACCCGACGCAAGCAGATCTCCGATCTGCATCAGGCAGACCGCTCCTTTTAATTTGGCAATCTCGTACTCTCTCTCTTTCGGGGTCTTATTCGGGAAGTAATTTTCCAGCTCCTGTGTGGTAATAAAGGTAATCTCCTTCGGGAGCATTTCATGGATATAATCATACTGGATGGTCATATACTTCTCTGTCATGCGAAGAGCCCGGTAAACGGTACGCACCGCCTCTTTGAGCGTTTCGACCGTCCGCTCTTCCTTCGAAATGACCTTCTCCCAGTCCCACTGATCGACAAAGATGGAATGAATATTATCTGTTTCCTCATCCCGGCGGATCGCATTCATATCTGTGTAGATTCCGCTTCCCTGTTCGAAGCCGTACTTTCCAAGCGCATAGCGTTTCCATTTCGCAAGCGAATGCACGACTTCCGCGATCCGTCCGTCCTGTTCCAGAATATCAAAAGAAACAGGCCGCTCCACTCCGTTCAGGTTGTCATTGAGCCCGGAGGCCGGATCGACAAACAGCGGAGCAGTCACACGGGACAGATTCATACGGTCCGCAAGCTGCTTCTGGAAGAAATCTTTCACCGTCTTGATCGCGATCTGCGTATCATGCAGATTCAGATCTGATGTATAGTCCTTTGGAATAATCGTTCTTCCCATTCAAAGTTCCCCTTTCTCAACACACAAAATATAATTTCAAACTCAGAAGGGGTACAATCCCCTTCTGAGTTATATCTTTTCAACAAGTGAACCGTTTCGGTACGCCTCAAGCAGTTCCTGCAGTTCATCGATCTGCTCCCGAATCTGTTTTCCGGTATCTGTGTCAGCAATCTTCTTACGTTTTACCGCATTCTGATCCATCACGATATGCGAGTGCATGCACACTTCGGAGAGCACAGTCTTTTCAAGCGACTCGAAGGGTTCATGAGCAGCCAGAATCAGACCGTAGGAATTGTAGATCAGCGTGTAACCGGCGATTCCCGTCTTCGACTGATATGCCTTGGAAAAGCCTCCGTCGATCACCAGGAGCTTTCCGCCGCACTTCATCGGGGACTCTCCTTTCTTGACCGCTACCGGCATATGTCCGTTGATAATATGCGCTCCCTTCGGATCCAGACCGAACTCAATCAGAATTTTATCAACGATTTCTTCCTTCTCATAGAGCCGGTAATACGCATTCTTCGGTTCCTCATGGGTCGCTTTATCATCAATGAAATACCGCTCAAAGGTCGCCATCTTCTGCTTGCCGAATACGGGAGAATTCTTGTTCAGCCAGATATACCACAGGATATCCTCACCCTTCTTTTTCTCCTTCGGATCCAGTGAAAAGTATCCTTTTCTTGCGTAATGTTCCAGAATATCATACAGGGCTTTGCCGCTGTATTTCTTGCCGAACAGCTTCACTTCCATAAAACTGCCGTCTTCATTCATCGGCACGCAGCCGTGGAACAGCAGATTACCGTTATAGACTTTATAGAGGCTCCCCTTGGTGTAGAGGAAACGGATGTGGCGCTGCAGCCGCTCGCTTCCCAGAAAGCTGTTTCTCAGACGGTCGACCACGTCATGCTCCTCATAGGTGAGCTCATATGGATTATTCATATCAATCGTCGGGAAGAAGGTATCATTCAGCGGATATTCTACACCATTCAGAACGATTGTACCCTTCTCCAGATTCATCTTGTCCAGCAGCAGACGGTCATCCATATCCCACTCCGGATGTTCTTTGATCAGCTGCCCCTCCACCTTGAACTGGATTACAGAAATCGCCTTATGCATCTTCGCATCCAGCTCAGCAAAGCTCCGGTCATATTCGTCATCGCTGATATGCACATCAAAGGTCTTGCTGACCGGACCTTCATAGCATTCGATCGCCAGGCGCATCAGCGGAATCATATTGATCCCGTATGCGTCCTCCAGAATGGCCAGGTTTCCGTACCGCGCAGAAATACGCAGCATATTGCACATGCAGGCAACAGACCCTGCCGCGGCTCCCATCCAGAGGATATCATGATTGCCCCACTGAATATCCAGCGAGTGATGTTTCATCAGATCATCCATGATCAGGTGCGGATACGGCCCTCTGTCAAAAATATCCCCCACAACATGGAGATGATCGACCGTGAACCGGCGGATCAGATGACTCAGGGCAATGATCAGCTCAGGCGCTCTGCCGGTATGAATCACCGAATTGATAATCTCATAATAGTAGGCTTCCTGATCCGCAACATCCGGGCGCCCTGCCATCAGTTCTTCAATAATGTAGGCGAAATCCTGCGGCAGAGACTTGCGCACCTTCGATCTGGTATATTTGGATGATGCATTCTTGCATACGCGGACCAGCCGGAAGATAATCACCCGGTACCAGTCTTCCATCTCTTCCACGCCTTCGATCATTCCCTGGATCTGCTTGATCTTCAGCTCCGGATAATAAATGATCATCGCCAGCGTCCGCTTCTCCGGGATTCCCAGAGAGCTTCCGAACTCATCCTCAATTTTTCTCTGGATCGCGCCGGATCCGTTACACATGACATGGCGGAACTGCTCATATTCCCCATGAATATCGGTTATGAAATGCTCCGTCCCCTTGGGCAGACTTAAAATCGCATTCAGATTTACGATCTCTGTGGCAGCCGCCGCAATGTTCGGATACTGTGTTGCCAGCACTTTTAAATATTTGATATCTGCGTTCTTCAAAATCAATTTCCCCCGAAAATCGTTTTCTTTTCCGCTTCGCCTTGCTGCACAAAACTCAGACGTTTCTTTTAAAAACAGTATAATCGCGAACCTGTATTTTTGCAAATAAATAATAAAAAATTATTTCCGCAGAAGGAGCAGCGCATCGGACGGGATCCGGATGGTCAGTTTCTCCTGTCCGGCCAGCCTTTCCGCTTTCTTTTTGTCCATCAGCAGTCTCATCTGCGTTCCGTCTGCGCTGCTGCAGTCCAGAATAAGTTCGGATTCGAACTGCTGCTCCATAAGATGATTGACCCGCATGACAGCTCCGTTTACCATGGCGCTCTGATCTGCATCCTGTCCGGCCAGGAACGCCTTTTCATCCTCTCCCTCCAGCACTTCTATGTAATGGGCCCGGATCCCGGCATAGGCCAGGTCTTCCCGCACCTTTTTTTCTGTCTCAAAAATAATATTCCAGTTTCCGGCATACAGCGTATGGTCAGAGAGCCGGATCGCTTCCGAGATATTGCGGCACCCGGAGATCCTTGCGGCAGCCACCGTCTGCGGATTGGCAAAAAATTCTTTTTTCTCCTGCATGGTCTCAATATGTCCCTGATTCAGCACGCAGACGCTGTCACACAGATGATAGACCTCATCTCTGCTGTGAGAAACGAAAAGCACCGTCTTTTTCACTGTACTTAAGATTTCCATCAGTTCTTCTTCCATCTGCCACTTCAGGTAACTGTCCAGAGCGGAAAGCGGCTCATCCAGAAGCAGGATCTCCGGTTCCGCAGCCATCATCCGCGCAAGGGCGACACGCTGCTTCTGCCCTCCGGAAAGCTGTGACGGCAGTCTTTTCTGAAGTCCGGTCAGCTGGAACTTTTCGATATAACCGCATACAACATCCAGATCCGGGTGTTTGCCCATGCCTGCCATGATATTCTGTTCCACTGTCATATTCGGGAACAGCGCATAGTCCTGAAACATATATCCCACTTTTCTTTTCTGCGGAATCACATTAATCTTTTTCTCCGAATCATACAGCGTTCTTCCATTGACAATGATGCGGCCCTCATCCGGTGTTTCAATACCTGCAATACATTTTAATGTCATACTTTTCCCGCATCCGGATGCGCCCAGAATCGCAAATATCTCATCTTCCGCCCGGAAGTCCACATCAAGCGTAAATGCCCCGACCTTTTTTCTGATTACTGCTTCTATTGCCATTCTCTTTTGCTCCTGTACTTACCACCGCTGCACATTTTTCATGTTTTTGCCCGCCACAAGATTCATTGCTGCTATGATGCCGAAGGCAATCAGAAGGATGATGACGACCCAGACACCGGCCGCAGCATAATCCCCGTCCTGAATGACCATGGCAATCCGCTGGGAAATCGTCGCTGTTTTATGCGGAATATTGCCGGCCAGCATGGAGGTTGCTCCATACTCTCCCAGCGCCCTTGCAAATGTAAGAATCGTTCCGGATACAATTCCGGGCCCGGCATTCGGCACGATGATCTTCCAGAAAATACGGCGTTCTGACATCCCGAGCGTTCTCCCCGCATAGATCAGGTTCTGATCGAGCTGTTCAAAGGCAGCCCTGGCATTCCGGTACATCAGCGGAAAAGCAATGACTGTTGCCGCCAGAATACAGCCCAGCCAGGTCTGCACCACTTTGATTCCGAACTGATTCAGCAGAAAAAAACCGAGCGGCCGTTTCAGACTGAACAAAAGCAGCAGAAAGAAACCGGCGACCGTCGGAGGCAGCACCATCGGCAGCGTCAGAATGCCATCGGCGACCGCCTTCGCTTTTTCTCCCGCATGTACGACTTTGCGCGCGGCAAAGATACCGAGGAAAAAAGAAATAACCGTTGCGACGGCACCTGTTTTCAAAGATATGAACAGAGGGCTCCAGTCAAGTCCCGAGATAAAGTCAGCAATTGAATTCATTTTGCGGCTCCTTTTAACAGATATTTTTCATACTATCATATTTCGCTTTATAACGCAAAAAACATCTGAATTATGTTCCATAACCCAGATGTTTTTGCAGAGAACATTTATTAAGAAGGTCAGTCTTCTACATTTGTATCAAAATAGTATTTTTCAAAAACAGCCTTTGCTGCATCAGATGTCAGGAAATTGATAAAATCCGCCGCTGCCGCAGATTCAAGCTCATCCGCCTCCGGATTTGCGACCTGAGCAACCGGATAAATAACATCTCCTGTCAGGTCATAGGAAACAGTCTCCAGAATCTGTACGTCATCTTCATAACCGTAAGTATCTGAATAATATGTAGTGCCCACTTCGTTGGAATGCTCGGCAATAGCCTGAAGCACCTTGCTGACATTTCCGCATTCGTTGATCTCAACTCCGCCCAGGGCTGCGCTGACCTCATCGGTGGTAAAAGTAGATACATCTTCTCTTTCTTCCAGAATGCCTGCATTAACCAGAGCCTGTCTGGTGTATTTTCCTACCGGGACACTGCCGTCCGCGATCGCCAGACTGGATGCCTCGCCGAGATTGTCAAGGCCTGTAACCTTTGTTCCGCTGTCCTTATAGGTAATGACACATACCTGATTATTAACAACATTGTGGCGGGTGCCTTCCACTACAAGATGATCATCATCCTGAAGTGTATTCATCTGTTTCTGCGCCGCAGAGAAGAAAATGTCAATGCCGTTTCCTGTGCTCTCTTCAATCTGGGAAAGCAGAGTGCCTGAACTGTCATAGCTGCCTTCAATCGTAACATTCGGCTGCGTCTCATTGTAAACGCTGATCAAATCTTCCATGACCGTCTTCAGGCTTGCCGCCGCGTATATGGTGACCGTTGTTGCCTCAAACTGATCTGCCACAGCCTCCTCTGCTGCGCTGAGCGCATCATCTGCAGCCTCATTTGCTTCCTCCTGAACAGCGGACGCCGCATCTTCCACTGCGTTCTGCGCGGTTTCTGCCGCATTCTGAGCGGCCTGCTTATTTCCGCAGCCGGCAAGCAGAGCAGTTCCCATTGCTGCCGTAATCACAATACATGCTAATTTCTTTTTCATCTTTCTCCTCCATGTTCTGTTTTGTTATTTTTAATTCAGTTTTGTTTGTCTGAACATACAAAACATTATATTACGAACATTATCTGTTGTCAATTCGGTTTTGTTCTCTATTTATCTGTTTTTTTGCATAAGTAAACTGTCCGCAAAGCATTTCGGAAATCTTGACTTCTCTTTCTTTCTCTTATATCATCAGAAGAAGGCAGAACAGAAACCCGAAAGGAGGTCTTTTCTTATGTCGTTCGCTCTTGTTATATTATGCGGAGGATTGAGCACCCGGATGGGATGCGACAAAGCATTCCTGCCCTTTGGATCCTCTTCGCTTTTAAATTACCAGGTGGAACGCTTTCGTCCCTGGTTCCCGAACATCTATGTTTCCGTGCCATCACATGCGGAACGCCCGGTGGATTATACATCGGTCTGCGGCTGTCCTGCTATTGAGGACGAATACTCAAACATCGGTCCGATCGGCGGTCTGTACAGCTGCATGAAAGCCCTTGAAGAAGATATTCTCTTTTTCACTTCCGTTGATGCCCCCTTTACCGATCCGAAACTGGCGGTTTCTCTCTGTGAAAAACTGGACGCCGCACAGCCCGGGGGTCCCTGTGCCTTCGGAATCCAAAACCCTTCCGGACAGATTCAGCCGTTGTTTTCGGCTTATCATAAAAAAATACTTCCCGTAATTTCCGCAAACATCGAAAAAGGGAACTACCGCCTGCGCGATTTATGGCACAGTGTGCCGCACAGCATAGAGGACGCGTTTTTACCGACAGAACAGTTTTTCAACATGAATAATCCGACCACGTACTACTATGCACTGCATCAGCTTGCCGGGAAAAGACCGGCTGCGTTTCCTCCGGATTTTTCCGCCAAAACATCTCCGGTTTTTGCTCCTGTGATTTCCTTTACCGCCAAATCCGGCACCGGAAAGACCACCTATCTTGAGAAACTGCTTCCTCTGCTGAAAAAGCAGAACATCCGCATTGCCGTGGTCAAACACGATGCCCATGGATTTCAGATGGACAAACCCGGCAAGGACAGCTACCGCCTGACACAGGCAGGTGCCGACCATATGATCCTGACTTCGGAGGATCAGACGGCCGTTATTTTCACACATCCGGGTCTGGATCCGAATCTGGATTCCCTGCTGGGGCGCGTGGAAAATGTGGATCTGATCATAACGGAAGGCTACAAGCTCGGAAACCAGAAAAAGATCCATCTGCTCCGGAAAGGGTACAACGAAACACCTGTCGGAAATCTGAAAAACGTCATCGCCTATGTGACCGATTTTCCCTTCGAAGCAGACGTTCCGGTGTTTGATCTGAATCATCCGGAAGAGCTTGTTCCTTTTTTGATGGACTACATCTGACGAAAGCAGAAATGCTATATAACATAAAGTAAAAGGAGCCCTGTCTGAGGGCTCCTTTGGTTACTATCTGATCTTCTTTTTTCTTTATAATCCCTACATCAGTCGTTCTCCCAGACCGGTTATATCGTAGGTGGAGACCGTTGCAGCCTCCTTTTTAAACTCTTCTGACTGGATAATATAAAGCAATCGCTGAAACTCCTGGCGTTTCAGGTCGTCCTCACGGAATACGATATCATAATCCTCCTGCTTCAAAGGAATAAAATCGATTCCTTCCATCACAAGAGACGTCTTTTCATCCCCGATGGCAACGTCCGCTGCCTTTCGCATTACGGCTGTCGCAGCAGAGAAATGGGAGGATACCACATCATTGTACCCATAGATCTGACTGTGATCGATCCCCAGTTTTTTGCACATCTCATCAACATATACGCGGATACCGCTTCCCCTGTCCCGGTTCACCATGCGTATATTTTTGCGGGTCAGATCCTCAAAAACATGTATATCCTTGGGATTGCCCTTCTCAACATAGAACCCCTGCCACCGCTTAAACAGATGAAAGACAGCCAGCTTCTCTCCGGGAAGCATCCTGGTCACATAGGGAAGATTGTAAGTGTCCGTCTCAGAATCCCAAAGATGAGATGTCGCGACACAATTGTCATTCTGATACATCTCATATAATCCGCGATAGCTTCCCATCTGAGAACGGAATGCTTTGGTCCGGAAACTGCTGTCCTCATTGAAAAGCGCGCACAGCGCATCCAGGAGCTGATCCTGTCCGCAAATAATGATTTTCTCGGCACTGTCATCTGTCAGGGGCGTCCCCATCAAGTCATAGATCTCGGAACGCGGAATACGGAGCTGTTTCCCCAGCTTGGCCGCCCGAAGTTCTCCCCTCTTAATCATCTCGTAAACGGTACTTTTTTTGATTTGAAGCAAGTCCGCTACATCCTGAGGGGATAAAAATCTTTCCTCCATGATTCCGCTCCTTTCTACTCACACATATCAATCGTTTTCCTGATTATTTTCTTCCAAACGATAAAGAGAGAAGACAAGCTTCTCTCCTGTATCATACTCCTGTTCAAAGAGTCTGGTTTCATTTGTCTCCGTTACAGATTATACCTTCCAATGACCAATTTATCAATATAGTATTGTTTAATATACTGTTCATGCTCTTTCAGCGCCGCAATGCTCGCTTCCACATCTCTGGATTTGATCGCTTCAAAAATCTTCTGATGCTGTTCATTGGTTTTCTTCCCATGTTCAAGATCATCAAAAGATGTCACATCAAAACGCTGCTTCTGGTTGACAAGCATTTCAAAAATAACATCGAGCCGTTTGTTGTTCACACTGTGAATAATAAAATTGTGAAATGCAATGTCCCATTTCATACGTTCAGACAAGTGACCTTCAACGGTATTTTTCCTTGTCTGCTCCAGTATCTGTTCCAGCTGGGCATCCGCGATCATGTTGTAATTCTTCATGGATACCTGCAGCGCATAGATCTGCAGTACCTCCAGCAGGTCATACACCTCGAGAATATCCTCCAGTGTATAGACCGGCACCATAATCCCCTTTCCGGGTTCTCCCGTAAGCAGCCCATCCTTTACCAGCTGACGAAGAGCATAGCGCACCGGCGAACGGCTGACCTGATACTTTTCTGTAAGCTTTCTTTCTACCAGAATTGTCCCCGGTTCAAACTCATTATTCAGAATATCCTTCTTAATGCGTTCGTACACCATCACTTCTTTCGTTGTCATGCCGAGCGAGCTGTAGTTCGTTTCTGTCATATTCATATAATACCTCGTACTGATCTGTCTGATTATTCCTCATTCTATCACGACTGGCGTCTCAGCGTCCAGCATATTTTTTATTTACTGCATTTCCTATACAGCAAACGAAACACCGTCTTTTGAGAACGAAAAAAAAGGCAGAGATGAATTTCCCCGCCTCTTTTACGTGCTGCCATTCCTTTTTATCTCCTGTCTTCTCCCCCGCAAACTTTAAACATTCCGTCCAGTTCCTGCTCCGCCATGCGATACGCATTGATAAAAGGGATTCCCTTTTCCCTGGCCAGCTTTGCAATACTCTCATATTCAGGTGTATACCGCAGCTGATCACCGACTTGCAGGACCTTGAATGCAATTTCTCCCAGGGACGTCACCGCCGTCTGATTCCGGCGTTCCAGTACAGTCCGCTCCATCCGCTGCCGCCGGATACCGATGGTCGATGTTTCCCGGAACAGAATCTGTTCCATCTGTTCTGTGTCCGACGGAGAGCAGATAACGGATATCATATATGCCGGCCTGTTTTTCTTCATATATACCGGTGTATAGCAGACATCTCTGGCCCCGGCCTCGAAGAGTCTTTCCATGCAATACGCAATGGCTTCTGCGCTGCAGTCATCAATATTGCACTCCAGCTTCATGATTTCATCATGATTTTGCGGGCTTATTTTTTTTTTATCTGACGGCACGATCAGCATGGCCCTCAGTATACTTGGCTTTTCATAGGTCCGCTTGCCCGCTCCAAGCCCGATTTTTTCAACTGTATAGACTTCCGGCAAATGAAACTCTGTAGCGGCCGCGGCCGCAATAGCTGCTCCGGTCGGTGTTACAAATTCTCCCTTCACATCGGTCTGATGCAGGGGAATCCGGTGTTCCGAAATGATATTTAAAGTCGCCGGAACCGGCACCGGAATTATGCCGTGCTGGCATCTCACATGTCCGCATCCCTCATAAAGCACCGGCACGATCACGTCCTCAATGCCCAGATCATCCAGACAGATGGCGGCTGCCGCGATATCCACAATTGAGTCAACTGCTCCTACTTCATGGAAATGAACCTCCTCCTTCGGAACTCCGTGCGCTTTCGCCTCTGCTTCTGCGAGAATGCCGAAAATCCGGACAGCAATCTCTTTTGCATGATCTGTCATGGAGGAATTCTGAATAATGGTCAGGATTTCCTGCAATCCGCGGTGTTCGTGATGATGCCCGTGCTCATGGTTGTGGCTGTGCCCGTGCTCATGGTCATGCTCGTGGCTGTGCTCATGATCATGGTCGTGCTCATGGTCGTGACTGTGCGCATGCTCGTGGCTGTGCGCATGCTCATGACTGTGCCCGTGCAGCCAGGCCATATCATGATCATGGTTTTCATGTGCCGCATCCAGATTCACTGCAAAATCACAGGCATCCAGTCCCGATTTTTTCACTCTGCTGACGGATACGGTATAGCCATCCAGCCCGAGGCTTTCCAATGCATGCATCAGTTTATGCTCATCCGCCCCAAGATCCAGCAGTGCCGCAACTGTCATATCCCCGCTGATTCCTGAGTAACATTCCAGATATAATTTTCTGTCCATATATGTGCATCCTCTCTCTTTTTCATCATTGCTCCGATTATAGCACATCCCACGTCCGAAAATCAATCTTTCAAGAACGCCCCGGCGTTCTTTCCGCGGTTCTGTACATTTTCCGTATTATCTTCCGCGCAGGGTAGCCAATGCCTGATATACATCCAGCCTCCCGTATCCGGACGCCGGATTCGGATAGATGCGGTCCGGCATTCTGTCCGCGCCCCGGATCAGCAGATTCGTCAGATCTGTTGAATTCAGGGAAAACAGATCGTTCTCCAGAATTCCCCACTGGAAAATCTGTGCGCATCCGCCTGCCGTGACCGCGGCGCTGATGCTTGTTCCGGTCCGTACCCCATAGCGGCTGCCGCGTTCCGGTCCGAATACGTTGACTCCCGGTGCCAGTATATCCGGCTTGATCTGTCCTGACGCGCTGAATCCTCTCCCCGAATCTGCATAAATCGCTCCGCTTCCCGACTGATAAGCCCCTGCTGTCACCGCTGCCTTTGCCATCCCGGGAGCAAGTATCGTTGTGTCCGGATTGGAGCGCAAAAAGAAGACTTCCCCTTTCAGAAAATCCGAAAGAGGCAGCCAGCAGTGAAAGGCTCCCTCGATCACATCCACCGGCGTCACCCCGATGGTCCATATGCCCGGATAGGGTTCTTCAAACCGCAGATAAACCAGCTGTCCTCCCATCCGGTCCCCTGCGATGGTGTAATCCATTGTCAGACGCGTCTTCTCGAACAGGAACTGCCATGAATAGGTTCCCGTCACGCCGCCTGCTCCCGGAACAAATCGTTCACCGGTCGGAGAAATTACGGAAAGATGATAGATTTCAGGGATTCCCGCCCAGAATTCCACATAGAACCCTTTTACGTGATCTCCCACAGAAATTTCGATATCACTTGTCTGCCCCATCAGCAGTCCGGATTGATAATAATGATGTCTGGCGTTTGCCTCATTTCCGGCCGAGACAACAATTGCATTCCCGCGCAGCCTTCCCATCTCATCTGTCAGCAGCGAAAGGGCTTCCTCCCCGCTGTGGCTTCCCATGCTGCTTCCCATGCCGAAACACAGGACCAGCGGCATCTGCTTCGCCTTGGCCAGCCGGATCAGCCATGCCATTCCAAGCATCAGGTCATTTTCCTGATAACAGGACACATCGTCCGGTACAAAATAATAATCCCGCAAATACTGTTTTGCCTGTTTGCATTTGACCATGGCAATCGATGACTGCGGCACTGCCCCCGAAAAGTCCAGACTGACATCCGGGCTGCCGCACGCCACTCCTGCCAGAAACGTGCCGTGCCCCTCTTCATCCCGCGTCGGAACTGCTTCGAGAGGGTTTTCCCGGCGCAGAGCATCATTGATCATGTCCCGTGTAAATAGTGATCCATAGGCAAATCCATCCGGCGGTTCCTGGTCCGTGACCGTCTGATCCCAGATGGCTTCCACGCGTGTCGTCCCATCCGAATTCCGGAACGCCGGATGCGTGTAATCAATGCCCGTATCCAGAAATCCGACCAGAATCCCCTGACCTCCCAGATCCAGTCCTGCCGGATTTTCCAGTCTCACAATCCCGGTATCCTCCAATGCGGAAAGATCCATGAGTGCATAACATTTTGGTATCGACTGATAAGGATAGTCCTGAAGATTCAGCTCCGGTACCCTCTCCCGGAAGCAGTAGGCAACATCAAACGTATTGTCCACATGCTGAACGCAGTCCGCCTCCACCTGTAAAGCAGCCCCGTAATAATCAATGATCAGATCATAGTAAGCATTGGAATAAATGGCTTCGCGGCAGGAATCTGTCTCCACCTGCGCCGCCGTGAACGGATAACTCATGTGAAACTCCTTTTTTTGTCCCTGTTCTATTGTATTCCAAAGGGAAATCAGCGTTGCCTCAAAATTCATTGCAACAAAAACCCGTTTTCGATACACTGTATATATGAAACCTGAAAATATGACTTCTTTTTACTCTGTATACAGAAAGGGAAAAAAATGGAACGAAATGCAGATCTTTTTTCGGAAAAGTATAAAGAGATCTACCGGGATCTGTACCGGTTTGCTCTGTACACACTCAAGCATCCCCAGGATGCCGAAGATGTCGTGAGCGAAACCGTTCTGGATGCGTGGAGAACGCTCCATCTTCTCCGCGAAGAGGAAGCTTTTCGCGCATGGATGTTTCGGATTCTTGCAAACAAGTGCAAAAAGAAGCTGAAGTCGTACATAACCTCCCAGTTATCTCTGCCTGAAGACATTCCGCTTCCGGAAGAAAATACTTCTGAACAGATGGATGTGCGCAATGCGTTTTTTTTGCTGGAGGAAGAAGACCGGCTGATTATTGCGATGCATCTGTTTGCCGGATATACCACCAGAGAAATAGCCGGCATTCTGAGTATGAACGAAGGCACTGTGCGTTCACGCCAGAGCCGGGCATTGAAGAAAATGAAACAGATGCTTTAACAAGGAGGATAGAATATGGATGAAAACAAACTGCTGGATATGATCAGAGACTCCGCGGAATCTGTAGAGGTGCCGGATGCGCTGCAGCCGGACCAGATAAAAAAGAAGCTGGAAAAGGATGAAAAAGTGTTCAGAATGAAAACCATATACAAAAAATGGATCGCGGCCGCAGCTGCCGCCGCCGTGGCAGCCATCAGCGGATATGCCGCTTATACGCATTACAGCCCCCATGCCGGCAGTACCCATACGGCAGCCGTGGACGAAAATGTGCAGACAGCCGAAGGAGAGACGGAAGACGGTATGAACGAAACGGTTCCCTCTCCGTCGAAAGCTTCCGGCCGGGACATCTTTACCGTGGATGCCTCCCAGGTGTTCCGGGAGGGCATGGCCTTTGGCACGGATTCCTATGAGACAGTCTATAACGTACTGAAAAGCACAGAAGAATATACTCTTGAAAGTATCGAAGACTATAAGACTCCCCTGTCCGGTTTTTCCGCCAATGGAGCATCGGGAGATGCTGCCGCGGCAGTGGCGGAAGAATCCACTGAATATGCAGCCGGATCCGTCACTTCGAAAGATGCCTCTTTCTCCACGACCAATATTCAGGAGGCAGGCGTTGATGAGGCAGACATCATCAAGACGGACGGAGAATACATCTATGTCCTGCGGGGGAACGCCATCCGGATCGTCTCCGCCAAAGGAGCGCAGACAGACAATGTCGCTTCCATTTCTCTGCAGAACTTTGCAGATTCTGTGCAGGAGTTCTATGTGGACACAGACCGTCTGACCGTAATTTACTCCTCCAGCGATGCTTCCATGATCACGGAAGAGGATTATTACTACAGACCGGTATCCAATGACTATACGATTCTTGAAACATATGATATCTCTGACCGGTCCCATCCCGTTCTGGCAGGCAGTACAAAGCAGAATGGCTCCTACGGCTCCTCCCGGAAAGTCGGAGACATCGTGTATCTGTTCACCAGATACCTCCCGGACCTGACGGATAAAGACACGCCGGCCCGGTATATTCCTTCTGTCAATGATACCCTGCTTTCCACAGAAGACATCTGTGTCCCAGCACAGGTCAACGAAGAGAATTACCTCGTCATCTCCTCTGTGGATACACGGAATCCGGAAAAAACCATTGACCAGAAAGCCATCCTCAGTGCCGGTTCCGATTATTATGTCAGCCCGGAAAACATCTATGTATATCGTATGGACTGGTCCTATGATGCAGAGAGAACCATTTTGATGAAATTCGGATTTAAAGACGGCAAAATCTCCTGGAATAATGTCACAGCCCTCAAAGGATACATCCACGACCGCTTCTGTCTGAATGAATACAACGGGTATCTGAGAGTCGTAATGACGACCTACGATCCGTCCAATTCTCTCTATGTCCTTGACGAAAACATGAAAGCCGTCGGCGCAATCCGGGATATCGCGCAGGGCGAAAACATCCAGTCCGCCCGTTTTATGGGCAATACCGGTTATTTTGTAACCTACCGCAATATGGATCCTCTCTTTTCTGTCGACTTAAGCGATCCGCAGAATCCGAAGATTATCGGATCCCTGAAGATCACCGGTTTCTCCTCCTACCTGCATTTTTACGGAGACGGTCTTCTGCTGGGTATCGGGGAAGAGACCGATCCCAAAAACGGAGATTTTTACGGAATCAAGCTGTCCATGTTCGACATCTCCGATCCGTCTAATGTGACCGAGAAAGACAAATATGTGATCAAAGATTCTTATGACTGTCCGGCTCTCTACGATCCCAGGGCTCTCATGATCGATCCTGAAAAGAATATCTTCGGATTTGCGCTGGATGATCACTATATGGTCTTCTCTTATGACGGCTCCAAAGGTTTCGTCAATGAATACCTTTTCAGCCAGTCACTCAGCAGCACACGCGCCGGAGCCCGGGAAGATATGGAATACAATGATCCTTACTTTAACCGAAGCTGCTTTGTCGGGGATAACCTTTACCTTGCCTATGGCGGCACCATGTTTGTTTTCGATATGACAGACAACTATCAGCAGCTGGCTTCTGTAAAGCTTGACGGCCAATAACAGACGGCACATGCCATTCGGATAAACTGCTTGCATTCTGAGGCGCTTACAGGTACAATGAGGGCATTAACTCAAACCTGTAAGCACCTCATGACAAGGAGATTAACTATGAGAAAACTATCTGTTCTTCTCTTTTGCAGTGTTTTTGCAATAAACATTCTGTCCGGCTGCGGAAAAACCGGCGAAGTCCCTTCGGATCCGCAGGTTTCGGAAAATACTTCTGCTGTTTCCGCCGAAAAAGAAAATTCTGCGCCTGCGGAAACGCTCAGTTCCAAGGAGGAATCTGAGGAGGACGCGGAAGCCGCTGCGGATGCGGTTTCAGAGAAGGAAGCATTAAGAATGCTTCGTCTCTCCCTTGGTTCTGCATCTATGGAGCAGCGGGATGAGGAGCAGGATCTGACCCTGGTGCGCGTGAATTATCCTCTGGTCTTTCTGGACGAAAGTGATCAGAAGATTTTCCCTGAACTGCGGTCTTCCCTGCTTCAGTTAAACAATACATTAAAAGCATCTGCCCGGAAAAGTTATGAAACCTCTCTCGCCTCTGCCCGCATGGAGATTGCGGATCACGACGGAAGCACCGGGGAGTTTCAGTCTTACACCAATACACGAAACCTTTCCGTGCGAAGGTGCGACTCCCGTGCCGTCAGCCTGCTGAATGAGGAATATATCTATACCGGCGGGCCCCACGAGCAGACCTATACCAGCGGAATTAATTATAATTCCGTCACCGGCGAACCGCTTGCCCTCACAGATGTCTCTTCAAATTTTCCGCAGTTGAAAACAGTGATCCGGGAGGCGCTCACGGCACGGTATCCCGACACGGAATTCTACGACCTTCCGTCCTGGTTTGACCGGGCTTCCGAGTCTGACTTTGACTGGGTGCTGGACTACAATGGCATCACTTTTTATTTTAACCCGTATATTCTGTCTCCCTCAGCAGAAGAAGTCCTGGAAATCATGATTCCGTTCGATGCAAATCCGGATTTGTTTCTTCCTGCTTTTTCGGCTCCCCCGGTCAGTTACAGCATTCCTTTACAAACCGGGCAGGAGTTCTTATATGATGTAAACGGAAACAACATCTGTGACTCTCTGCGGATTTCAGAGACCGAAGACAGCAAAGCATTCGAAATCAGCCTGAATGAGAAAACCTTTCAAAGCGGTTCCGATGAATATATTCTGGATGTCAGTGCTTATCTGATGCATACACAAAAGGATCAGAACTTCCTTTATGTAGAAGAAATCCCCGAAAACGCTCCGAAACGCATCTCGGTCTATGACCTGTCGTCCGGATCGCTCGAGGAAAAAGGCACCCTCACTGCTTCCTTCCATAACCTGCCTGTGCAGGATGGCTGTGATTCCGTGAAAACACTTCCGGGAGACCCGGATGGTTTCCTTCTGGATGTCTCCACAGACACACTTTTCCCGGCTAACGCCTGCGGCTCCTTTTTGATCGGCGATGACGGCATGCCTGTTCCGGAAAAACCGTGGTATAACTTTACAGATCCGCAGGAGCTGTCTGTACTTGCATCCATTGACGGAGCGGTCGTAGATGAAGAGACCGGTGTCGTTCTGGATACGGCCACCGTTCCTGCCGGCGAAAAACTGACCACGCTGCGGACCGATGACGATACTTTTATCGATCTGCAGATGAAAAACGGGACCATTGTCCGTTTCCTGCTGGACAAATCAGATGCTCCGGCAAAAATTAACGGCACACCTGTCAACGAGCTTTTTGATCTCCCGGCACAGGAATAGTCCCGTCTGTCAGGGAACAGATCACGTACGCAGTTCTGCCAGCCGCGAAACCCCCACATAGATCTGTGAGATTTTGTACCAGGTTGCGAAATCCACGACCCCTGTCTCCGGCAGATCGAAAATGCCCTGAAATGTTCTGACGGCATCCTGCGTTTTTTCTCCATAGACGCCGTCTGCGGATATTCGCGGGATCGCGGGATAAGACCGCGCGATGACATCCAGCTGTTCCTGCATCTGACGCACCTTTGTGCCTGACGAGCCAACGCTGAGATTGTTTCCCGGCCAGGAGGCAGGGATGCCTGAAATCTCTTCCGTGGAATTGATATACAGATCACTGCCATAATAATACCGCAGGATTTCTATCGCTGAATAGCCCTGATCGCCGAGATATTTCGCTCCCCACTGGGACAGCCAGCCCGGGCAGCTGACCCTCTTTCCGTCACAGAACTGCGTCAGAACGGGCTGTCTGACATTGGGTCTGGACAAGTACTGATTGAACATCTCATCTACGATCTGTGAGATGCTGCGGAATATATTTCTCCCATAGGACCAGGTCTGATCATATGCGGTAGATGATGTGATCGTAAAATCATAGCCCTGCCCGCGGTACCATTCGGTATAGACCCGGTTCAACGTAAAAGACATAATCGCAAGAACATTTGCCCGTAAAGCCGCATCCGGCCAGGTAGAATATATTTCTCCGGATGCGACATTTTTTATATAATCACGATATTTTACATAATAATCTTTTGCCATTCTGTCGGACGGAGGTCCGTCATGAACGATCACATACTCCGGTATCACGACACGGCTCAGAACAATTTCTCCGTTATCCGATACCGGTTTGATCTCATCTTCCGCAATCTTCGGCGGATAATCTCCCCATAAGGTATTGACGGGAACATTGATATTCTGTTCTCCTTCCCCGTCAGATGTCTCCAGCGGCTGTATCCGGACAGGGGATACCGCTGTCTCCTCCGCGAATACATCCACGCCGTCAATTTCCGTGCTTCGGTATCCTTCCGCCTGCACACGGATTGTATACAAAGAAAACGGCTGCGGCTGATCCGGCTGCTGTGAATAGGAAAACGGAGGCGCCTTTAATACGATTTCTTCTGTCCGTCCCGAATGGTCTGTCTTATATTCTCCGATCAGTGTCCCTGCGCTGTAAACTCCGATGACAGCATCCGTTACCGGCTGATATCCCAGAGTTGAGGTAACCTCCACCCGAAGCCGTCCGCTTCTTTGTTCATCTTCCTGAAGTGCTGTTAAACCGTCCTGCATATAGTATCCTTTTCCGGCTGTCTTACGAACAATATATGATGCAGTTCCTGCTGTTATGAAAAAAAGATGGCAGAGGTTATCTGCCATCCTTTTTTGATTATTCAATTTCCTGGATCCATCCCTCAGGCGCCTCAATATTGCCTTCCTGAATATCCACCAGGGTCTGACGGAGTCTGGTGAGAACCGGTCCCATCTCATCCATGCCGCTGGGAACACAGATGTCTTTCCCGTGATCATAGATCTTTCCGACCGGTGAAATAACAGCCGCGGTTCCGCACAGTCCAATTTCCTGAAAATCTTTTACCTCTTCGAAGTAAACCTCTCTTTGTTCTACTTCCATTCCCAGATAATGCTCCGCAACATACATCAGAGAACGGCGTGTGATGGAGGGAAGAATGCTTCCGGACTTCGGAGTCACAAGTTTCCCGTCTTTTGTCACGAACAGGAAGTTTGCTCCGCCGGTCTCTTCCACCTTTGTTCTGGTAGCGGAATCCAGATACATGTTTTCCGCAAATCCCTCTTCATGTGCTTTCACGATCGGGTACAGACTCATGGCGTAATTCAGACCTGCTTTGATGTGCCCGGTTCCATGCGGAGCCGCACGGTCAAAGTCAGAAACTTTGATATAAAGAGGTTTTACGCCTCCCTTAAAATACGGTCCGACCGGAGTCGTCAACACGCGGAACATATATTCATCCGCCGGCTTTACACCAATGACCGGATTTGTCCCGAATTCATAAGGACGGATATAAAGCGTTGCGCCGGTCCCGTAAGGCGGCACATAAGCCATGTTGGCTTTTACCGTCTTCTTGACTGCTTCAATGAACTTTTCTTCCGGATAAACCGGCATCTCAAGTCTTCTTGCGGAATCTGCCAGACGGCTTGCGTTCAGATCCGGGCGGAAAATGACTACTCTTCCATCCACTGTCTCATAAGCCTTCAGTCCCTCAAAAACGGTCTGTGCATACTGCAGAACTCCCGCGCACTCGTTCAGGACGATATTCGGATCCGGTGTCAGAACGCCGTCATCCCACTTTCCGTCCTTGTAAAGGGACACAAAACGCATGTCTGTTTTGCGATAGTTAAAATCCAGATTCTCCCAGTCAATGTTTTTCTTTTCCATCTCACTATCCTGCTTTCTCTCTTTTATCTGATTTAATGTGAGCCCCTCCTGTCGGTTCAGGGGGGCAGCATTTCAGTTTGGTTATCTTTCGTCAACGGCATGAGGTGCTCACTGATTCAATGGCAACGGCCCCTCCCCGTACGATCTCGACCTGCTGAAATCTTGTCTTCAGCAGATTGATCAGTTCATTATTGTGCTTTTCGGTCTGTTTACACTCCAGCAGAATGCTGTCCACACCGATATCTGCGACCTGAACGCCGAAAACGTCCGCAATACGAAAAACTTCTGCTTTATCTTCCTCGCTGCATTTTTTCACCTTCGCGAACATCAGCTCCTTCATATGGATCGGCACATCGGTCAGATCCATGACCTTGATGACCTCCACCATCCGGTTCAGCTGCTTTTTGATCTGCTCAAATGTCAGATCATCACAGGTGCTCGAAATCGTCATGCGCGATGTGTTTTCATCTTCCGTTGTACCTACCGTCAGGCTCTTCAGGTTGTACGCTTTCCCGGCAAACAGCCCGGAAATCTTTGCAAGAACACCCACTTCATTTTCAACATATAAAGCTATCCATCTATCTTTCATCATGCCTGTTTCCTCCCTGATATCAAATACTATCTTCCGTTCGGACTCAGGATCATTTTGTTCATGGGGCTCCCGCCCGGAACCATCGGCAAAACAATGTCTTCCGTGGCAATCATAAACTCGATCAGAGTCGGTGCGTCTGTGTTTGCTTTTGCCTGTTTTAAAGCCGGAATGATATCCTTCTCATCTTCTACACGAATGCCGTGGGCTCCATAGCTTTCAGCCCACTTAATGAAATCAGGTACATACGGAGGGCAGTTTTCATTGGGTCCTTTGCACTGGGCAGGACATGTCACCCTCTTTCTCAGACAGGTAGCCGAATAACGTTTCCCATAGAAGAGCTGCTGCATCTGGCGCACCATGCCGAGATAATAATTATTCAGAAGGCAAATGGTCACCGGCGCATTCTGAACGATGGCAGTCGCCATCTCCTGCATGTTCATCTGAAATCCGCCGTCTCCGGTGATGCAGACGATATTCTGCTCAGGGTGTCCCATTTTGGCTCCGAGGGCGGCAGGGAATCCGAATCCCATCGTGCCGAGCCCGCCGGAAATGATCATGCGCTGCTTATCCGTCAGCTCCAGAAACTGGCTCGCCCACATCTGGTGCTGTCCGACATCGGTCACATAGGTCACAGGTTCTTTGCTGTAGACTGCATTGAGCCCTTCCATGATCATCTGGGGAGTCATGCCGCGGTCACGCCGCATATCCAGCGGATTCTCACGATCCCATTTGCGGATCTGCTTCATCCAGTCATCGGTGTCTTTCGGCCCTTTCCACTCTGCCTTGATCCATTCCACCATCTGCGCCAATGCCACTTTTGCATCCGCTACGATCGGAACATCCACCACAACATTTCTGGAAATCGCTGCCGCATCGATATCAAGATGAATGATTTTGGCTTTCTGGGCAAACTCGTTCAGATCGCCGGTCACCCGGTCATTAAAACGGGTTCCGACGGAGAAAAGCAGCGTGCACTGGCTGACAGCTATATTTGCCGCATATCGGCCATGCAGACCGCTGCATCCGATATAATACGGATGATCTGTCGGCACAGCTCCTTTTCCCATCACTGTCGTAACGATCGGGATGTGTGTCAGTTCGGAAAGCTTGGCCAGCAGTCTGCCCGCTCCGGATATGTTGACGCCGCCGCCGGCCAGAATCAGCGGACGTCCGGCGCTCTTTAACAGCTTGGTCGCCTTTCTGAGCTGCCCGATATGTACGCCTTCATTGATCTTGTAACCGCGGATATCGATGGTCTCCGGATACTCCGCAGGCCCGTTTGCCACCTGAATATCTTTTGGCAGATCAATCAGGACCGGCCCGGGTTTCCCCGTTCTGGCGATATGGAATGCCATTTTTATGATTCTTCCCAAATCTTTGCGGTCACGGACTGTGACGCTGTATTTGGTGATCTGTCTGGTAATCCCGACAATATCCGTTTCCTGAAAGGCATCATTCCCAATCAGGTTCAGCGGGACCTGTCCGGTAAACACAACAAGCGGAATACTGTCATAAAAGGCATCCGCAACTGCAGTGACCGTATTCGTCGCGCCGGGGCCGCTGGTCACCAGACATACCCCTGTCTTCCCCGTCTCTCTTGCATACCCTTCGGCCTCATGAACCAGCGCCTGTTCATGACGCGGCAGTACAATATCAATATCACTGTTTCTGTACAACTCATCAAAAAGATCGGTAACCGTCCCGCCAGGATATGCAAAAATCTTTTCCACGCCCTCTGCTGCCAGAGCACGCAAGAACATTTTGGTTCCTGTGATTTCCATGTGAATTCTCCTTTTTTCTCAACGTTTTGATTCACTTCTTTTAAAAACACGCAGCAGCTTCTTTGCTGCCCTGTTTTCATCAGATCCATCCTACTGTGCGCAGGATGAAGATCCATGCGGTCAGTGTGACGCTTGCCAGCAGCGTCGTAGCTACAACGATGCTTGCTGTCAGCACACCATCGTTGTGCATGTTCTTTGCCATGATATAGCAGCTCGGGGTCGCCGGTCCTGCCAGCATGACGGCGAGTGCAACCATTTTTTCACCTGTAAATCCAAGGCCTGCGGCGATCGGAATGAAGATTGCCGCCTGCGCGATCAGCTTAATAAAAGATGCACCCAGTGTCGGTTTGATTTTTTTCAGTGCCTTTCTTCCCTCAAAGCCCGCGCCTAGTCCTATGAGCGCAAGTGGGGTTGCCATCTTCGCCACATTGTTTACGGTAGAATTCACCAGTTCCGGCAGCGGATTGTGCAGCAATGCAACGATCATGCCGAGGACAATAGCAATGATGATCGGGTTTTTCAGGATATTGATACCGGCCTGCCTGATGCGTCCGGTATCCCGTTCGCCTTCGGGATAATTGCCCTCAAAGGTAAGAACGATTACGGAATATATGTTATACAACGGGACGGCACCGATGATCATCAGAGATCCCATTGCGGATTCACCATAAATACTCTGGATAAAAGCCAGCCCCATCACGGCAGCGCTGCTTCGGAAGGAAGCCTGTGTAAAGGCGCCCCTCATGGACTGGTCTTTCAGTGTCAGCTTTGCCACAGCCCAGGATCCCCAGAACCCGGCTGAGGTAGCCAGTGCGCAGAACAGCACATATTTCCAGTCAAAAATTGTCTGAAAGTCAACTGTCGACAGATCGCGAAAGAGCAAAAAAGGCAATGTCACTTTAAAATTGAACTTATTAGCTACCGTGACAAAGTTGTCATTGAGCATGCCGATCCTGCGCAGAAAATAGCCGATGACCATTACCAGAAAAATCGGAATTGTTACATTGATACTAAATAAAAAATTACTCATCTGTAATCACTTTTCATATTTTAAAAAGAAATACTCCAAATCAAAATACGTCTGTTCCTCGCTGTCCGCTGTGATGCGCCATTCCGGCTTCTCATCGAGATTCGGAAAATACGCATCCGCGTCATACGCGTAATTTATTTTCGTGATATGCGCGGTATCACATTCATCCACCAGCTGACGGTAAATACTCTCTCCGCCGATCACATAAATATCTTCCGAAGGATACTTCTTCAGCTCCTCATGCAGCTCATCCAGATCATGCACGATCACGGCCCCTTCTTTCGAATATTCCCTGTCCCCGGTCAGCACAATGTTGACCCGGTTTTTCAAAGGCTTTTTGTTCGGAAAACTCTCCAGAGTCTTCCGGCCCATGACGACTACTTTTCCGGTCGTCATCTCCCTGAAAAACTTCATGTCATCCGGAATGCTCACCAGTAACTTATTATTGCGGCCGATGGCCCAGTTCTTATCCACTGCTGCGATCAGATTCATTGATTCCTCCTACACTTCGGTCAGATTTTCAGGTTTCTTTATACTGCGATCGGAATGTTCTCAATCTGAGGACCCGTCTGATAGTTGATGAGTTTCACATCGTCTCTCGTAAACTGATAAAAATCCTTTACCTCAGGATTCAGCCAGAACTGAGGCGCGTCATACGGTTTTCTGCTGATCAGTTCCTTCACCAGCGGAATATGGCGGTCATAAATATGAGCGTCTGCAATCATATGCACCAGCTCACCCACCTGCATATCGCAGACCTGCGCCAGCATATGCATGAGTACCGCATACTGACATACATTCCAGTTATTCGCTGCCAGTACGTCCTGGGACCGCTGATTCAGGACTGCATTCAGTACCAGTTTGTCCTCCCCCGGCCGTTTTGTCACATTAAAAGTCATGCTGTAGGCACAGGGATAAAGATTCATCTCGTGCAGATCCTGATGCACATAGAGATTCGTCATGATCCGGCGGCTGTAGGGGTTGTTCTTCAGATCCCAGATCACCCGGTCCACCTGATCCATCATTCCCTCTTTGTACTGGTGCTTTACACTCATCTGGTAGCCATAAGCCTTCCCGATGGAACCATCCCCGTCCGCCCACTCATCCCAGATGTGACTGTGCAGATCATGAATATTATTCGACTTCTGCTGCCAGATCCAAAGCATCTCATCCGTACAGCTCTTAATCGCCGTACGCCTGAGCGTCAGCGCCGGGAACTCTTTGGAAAGATCATAACGGTTCACCACGCCAAACTTCTTGATCGTATAAGCGCTGGTCCCATCCTCCCACTTCGGCCGGACCTTCTCTCCTTCCGTGCTTGTGCCGTTTTCGATAATATCATTACACATATCTATAAATACATTGTCAGCATAGCTCATGCAAGTCACTCCTTTATTCAGTACACATCTTACCGGATAAATCCGGAAATTTCACCTATTCGGCTATTATAGCAAATATTTATTCAGAAAAAAAGTAGTTTTCAGCCTAACACGCAAAAAAATATGTTACTATAGCAGCAGAACAAATAGAAAAATGAGGAACTTTTATGCGTATCAAACTAATTGCCTGTAAATCTCTGTTTCGCGAGCTGTCCTACTTAAGCGCGCTCTCTGACAATGCTGTGGATATCACCTGGATCCGTCAGGGCTTCCACGATACCCCGGAACGGCTGCGGGAACTGCTGCAGGAGGAAATCAACTCTGTTGAAGCCGGCACCGACCTGCACACAAATCATATGAATGCAGCCGGAACGCAAAGCGGTATCGCAGATGACTTTGACGCCATTGTTCTGGGGTACGGTCTCTGTTCGAATGCCATCATTGGTCTCAAAGCCGCCAGCCACAGGCTGGTCATCCCGCGGGCACATGACTGTGTCACCCTGTTTCTTGGCTCCAAAGAAAAATATGCCGACTGCTTCGAAAAACTTCCCGGCTGTTTCTGGTATTCCGCCGGATGGATGGAAAATACCGATATGCCGGGTGAAGTCCGGGATCGTCGGATCCGCAATTATTTCCAGTCGGAAGATTACGACGAAGAAACCATTGCCTATCTGATGGAAGAAATGGGAGGCTTGAAAAACTACAGCCATCTAACCTATATCCCCATGCCCTTTATCGATAAAGAAAAATACCGAAGACAATGCATGGATACAGCGCAGTATTACGGATGGGATTATCACGAGATCCCCGGTGACCTTACTCTTCTGGAAGCGCTCATCCGGGGAGACTGGGATTCTGAGCGGTTCCTGATCCTGGAACCCGGTCAGACCGCTGCGCAATCCTATGACAGCCGGATTCTGTGCGCAAAATGATTCTGTATCCATACGCCAGGAGGTTTTAAGTATTATGAAAAATAAACGGTTAAGAATTCTTTTTTGGATTCCTTTCCTTCTAATCTGTGTCCTATATTTTACCGTTCTGGAACTTTCCAGAAACATTCTTCCCGGATGGATCGCGTCCATTCTTTTGTTCGCTGTCTTCCTCCTCGCACGCCGCAGGCAAATCCGTTCCGGGCGCTGCAGAACCGGGAAAACATTTCTTATGTTCCTTTGCCTGGCAGTGCTTCTTGCTCTGTGCCTGAAGGTGACTGCCCCGCCGGAGAAACTGATGCCGGCATCGGACCAGAGGCATCCTGCTGTTACGGATACAGTCACCATTGCCCAGGGCGATCTGACAGGCGTCTATACCGGCGGCGGATCTGTGGAAGTATATGCAGGCATTCCTTACGCCAAAGCGCCGACAGGAGACCTGCGCTTCCGGGAGCCGCAGCCCCCCGAGCCGTGGGAAGGCGTGCGCGCCTGTGATCATTTCGGTCCGATGGCTATGCAGAAAACAAACCCGGTCTTTTATGACTCTCTCATTTCCCTGCTTGGCTACCGCAATTATCAGATCAGTCTGCGGGACAACTACCGGGTACCGGCCAGTGAGGACTGCCTGTATCTGAATATCTGGAAACCGGCAAAAACGGATTCAGAAAAACTCCCGGTCCTCTTCTTTATCCACGGAGGCTCTCTGATGACCGGGCAGTCCTTCTATTCAGAATACCGGGGCGAAACTCTGGCCCAAAAAGGTGTCATTGTGGTCAACTTTGCCTATCGTCTGGGTGTATTCGGTTACTATGCCAGCGAAGAACTCGCCGCTGAATCGCCCGTTCATACAACAGGTAACTACGGACTGCTTGATCAGATTCAGGCCCTGCGCTGGGTTTCCGAGAACATAGAGGCTTTCGGCGGGGATCCTGACCGCATCACGATCGCCGGAGAATCTGCCGGCTCTTCCAGTGTCAATGCACTCTGTGTTTCTCCGCAGACAGAAGGCCTGTTTCAATATGCCATTGCCGAAAGCAGCGGTATCGTTGCCAGACATCCCTATCATACCTTCCGTTCCATGGAGGACGCGCTGAAAATGGGACAGGATATCATGGACGAAATGCAGGTATCCTCCATCGATGAGCTCCGGGAGATTCCGGCAGATCAATTGGTCGGGACACAGTACGCCAACAATTCCATGACCGTTGACGGATATGCCATCACCGAACAGCCCTTCCTGACCTACGAAAAAGGAAACAACCACGAACAGGCCCTGCTGAATGGTTTTAACGGAAAAGAAGCCGATGCCTTCCTGCTCGGAACAGAAGCAACGTCCGAAAACTATGTTTCTCTGTTAAAAGATGCCTTCGGTCCCTATGCTTCCGAAGCGGCAAAGCTTGTCCCGCCCGACTGGCCCGCCCGCGACCAGACCTTCATCATTGATGCCGGCGGCGATGCAAAGGGCGGTCTGAATCACCTGTACAGTGCCGCCTGGTTTACCTACAGCCATGAATTATGGAGCAATTACATGGCTGAGGAACAGCGTCCGGTCTATGAATACTATTTTACCAAAACCAACCGTTCTTTGAGCGACTTCCATGCAGGTGAGCTGCCCTACGCCTACGGCAATCTGTGGCGGCATCCGCATATCTATACGCAAAGTGATTATGCTCTGTCCGAAACCATGCAGAATTACTGGACAAATTTCGTCAAAACGGGAGATCCCAACGGGGACGGACTGCCGCACTGGGATCAGAGAGATTCGGACAACGGGAAACTTCTCATCCTGGACGAAGAGGTGCGGATGTCAGAGGATCCCTACCGGGAAATCTATCCGCTGCTCGACCGGTATCAGGAGCAGGCGGAGTTCTGACAGACTATTTGACGTCAGATACCGTTTTGTGCTATACTCGGAAAAGATGTTAAGAATGATAAGGAGATGGGGTTATGAGTCAGGCAAAAGTCGATCGCTATAAAGAATCTAAGAAGAACCGGAAACAGGAAGTGCAGAAGGCAAAGAGAAACCGGATGCTCGCAAAAATCATCACTCCGATCGTCATCATTGCTATTGCGGGATGGATCGGATATTCCGGATATTCCTACTATCAGGAACAGAAACCGGCGGAAGCCACTGAAGTGAATGTTTCCGCGCTTTCAGATTATCTGAATACTCTGCATCAGTAAACAGGCAGAGCTTCCTTATCCGGAAGCTCTGTTTTTTTTATTCTGTTCTTTTTATATTGTTCACTCATCGTCCTCATTTCCTGCTTCCGCCTTATGAAGTGCCTCCTTCACAGCATTGGAAAGTATTTCAGCCGTATATTGATTTTCCACTGTATAGGAAACAGTATCCGGATTCTGTTCTTCCAGGATCTGTTCTCTGATACTGTCCATAGACATCTGCAGCAGAGGATACATGGTCTGCACTGTCTCATCCAGATCCACGAACGAAACATCATTAATATGGTCTTCATCTACTTTGACCTGTACATCCAGCGTCCGGCCATCCATCTGTATGGATGAAGTATAGACACCGGGGCGATAGACTGCATTCTTTGAAACTCTGTCTTCCTTTTTCCCGGACCCGAACATGAATACCAGCAAAAGAATCAGTACGATTGCCAGAATAATAAAGATGACCGTATAGATAACTTCTTTCATGTGAAGCACTACTATTTTTGTTTTCATTCCCATAACACATTGCCCCTTTGCCCTGTTTGTAAAACATATGTGATTCTGCCGGAAATATGCCACTTGAAAAAAGATTGATTTTTTTTTAAAAAACATTTGACAAGATGACTAAAATGAGGTATATTATGTCTTGTGCTTAGCACAGACGCGCGCGAGTGGCTCAGTTGGTGGAGCACGACCTTGCCAAGGTCGGGGCCGCGGGTTCGAGTCCCGTCTCGCGCTCTTATAGGGCTATCGCCAAACGGTAAGGCAACGGACTCTGACTCCGTCATTTCAAGGTTCGAATCCTTGTAGCCCTGCTGACAAGACACTTCAGATTCTGAAGTGTCTTTTTTATATCAGATGGGAGGAAATATGCAGACTGATCTTTCAAACATAAACTGTATCGCGTTCGACCTGGATGATACAATCCTGAATAAGGATAAAGAATTATCCGCCCGCACAAAGAACGCGCTTGCCGCCGCTGTCAAAAAGGGAATTTCTCTTGTACCGGTCAGCGGCCGCTCCTATGCCACTTTCCCGGCTTGTATCCGCGATCTGGACGGTGTTTCCTATGCCGTTACATCCAATGGTTCTGCCATCTATGATCAGACCGCAGGGATCCGCGTACATGAATCGCTTCTGGAAGCCAGAGATGTCCGCAGTATCATGCAGAGCGTCGGCCATTTCTTTCTGGAAGGCCAGATTACTTACGAGGCATTTGTGGATGGATTTGCCTATGCATCCGGGGATTATATCGCTCAGCCCGGCAAATACGGCATCCCTGCGGGTGCTGTCCCTTATGTGCGTCAGACCAGACAGCCGGAAAAGTTCATTATTGATTTTATCTTTGAAAATGCCGGCAAACTGGAAAGTCTGGATCTGATCATTAAGGAAACCGGCCTCTTCCGCATGATTGAAAACACAATCAAAAGAGCGACCGGAAATATTTACATCACGAGTTCCGTTCCCTACCGGATGGAGATTTCCAGCAAAGATTCCGGTAAGCCAGCCGGCCTGGGGTATGTTCAGAATCTGCTTGGAATCTCGCCGGAGACCACTCTGGTCTTTGGTGATGCTGACAACGATACGCAGATGCTCCGTTCCTCCGGAATCGGTGTTGCCATGAAAAATGCAACTCCCGGCTGCGCAGAGGCAGCTGCCTTTATGACCGATTACACGTTCAACGAAGACGGCGTCGCCGATTTTCTGGAAAAAAACATTTTATAAGCGTAAAAAAACACCTCACGAAACCAAAGTCTCTTTTCCCCGGTTCCGTGAGGTGTTTTTGCCCTCTTAAACAAATTTGTTCAGATCAATGTCATACGTATAATTTATCTCTGCCAGTTTTTCTTCAATCTCTTTTGCATCCACCATATATGCTGCCGCCAGCTCCTCCAGTGATGGATAACGGTTTCTCAACTGTGTATTGACTACGCTGAGCAGCATCATGGGATTGTTCGGTAAGTTCATCCAATCACCTCCTGTGAAATTCGTATACGGATTTTGCTCCTTATTATCTTAACTCATTCTTTCCTTTTCAGCAACCGGACTTTACATTTTTGTTGAAAATATTGTAGAGTTTTTTTCTGCGTGCTAAAATAGGGAACAAGAATGAATAAGATCAGGGGGATTCTATGACAAAAAATGATTTTTTCTATCCATCTGCAGATGGCAATACCCGGATTCACGCAATCGAATGGATTCCGGAGGGAACGGTTACAGGCGTTCTGCAGATCTGTCACGGCATGTGCGAATATATTGACCGTTATGATGGATTTGCCCGTTTCCTGGCTCAGCAGGGCTGGTATGTGACCGGAAACGATCACCTGGGCCATGGTCAGTCCGTCACAGAGGATGACCGCCACGGTTTTTTCCATGACCCGGACGGAAATGCCTGCGTGATCCGGGATATTCACGCGCTCCACGAAGCGACGAAACAGAAATACCCGGAGATCCCGTATTTTTTACTGGGGCACAGCATGGGCTCTTTTCTTGCCCGGCAGTATATCTGCATGTATGGGAAAGAGTTATCCGGGTCCATCATTATGGGAACCGGTTCTCAGCCGGCGCTTACCCTGAAAATCGGGAAAATGCTCTGCAGACGCAGCGCAGGGAAACATGGTCAGATGTACCGCAGCAGCTTTATTGACAAGATGGCTTTCGGCTCCTATAACAAGAAGTTTGAACCGGCCCGCACATCCAAAGACTGGCTGACAAAGGATACGGACATCGTGGATGCCTATCTGGCCGATCCATGGTGCAGTTTTATGTTTACAGTGAATGCCTATTATCACATGTTTTCCGGCATCGAGTATGCTCAGAATCAGGCAAATATCAATCAGATCCCGAAGGAACTTCCTATCCTTGTCACTTCGGGAGCCGATGACCCTGTGGGCAATTTCGGCAAAGGCGTCCGCCCCGTTTTCGAAGCTTATCAAAAAGCAGGCATCCGGGATGTACAGCTGAAGCTATATGACGGCGACCGCCATGAAATTCTGAATGAAACGGACCGCGGTCAGGTGTATGCCGACATGCTGTCGTGGATGAAAAAGCATCTTTAAACAATTAATTTTGGAAAGGTTTTGATAATGGACATTATAAAAATAAAGAATCTGGAAGTATTTGCCTATCATGGTCTGCTGCCCGCGGAGAACGAGCTGGGCCAGAAATTTCTGATCGATATTGATCTCGGGGTGGATTTAAAAAAGGTAGGAAAAAGCGACAGCATGCATGATTCAATCAATTACAGCGAAGTCAGCCATCTGGTTACGGAATACATGCAGAAACATACGTTTAAACTGATCGAGACGGTGGCTGAACATATCGCGGATATGCTGTTGAGACAGTATCCGCTGCTTCTGGAAGTTGGCATAGAATTAAAAAAACCATGGGCACCGATCGGCCTGCCCGTGGAGGCAGTGTCCGTATGTATCCGGCGCAAATGGCATCGTGTCTGGCTTTCGACCGGTTCCAATATGGGCGAACGGGAAGCCTTTATCCGGCAGGGGGCTGCTGCCCTGACAGATCATCCGGACATGCGTAAAGTTGAGCTCTCTCCTCTTCTGGAAACCGCTCCCTACGGAAAAACAGACCAGAACGCTTTTCTGAATGCCATCATCACTCTGGAGACCCTTCAGTCCCCGCACGAGCTTCTGGAGACGCTCCACCAGATCGAAGCAGATGCCGGAAGGCAGCGTCTTGTACACTGGGGCCCCCGGACTCTGGATCTGGATATTCTGTTCTTCGATGATCTGATTCTGTCTGACCCGGATCTGATCATCCCCCATCCGGATCTGGAAAACAGATACTTTGTCCTGAAGCCGCTGGCAGACCTGTGTCCGGGTCTGGTACACCCGGTTCTGCACAAGACAGCCATCCGGATGCTGAAGGAGCTCGGACCGCAGGACGCCTGAGGCGCACTTGATCAGTCCCCGGAGATCAGATCGCGGACGACTTCTCCTGCGATGATTAGTCCGGCCACAGGCGGAACAAAAGCTGTGCTTCCGGGGATGCTTCGGCGGCCGTCCGGCTTCTCCTCCGGACTTTGTGCCGGCCGGATGGGTTTTTCGTCAGAATAAACCACTTTCAGCTTTTTTACGCCTCGTTTCTTCAGCTCACGCCGCATCACTTTTGCCAGCGGGCACATCTGAGTCTGATAGATATCCGCCACTTTCAGCCGTGTGGGATCCAGCTTATTTCCGGTTCCCATGCAGCTGATCACCGGGATCTGCATACTCTGTGCTTTCATGACCAGCCCGATCTTGGCAGTGACTGTATCCACCGCATCCACCACATATTCATATTCCGAAAACGGGAACTCCTCTGCGTTTTCCGGCAGAAAAAAACACTGCCAGATCCGCACCGCTGCTTCCGGATTGATCCCAAGGATTCTCTCTTTCATCACCTCCGCCTTGGAACGGCCGATGGTTTTTTCTGTAGCTATGATCTGTCTGTTCAGGTTCGTGAGGCTGATGGTGTCATGATCGATAAGATCAAAGGCTCCCACCCCGCTTCGGGCCAGAGCCTCACAGACATAACCGCCCACACCGCCCAGGCCGAAGACAGCCACTCTGGACCGGGCCAAAGTGTCTAATGCCTTCTCTCCGAGCAGCAGCGCGGTTCTTGAAAATTGATTCAGCATTTCCTTCAAATTCCTGACTTTCTTATTTCTCTAATGCTTTTTCGGCATTTTCCTTTGCCAGCTTAAGTCCTTTTTTTACAAAACCGTCACCGAAATCACGGCGCACTCTCCATGCATAACGATACTGATCAGGATCGGTAAACTTCTTTTCCTGGAAATCCAGCACCTCCAGAATATCTTCGGGCGCGTCAGCATAAAACTCTTTCATGAAAGAAATCACCCGCAATGCTGCCGTGGCTACCGAATAGACTTCCCCGTTAGGCACAACGATCTTCACCGTTTTCAAGTCATAGTGCGCGGCATTTTTGTAATTCTGCACGGCCTGCACCTGATCCCGGTGGGAAAAAGGCTGCCGCGGTGTCGATGCCAGCCACACCAGAAGCAGGTGGGCAAATCTGATATCCCGCTCATCTACCCAGCCTTCCGCATACGGATTCAGATCAATCATGCGCAGTTCAATATGATTGACCCCTTTTTCCTTCAGAATCTGCAGATCATTCTGTCCTTCGGATTTCAGGCGCACAGGATAATACAGTTCAGACGGCGCTCCGATATACTGCTCGTCCATCAATCTTTGTATACTCTCCGCATATTTTTCCACATTTGTGTAGTCAAACACCGGAGTAAAGAAATTCCAGTATCCAAGTTCACTGCAGCGCACCGATCCCATCCCGTTGAATACATCCTGGTCTGTCTGTCCTTTTTCCACAAAGGAGCTGTCAAGGATCGGGCTTGCTGCGGTAATGGCTACCATCAGCCATCCATAAGCTGCCGCACGCTCCGCAAGGACCACATAGAGATCATCCTTATACTTTCTGAAATCTGTCTCTTCACTCAGCTCGAAATCTGCGCGAAGCAATTCCTCCGCAAAGGAAAAGTTAAAATGGATACCGGAAAAAGTCATTTTGTATCGCCCGTAGCGGTCGGACAGATAACACCGGTAATACATCTTTGTCACCTTGGATCCGCCATAATGAGCCACGGGGATATCCTTTTCCCCGCGGATATACGGTGGATTGGAGAAAGGCCACAAAAGCTCCGGCGTATCCAGCTGTGCCAGCCGGCGGATGATCATCTCGTGATAACAGCGAAGCTCCTGAACAGCCGCGGAAATGCTGGTCTGTACAGAAGTATTAATCTCCACCTGATTTTCACAGAAATCCCGGACGATATGCGGCTCCCCCTCAAACGGGTCATCCGTATGAGCAAGATACCCCTCCTGTGTAATGCGCAGGCTCTCTTTTTCCAGTCCGAAGTTGCCTTTTAATAATAGACTTCTGATTTTTGAATCATCTGCATGTAACATAACGCACCTCATTTTTGTCAGTCATTCTGCCGTGTTATTGTTGTCTTTTCTGACAGATACTAGATGGAAGTCTCCGGTGCAGCGAACACTATCTCAACTCTTCAAAAACAATGGTTTTTTCATACACACGCTCTGTTACCTTGTTCTTCCCCAGAATATGGAGCAGCCGGATTATTTTGTTCGCATAATCTTCCCTGTCCAGATAGTAAACAACCATCTTTTGCGAACAGGATGCCAGCTCCCGGATCAGTTCCTCATCCCCCTGCGGGAAGTCATACCCGAAGTAATAGGTGATGACCGGAACCGGGAACCCCTCCTCGTTGATGGGATAAAGCTGATTCTTGTCCGGAATGCCGATGAATTTCATCAGGCGCTGGAAATAATTTTTCAGATAGATCCAGTCCATATGCTCTTCCGATTCATCCGGAATACCAAGCACCAGACTGACCGGTGTCCGGCCGGCCTTCCCTTTTGCATAGAAAATGTTTTTTTCCGGCACGCCATACAAAAGCGCGGTATCTGTATAATTAAAATTGATGACATAATCCGGTGACGCAGCCTGTACCTGGACAGACCGTTTGCTGATATCCTTTGTGTTCACACAATGCGTCAGATACAGATCCAATGCCCCGGTAAAACTGTCGAGCTCTCTTCTGACCTCATCAACCACTGCTTTTTTATCAAGAACTTTTTCGAGCGAAATGTACTGCTGCCGCAGCTTGAACATACCTCCGGCAGGGTCGTCATAAATCTGTTCGAAAATACGCGCGAAATGCTTAAAGACCTGCAGATCCCGGTAACTGAATATCCCTCCGTAGATATTGAAGGAAACCAGATCGAAATCGATATCTTTTTCATTTTCTTTCACCACATCCAGAAAATGGACCATCGCCATCATGATGATTTCCATCTCGCGTTCAAAGTTTGACCAGGACGGGATGTCCAGAGGCGTGAAATGAAAATGGCGGAAGAAACCGTTGACATTGCAAAGCTCTGTCAGCCGCTGCTCAAATTCTCCGCGCTCCTCTTTTTTCATGGCAAACGCATCTTCTACGCATCTGATAAAATCCATGTAGTTTGTTTTCAGACCGTGATACAGATCAAAACCGTTTCCGGTCACCAGAATACTCTGTATATCCCCCATAATGTTATCCCTCTTTATGCATGCTTCCATGCTGTTTCCAGCGCAATCTCCATCATCTCATTAAATGTCTCGCGGATTTCCTGAGCTGTCAGAGCTTCCGGCAGGAAGAAATGATCCGAGATGGACAGAATGCTGAGCGCTTTTTTCCTCTGTGCAAGCGCCTCCAGATAAATACCGGCCGTCTCCATTTCCACGCAGAGCATGCCCAGATTCTTTGCCTGTACAGCGACATCCTTGATCGCGTTGTAGAAAATATCGGTGCTGAATACATTGCCGATCTTCACACTTGTACCGCGTTCTTTTGTGATGTTAACAGCATCATAAAGCATATCAAAATCCGCTGTCGGCGCCAGTGTTCCCGGGAACTGATACTGGTGCGCAAAGTTTGAATTCGTGCAGGCTCCCATTGCAATGACAATATCTTTGCAGTGCATATCATCCAGAAGAGCGCCTGCCGATCCAACACGGATAATCGATTCCACTCCGTAAAAAGTAAACAATTCATGCGCGTATAACGTCGCTGACGGGATTCCCATTCCGCTTCCCATCACAGAAATCCGTTTCCCTTTATATGTACCGGTATAGCCGTACATATTTCTTACATCATTGAACAGAACCGGATTCTCAAGATACGTCTCTGCGATATACTTCGCGCGAAGCGGATCTCCCGGCATGAGCACGACTTTCGCAACAGCATCCTGTTCTGCCTCAATACAAGCTGACGGTGTCTTAAACATAGTAAATTCCTCCTGTTATCCGGATTATCATTATTTATAAAAATATATTATACTAAATAATTCTGCGCTTGGCAAATATTTGTCACAGCACAAAATCGAACTCTTCCCTGGCAAAATGCTCCTGTTTATAATTCAGCAGGTAACTGACCATGGCGGTCCTTCGTGCCTGATTGAAGATTTCAATACAGTCTTCTGCGTTTCCCGCGTGGATAAATCCCAGTTCTGTCAGATCAGCAAGCCGCTGCATGTCCTGCAGGCCGGCAAGATTCTGCAGGATCGCTGTCAGATTTTCTTCCAAAAAGTCCGCATATTTCCGGCGCACTTCCTCCGAAAGGAGAACCGGATATTTCAGTCTGCAGCACGCCATGGCGCACTGATCAGTCAGGTTCAGCCAGGTATGGAACTGCGCGTCATATCCCTGATAATCAAAAAGATAATGCTCATACGGCTGATAGCGGACGTCCTCCTTCTGCGAGTAGATTGCCGTTCCCGCAAAAGCCTTCCATTTTTCCGGAAGCTCGTCAAACCGCGGTCCGGCGATGTCCTGCTTCTTTTTAGCCATCTCCCGTTCCTTCGAATAGAAAAGGGAAGTAATTTCTTCTTTCCGATAGACCGGCTGCCCCGGGACATAAACGGCTGCGTCCGCTTCTTCCAGAACCATTTCTTCCAGCATACGGCACTCCCTGAAAGCATCCTGCGCCACATCTTTCACAGATTTGGGAATGTATACCCGATGCAGCTTTGACCGGCGAAAGGCCCCCGGAAGGATGTGCGTGACATCATCCGGTATGCGGAACTCTTTGTCCTTTCCGAAGTACTTGACCAGATACCTCCTGTCTCCCCGGTTTTCATACAAAGCATCCTGCTCTGCCTGAAAGACCGGGCTGTCCGGCGCTGTAGTGATATTTTCCAGACCGACCAGAGAATCGCTCCACCCGAAGGTATCAGACAGGGCGTTCCTGCCCAGCTGTTCCAGGGTCGAAGGCAGATGGATCTGTTTTAAACGTATGCAGTGGCTGAACGCTTCCGCACCGATTTCTTTTACCCCGTCCGGCAGATCGATGCTGCTGAGATTCTGACAGTTCTCAAAAGCGGCCGCGGCGATTGTATGCACTGTCGGAGGCAAAATCACTTTTTCCAGAAATCCGTTTCCTGCAAAAGCATTTTCCCCGATGATGGCCGTGCCTGCCAAAACCTCGTATTCCTGCCGTTCCTCGGTCTGGGAAACAACAAGAAGCTCCCCCGGCATGATGCCGCCGGTTTTCTCATCACAGGGAGAGATCCTCCGGTACAATCCATATCCGTCAAAATAAAAATAAGGATTTTTCTCATCAATGCGCCAGCTGATATTTCCGAGCTCCCAGGGGCTGTCTATTTCTGATACGCTCGCAGGCAGAACCAGTTCTGAAACCGCAGTCAGATAAAGGGCTTCTTCCCCGATCTGCCTGAGCCCGTCATGAAGCACCAGGTCTGTCAGGCTCATGCACATTTTGAAAGCGCCGTCACGGATGCGCCGGACCGATGGCGGAACTTCGATCATTGACAGTAGCGCGCCGTTTTCCGAAAACGCTTCCTGCCCGATTTCAACGACCGGAAGGCCATCGATTTCAGGCGGAATGCGCAGACATTCATCCTCCCCCACTTCCGGTTCCTGCTCCTGTTCTCCGGGCAGATACCGAATGATCCGGACACCTCCTTCAGTTTTCTCATATAAGTAGTTTTTCCACTGCATCCGAAATCTCCTGCTGCCGCTCATAGATCTGGAATTTTTTATTGTATTTATCGTATTCTTTGCAGCCGCACCGGCTGATAAACTTCGCACTGTTGTAATTCACGGTCAGGTCCGTTACGAGCACAAGCATCTCGTTGTTCGCTCCGAAAATATTTTCAACAAATGCAAAAAGGTTCGACAATTTTCTGCTGATTTCCGACCGTTTCTCCTTCATTGCGCTGACTTTCCCGTCAAAGTCTTCTTTGATCAGTAAAAAGGCTTCTTTCGGTCCGGAAATGTCTTTCATGTGAATGGCTTTGGCATCCTGCTGCAAGGTCTCGATTACCATCTGATATTCATTGCGCTCCGCGCTGCTGATCGATTTCGCGGTATCCTCCCGCTCCAGCATCTTCTGCAGGGATTCCCAGTTTGACCGCAGAAGATCCAGTACTGCCGGCGGCTGCGCCTCCTGTGTTTCAAACATCGCAAGCTTCAGTTCTTTCAGCGTCAGAAGGAGCTTTCGCAATGCTTCTTCGTTTTCAATATTCTCCCTGATCTCAATCTGGATTGCATCCAGCAGAAGACCGATCAGTGACAGGCGCTCATCAAAACCTGCATTTTTCGCGCGCTTCCGGATGGACGCATCATCCTTACCTGCCAGGATCTGGTGCACCTGGTAATCTTTTTTGTATTTCTGATACAGATCATAGTAGGCGGCAAAATCCCGGCTGATCCGCTTATTCCGAAGATACTGTCCGATCAGTGTTTCATCCACCGCAAAACCGCTTTCTTCATACAGATAGATTGTCTCCGAAAGGTCTTCCCATCCGCGGGCAGTCACATAGGTCTTTCCGTCCACACTGTTTTCAATCACATAAAAGTCATTTTTCTTAATATCCAGATAGGTGATGATCGATCCGTGCAGGCCCCTGTTCACCGCATAGCTGCGCCAGGTATCGTAATCCGCTTCCACCTCGAGCACCTTCAGACGGTCCATGGTGACCACATCAAATTCGCGCACGGAACGGTTGAACTGCGGCGGATTGCCTGCGGTCGCAATCACCCATCCCTGCGGGACTTTGTGCTTTCCGAACGTCTTATACTGCAGAAACTGAAGCATAGAAGGCGCCAGTGTCTCCGACACACAGTTGATCTCATCCAGGAAAAGGATTCCTTCTTTTTTCCCGGACTTCTCCATCATCTCATAGACAGAGGCAATAATCTCGCTCATCGTATACTCCGACACATCGAATTCCGTACCCTGATAGTTTCTGTGACTGATAAAAGGCAGGCCCAGCGCACTCTGTCTGGTATGATGCGTCATGGAATAGGAAACCAGCGCAATATCCATCTCTTCTGCGATCTGTTCCATAATCGCGGTTTTTCCAATACCGGGCGCCCCCAGCAAAAAAACCGGGCGCTGGCGCTCAATGGGAATCCGGTAATTGCCGTATCGGTCCTTCTTCAAATAGATTTCTACCGCTTTTTTGACCTGTTCTTTCGCTTCCTGTATATTCATAAATGTACTCCTGTTTATTGTATTTAGATTTCAGACCTCATCTTCCGAAAGTACCAGCCGGATTGCCCAGGAAGGGACTTCCGGGATAGCAAATCCTTCTTCGATGAAAACAAAGGCTGTTTCATAGTCGGGCATGCGCTCCGGGAACGTTCCGTGCCCGTCCGTAAAGTAGATCAGCCCGCGCAGGTTCTGAAACTCATGCCGTTCGATCATTGCATCAACGTATTCAAACACCGGGCGGAAGTCCGTCCCCCCAAACCCGGAAAGCTGCACATCCTGCATATAAGCTTCGAACTCTTCATCGGTGGTGACCTTCACATCCCTCTGGATCTTTGAATCACACTGAATGATGTGAATATTCACCCGCTTAAAATAACTCTCTGTGTTTTTCAGTATATCATAAGTCTTTCTCAAAAACTTCTCTACGGTCGCACCCTGGCAGGATCCGGAGGTATCCAGCGCAATTACAAATTCCCGGATCCGCTTATTTTCCCGATACTCCAGAGGTTCCACCAGCGGCATGTTCTCATAAAGCTGCAGGCCATAGGTATAATAGATGTAATCAAATTCATCATCGTTGATATGCATCTCTTCTCCGAGAACTGCAAATTTTTTTAAAAATTCCGAATAATCATACTTCTCACGCACAGCCTCCTTCAGGTTCCAGAGCAGATTCCCCGCTCCGAATCCCATCTCACGGGAGAATGTCTCCAGATCAAGCTTCGCATGCTGGCTGACATCTGCCCAGTCATCCGGACTTCGTCCGACCAGCGCCTCATCCAGATCCTCCACCTGGTCTTCGCCTCCCTCCCCGGAATCTGCCTCATGGCATCCGATCTGGGCTGTCCTGGTATCTGTCGTAATCGTATCTCCCGTCCGGTCAGCCGGATCTGCCTCCTTCTTCGGGATCCACTGCGCATGATCATCCCGCTCAAACAGCTCGCCAATTTTCAGATATTCTTCTGCTTTTTCCGGGTGATTCATAAGAAAACGATAGATCTTCTCTGCCGTCAGGATCGGCATGTCCTGCTCCATCTTACTGAGCACCTTTTCCATCCGGACATCCTCATCCAGCTTCACCGCGCTCAAATGCAGATCCAGGATGGACTTCTCCACCGCAATATCACACGCCAGATCCCAGCACTCCCGGTCCATTTTCTCATACTGGAACGGATGACTGAAAATACAATGCAAAATCATGTGCAGAAAAGCCCGCGCCACACTGTTCGCCTCCTGCTTAAAAGAATGCAGGACATACTCGGCATTAAAAAACATCACCTGCCCGTTGACACCGTACGCATCCACCGTCTCGGCCGGAACCATAGGCATGCGAAAAAGTGCCCTGTCTAAAAAACGCATGGACACCATAATCTGATCCCTGGCAAAGTGCATCACCTTCGCCGCCAGCTCCCTGTACTCAGCTTTCTTAAGATCCTCTTCTTCCATCAACTCGCGCATCTCATCCGTCAACTGCGGCATAGTGGTAAGACTCCTTTAACTTAATCTTAAGTATGATACCATAAAAAGAGGGAATTTGCCAACATCTGCGAAAGATCTTTTTCAAGACAGCAAGCTTTTCAAAAACGCCTCTGCCTTTCGGTAGGACGCATTTCCTGTTTGCTTGCTTCTGCGTACGTCTTCTAACAGCTTCCGGTAGGACGCCCTTATCCTGACTCTCAGGAGAACAATTCTTCTGCACCAAAAAGAAATGGAATGCGGTTTTCTTCCGACACTCCATTTCTTTTGACTGCTGTTTTTTCCTTTTAGCGTTTCCGCCTCTTCACCGCAGCTCTGCAGACGCAGGCAGCGGCGACTGCTGCTATGACAACAACGATGGCAGCTTTTGCCCCTGTGCCAAACTTCTTTTCCTGCAGTTTGATGTGTTCTGTCCCAGCAGCTGCTTTCTCCTCTGTCACAGTGGCTGCTTCCTCCTCTGTCACAGAGCTCTCGTCAAAGCTTGACGGAGGCACTTCCCCATCGTCGATATCCACGATTTCTGCCGGCTGAGCGGCACTATTTTCGACATTTCCTGCTTCGCTGCCTGTACCCGTTATTCCTGGTGTTTCTGTGATTTGTGCTGCCCCGGCAGTGCCCGCTGTCCCGTCCGTTGCGGTTGTCCCGGTTGCTGCTGTTGTTTGCTTTGTCCCACTCACGACGGTCGTGACGGTGGCTCCGGGCACTGTATTTGTTACAACATTCGTCTGGGTCCTGACCCGGTTATAGCGGAATGTGAATTGGTTTTCCACAGAATTTTCCTTGAGGGTGCCCGTCAGGTTATAGGCCTGCGGCTGGTATCCTTCAAAATACCGGAAGGCGGCGACGGGACGGTCACCGACATTCCCGTAAAAGGTCTCGGGCTGTGCAAGATTGTTTCCCGCCTCATCCACGTAACTGACCGTATATTGCACAGCATCACCGAGAACACCGTAGGCAACAATGTAGTCGGCATCTCCGGTCACCGGAAAGGATGCCCTTTGTACTGCCGCGCCGCAGTCTGTGCCGCAGCGATACCGGCGTTTTTCCGGAACCGGGTGTCTCTGCAGGGGCGGATGCCTGAAGATTTTTTCTGTCTCATATCACATCCCCTCACTTTCATTTCTCTGCTTCTTTGCCCTTACGATTCCAGTCAATAGAAGAACTGCTCCCGCGCAAAGTCCGGCAATATAGTATTGCGCCAGCTGCCGGTCACCGGTCTTTACAATCTGTGTGCGCCCCAGCGTGGAACCCGTACGTGTTTCTGTACGGGGATCCGGATCCGGTTCCACTGCAAACTCAAACCGGATGTCGGCCCGGGCATCCTGATAAGCATTATTCTGGGTCTCTCCATCCAGCGAGATTTCCAGCTTCACCAGTCCGCCTTCTCCTTTTTTCAGATCATCCAGATAAATAAACTCTTCCATCGCTCCGGATGCCTCGTGCAATCCCTGCCCGTTTTACGCAATATCACCGCCTACCGTATCACTCTGATACAGCTCCTTGCGTTCCGTGCTTCCGTTTTTCTGCCAGGTCAGGTGATAGGAATACACTCCGCCAGATGCCTTTACGGTATCCTCCAGAGAAGAAATCACCTTGTTGGTCATATACCATGCGGTATTTTTCTCATTTTCATTGGCAACATTGACGTACAGGACTGCAGTATCATTCGGCTCCATGCCGCTTAATGTCTCGCTGATGGCTTTTGCACCAAAGTTCTGCTCCATCCGGGACTTTTCCGTAAAGGTGACCTTCCAGTCCCGGCTTCCCTCAATGGTCTTCGCCGCAGCACTTATGGTGAACACCATGATCAATGCGCATGCAAAAAACATACCGGACAATCTTTGTCTGTTCTTTCTCATGTCTTACTCCTTTTACTCCAGGCGCAGTGTTCCGGCCTCTTCATCCACATGTACCTTGCTGCCCCAGACGCTGACCGCCGCTTTTTCTGTGCTGTGATCCTGGATCGCATCAGCCTTTGCCTCCAGGCAAACCTGGTACCCGTTGTAATCATAGGCAGTGGTGATTGTTGTAAAAGCCCCCTCCGTTTCTCTGCTCTGCGTGACTTTCGTCGCCACAGCCTGATCCACCATCAGCTGATCTGCCAGAAGATCCGTCGTCTGATCCGGCGCAACCAGGCTTGTATAATAAAAAACTTCCCGCTCTGCAGTGCTGGCCTCTTCGTCCCTGACCCAGCCGGAGTTCTCTGGAAAATGAAGCTTTATGAAATCGGGAGAAAGATTCCTGCACTTTTGTACGTCAGCGTCCTTCCAGTATTTCTTGATCGTCACGCGCATATAGGCCGGATAATCGCCGGCATTGACTACGGAAAGTTCTTCTTTGTAAACCTTTCCGGGCACAATCTCTGACAAATCGTTTAAAAGAGTGCCTGTAACCTCTGTCCCGTCAGAGGAGCCTTTTTCCTGTACGGCCACTGCGGTTCCATTTTCAACCAGGCCGACTCCGATATCACTTGTCTCCACCCGGGCAGTCAGATTTTCCGAGCGGTACGTCAGAGCAGCACGTGCCCCGCCGATTCCGGAAAAAGCAATCAGCGCAGCGGCCGCCGCAAAAATCACTACGGTTCCTGTCATTTTCTTCATGATTGGCCGCCTCCTTCTGTTCCCTGATCGGTATCGCCCGTGTTCAAAAGCCGCGACCAGTCTGCGTTGACCGGGGCTGCGGGGGCGCCGTTTGCGTCATACGTTACGGGTGTCGTCTCATAAATAACAACAACATTGAAGTTCTCGTCCACAACGGTACCCTCCGGAACCCCGTCGATGATTACATCGAGCGTTTCCGCCGTCTCCCCGGCAGAAAGAATCTTATTATAGTAGTAATAATCGTCCGGTCCCGGCGTCCATTCGCTTCCAATGTAGGAAAGCGCATAGTCCGCTCCTGCAAAAGCCTTCACGCGCAGGAAAACATCCTGCGAATCCTCCGTACTGGTGATGGACACATGCTTTGTCCAGGAGTCAAAAGACTCCTCCAGCGTCGTCTGATCGCCCAGATGAATCGATGCCGCCCCATCCGCCGAAACACTGGCTGAAAAATACGCCCACGCCGTACCGATTGATGCGGACAAAACCATGACCGCCGTGATGGCCGCGAGAAAAAGATTGTACTTCTTTCTGTGTTTTCCTTTTCCTGACTTCATCTCATTTCCTCATTTTCTGCTCTTACTCTTTTTCTCCGACCGGTGTTGTATCATACACCTGATCCGGTTCATTCCACTGATTTTCTTCCCGGTCAAAGCTGAATCGGTTCGTTACGGAACCGCCGCCGCGGCTGGCGGGTATGTAATCATTGGAAAAACTGACTTTGTTTTCCTGATCTGCTTTGATCTGGATCTGACGGATTTCCCCGTCTGCCGCATAATAGACCGTGCCGCTGTAGATCTCTGTAACCGTCACATAGGCATCAAGGGAAATATCCGTTAACTCTGCCGACCGGATCTGCGCACCATCAAACACAATGGATACGACATCACTGTAGATGCGCTCGCCGGTATCGTACCCATCTTTGTAACCATCTACGCGGAATACAAAGGTGGCCGGATCTTTTGTTTCAAAACTTAACAATGTTTTTTGTATCTTCAGCTTCCCATACAGATCTGATGTACTGTATTTCATCACAAGATTCATATCGTTCAGCCATGTGCCGCTGTCGTCAGTCAATGCGTCTTTTTCCTCTTTCCCCGGAAGCGATACGATTTGCGGGGAAAAAGTATACTGCGCGGTCCGGCTTCTTGCGATTGTCGCCAGGTTCGCCTCTCCCGTTCCGGACACCTCTGCGGTCTTTACCGTCACCAGATAATCCGTCAGGCCGCTTCCGTGCGGAATAACCAGATAGAGTCCGGGATCAGCCAGGGAAACTGCTTCGCCGGCAGGAACTGCCTTCACCGCCGGCTGCACTGTTTCCACTGTTATACCATTTGTGCTTGTAAGAGCCATTCTCAGGGCTTCCTGTGCCGCCGCGGTCCAGTCTTCGTCATCCATCACAAGGGCTTCGAATCCTTCCGCCGGCGTCCATGTGAAATCCGCCGTTCCCGGTGTACCCGCGGCATCTGCAATTTTATAGATATCCAGCACAGTCTGCGCTTCTTTTAATCCGGTCATCTCGCCTGAGGCGTTCACCGTCAAGGTGTATTCTCCCTGCTCTGCAGAAACCGGATGCAGGGAAGCCGCTCCCTCTGCGGCAACAGCCACTGTCAGGGCCGCCGCAGCCGCAATGATGCCTTTATAAAGTGTTTTCTTATTCACGGATTTCTCCTCCCGTTTTCATATTTCCTCCGATTACATTCAAAAGAATCCCTGCAATCGCAGCAATCAGAAATGCAAGCTTTCCTGTCGTACTCTCAAACAATCCAAGTATTTTCCCCAGCCAGGGAATATGATAAGTCACAACGCCAATCAACCTGTCGTATTTTACCGGCCGGAAATCAGCTTCGTCATTGGCATCTCCTTTGGTCAGAAATTCGCCTTCCACTACATGGTTCTTTAACACACGGTGCACAATAAAGGATCCGTCCATCTGATAGGCAATCACCTGCTGCTCTTGTACATCCACCGGATCAGCCCCCTCTACATAGATGAGGCTGCCGGTCGGAATCGCCGGCTCCATGCTGCCGCTGGTGACATGAAAAATCCGGTATCCCATGAACTTCGACACCGTCAGCGGAACACACGCGGCAATCACAGCCGCGAGAATAAGAACCCCTGTGATCCGAAGCAATATGCCAGCTCCCCGCAGAGCCCGGCTTTTTTTACGATTACTTTTCCCTGTCATCATGTTCTGCCCTCTGCCGGATCCTGTAGCGTTTTTTCCTCTTTCCATGTTTTTTCTTATATCTTCTTCGTCCGGCTCTGGCCAGAGCGATGACCAGAATCACACCGATAATGCCAACCATAAGAAATGGCGCCACCAGTTCAGATTTGACCGGATCCGCATCTCCTTTCGCCTCGACCGGGTTGGCAATCCTGTGCCCCCGGACCAGAAGCCGGTGCGTATTCACCGCATAAGGAGTACAGGCAATCGGCGTGCACAGATCCTGCCCTTCCTCGATGGCGAGCGGTGCAAGATCATCCGGATCCGTCACAAGAATCTGATCCACTTCATACGTGAACGTATCATCCAGCACGGTAATCTGAAAAATGTCTCCCGCCTCCATCTTATCCAGATCGGTAAAAAGCTTTGCGCTGGGCAGACCTCTGTGTCCGGAGAGAGCACAGTGACTGCTCTCTCCGCCCACCGGAAGGGAGGTTCCTTCCATGTGCCCGACTCCTGTCTCCAGAACTTTTTCGCCGGTCGTATGATAAATGGTAAGTATCTGATTGATTTTCGGGATCTCTATGAATCCCATAGCCGTGGACTCTCCGATCTTCAGCTGGTTGAAATACTCCTCCATATCCGCATCGGTCATAATCCACTGAATACCATTTTGCGCTATTTTTTTGTTGTAGGACGCGGCCGCATCCTTAATTGCTTTATATTGATCTTCATCCAGGCTCTGAACCGTGGATTCATAGGAGTTGATTACATTTCGCGTCAGCCACCGGTTGTACTTGTCCGAAACGGTGGGGTATGCCATGATGCCCACACCGATCAGCAGAATAACGGCAATGATCAGAGTCGTCATGCGGCTTCTTCGGGCCCGGCGGGACAGCTCGCGTTTTTTTCGAATTCTTTTCATAATAGATCTGTTTTAACAATGAAAAACTTGTGTTTGCACATCAGCGGATAATGTGCACAAACAAATCTTCCATGTTTTTTATGCAAAAAAACTTTTCCAATTCATGAAAACAAGGACTTTTCTGCAACGCAAAAAAGCTGCAGGCTTTTCTCCTGCAGCTTTCGACATTTTTATCTTTTACTCTATCACTTTCCAATCATCAATCATACGTTTTTCAGAATCAATACTTACACCAATGTAAATTTATCCATTCCTGTTGCAATCTCGGCCTTTGGGACATATTCAGAAAACAGACTTTCCAGGAACCCATACTCCACTTCTTTATTTGGAAAACTCAGCGTGTAACGTCTTCTGTTTTTATCATACTCGGCAATAGACAAGTATCCTGTCTGATATAACATCGGAACTAAGTCTCTGCTGTCAGCCCTGTAGTCGGACAACATTGACTCGCTTGCATAAAGAGTGTTGTCTGTGATTTTTCTGACATCAAAGCCAGACTCTTTTACCTTTTTTGTCAGAAATGCAGGCGTACCGGTCGAAAACCAATATGACATAAACTCCCCGTCTGCAAAAGCACTTAGCAAACTGAACGGATTGTATACACTTTTCCCCTGCGGATGGAATCGGTATCCATCATATGTCATTTGAAGCTGTTCGCGGCATTCTTCATAGGAAAGATCCTGATTCTTTGCCAGACGGTTTATTGCCTCTGTAAAATAGATATCCAGCTCTTCTTCTGTGATTCCGCATACCGATGCATAATCTTTACTCAAAGAAATATCTCTCAACTGATTTAAATCACTGAAAATACTCACTTTTTCAAACTTTGTCACTCCGGTTATAAATATAAAGCGTATATATTCGTCAAAGCTTTTCAATGAACTGAAAAAGCCTTTCAGAACAGCTTTATTATGTGTCTCCTGATAGGAATCACCCATCACCTCCAGTAATGGCTTATCGTATTCATCTACCAAAACAACACATCGCAATCCACTCTGTTTGTTTGCTTCTATCAGAAGTGTTCGGAATCGTTCTCCAAGAGTTCCCTGTGGCTCAGAAATGTGATACTCTTTTTCCCATCGTCTCAATTGTTCATCTATTATGTCTTCCAGAGCGTTCTTTTCATTTTCATATTTTTCGCCGTTAAAATCAAAATAAAATACGGGATATGATTGCCATGCATCCGAATGTTTTTCTTCAAGTTCTGCAATTTTCAGATCTTGAAAAAGTTCCTTTTTCCCCTCCCAATATGCCCTTAATGTCGAAAGGAAAAGGCTCTTTCCAAACCGTCTGGGTCTGCTCAGAAAATAGACTTTACCGGTATGAATCAGCTCGTATATGAAATCTGTTTTATCAACATACAGATAACCATCATTACGCAGTCCTTGAAACCACTGGACACCAATCGGTAGTTTTTTCATCTGGAGAGCCTCCTTTTTTTCACAGTTTATCTATGGCATATTATACGCTCCAAAGCAAGAAAATACAATCCATGATCGGTGTCAGTATACTTTATGGTTACGATTCGCAGCGAACCGGTAAGCCGGATATCTTCCGTTTTAACGATTAAACAACGCTATAAAAAGCACGAGGGAACAGCGCAGAAACGGACTGCAAATTCCCTCGTGCTCTATTATTATGACTCAAAATCCGAAAAGGATCGTATTATCTGTCTTCGGACATACGTCTTCTTGTCACAAGTACAACACCTGCTCCTGCAACAAGGATTCCTCCGATGAAGTAGAACAGTCTGGTTCCCATGCCGCCCGTAGACGGGAGAACGGCTCCACTGTTATCTACAACCTGAATCGTTGTTGTACTCTGTCCCAGATCAAGCGCTGCTTTATCTGTTCCATCAGTTTCTTTATGAGCAGCCGTAATCGTAATCGTCTGATCTGCCGCCGTGTTATAACCTGACGGTGCCTTTGTCTCTGTCAAAGTATACGTCCCGGCATCGAGACCGATCACATCAAACTTACCTGTGCCATCAGCAGATGTCATTTCTGTCACAACACCTTCTGTCGCAGCCTGATCGGCAACGGTGTATGTGCCGTCCTTGTTATCGATCAGTTTGAGAACGGTATCACCACTCTTAATGCTGAATTTCGCGCCTCCCAATTCTTTTCCGGAAGCTGCCTCATCCGCATACTTGGTGTTATTGACCTTGTAGGTGAATACCCATACGTGATCCTCCTTTGTTTTTCCAAGATCACCGGAATGATCGGTGTTCGGGTTGTTGGAGTATTCCAGATAAACACTGTTTTTGTTCACTTGATCTGTACCATCCGCTGCTGTTGAAGCATCGAATGTAAACGCGTCTTTATTCAGATGTGCTTTGTAAATGACTTCGACCACTGCACCATCTGTCAGGTCAACGCCTTCTGCTGCAGTTTTCACATCATTCATCGTCAGTGTCCAGGTCTTTCCTGCCTCGTTGTTCTGAACTCCTTCTACTTTGTACTTTGAAGCATCTGTCACTTTTTTCCCGTCTACCGTCACAGACTCAATGCCATCATATGTCACACCGGCTGACATGGTATCGTGGAAAATGAGCTGATAGGTACTGTAATCTTTAATATCTGCATCCGACGGAATCGTTGCGATCAGACGGAACGTAAACGATTCGTTAATCGCGTGATCAGCAGATTCGAAATAACCGCTTGCTGAAGCTGACGGGCTGATGTTCGTTGTGTTTGTACTGGAAGTCGTATCCCCGCCATCATTGTCAGAAACCTGCTTGTCAACGGTCGGTTTGACACTCTTAGGCTTGATTGTATAGTCCTTCACTACAATGGTGATGTATGTAGTATAGGAATCATCCTTTCCTGTCTGGGTCCCGCTCTTGTCACGGATCAGATAATATCCGGCAGGGAGCCCCTCGACACTGACCGGTTTCCCGTCCTCTGTCTTAACTGTTTTGAAAGGTTCCGAACGTTTTGTTTCATCTTTGTTGTCGTTCACTTTCACATAGGCTTCTATGACATCCAGTTTCGTTCGATTCAGTTCTTCATCAGTGACCGCTGTCAGCGCATCAATAATCTTCTGATCAACAGCTGCGTCTTTCTCTCCTGTTCCGTTTTGCCCCCAAACAAGGTTTGTCAGGATATCTTTTCCGTCGACTTCTGCCAGATCACCTGTAAAAATCTGATAGATTTCATACTCATGATTCTTCTGCTCCGTTGTCACCTTGTAGGTCGTATCCTCTTCCGGTTTGGTAATAGGAGTCGCTTTATAGGTCGCCTGATAAATCGTATTGCCCGCTACAGGAACAATACCTTTCTCCTGATTCGCGAAGACGGCCTTCAGGCGCGTGCCGACCGGCTGATCTGTTACAGATTTTACCTCCCAGCCATCAAACGTATAGGTATACTCTTCTGTCGCTGCCTTCGTTGGCTCGGCACCATCATAGGAAGGCGTCTCACCAAACGCATATCGTTTTGCGGCCTGAAGAACGGTCGTTCCGTCTTCATCTACAAAGGTAACGGTATATTTATCCGGTGTAAATGTCCACTCCCCGGTCAACACAACAGCTTTATCCGGCATCGTGAATTTGCCATCTGCAACTGTTGCATCTTGTGTCGACCATCCGCTGAATGCCCATATGCCGCGAACACCATCCTTTTCTTTTTCTGTGGTTGTCAACGCATCCGCCACCGTCACTTCTGCACCTTTTGCATAGGATGCTTCCGCAGGAATCTCCGGTTTAAACCTGGCAGGCGCATCACCCGTTACGCTGTAAGTCACTTTCAGCTTCTTTTCCCATACTGCGTAAAGCGTTGTGTCCTCATCAATGTCGATGCTGTTCTTTCCTGCTTCCTTGGTATAGGCAGCCTCTTTTGCATCTGCGGTCTCCGCCCAGCCAAGGAAGGTATAGCCCTCTCGGGACGGTTCTGCTGTTGTGATATCAAAGGTGGCATATCCGGCCTTCTCACCGCTTGTCTCCACTGTTGTTGCAGCACTTTTCAGAGGATCCGGCATATTCTCTACCGCATCATCGCCGGCATTTGCATCATAGGTAAGAGTCACCTGCTTTGCGACGAGAATTTTAGGAATCTCTGCATAGGTCACTTCGCCTTTATTCTCTTCATCATATTCATAAGCCATCCTGGCTTCAACGTTCGAAATAAAGGACTTGGCAGCATCTGGCGATGCATTTGCTTCTTCCTGTGCTTTTGCTGTCGGCTTTACAGGAATCTTAACTGTATAAATCGTCCCATCTGTGAGTTCTCCATTTAATGTTGCACTCACAACCGTATTTCCATCGGAATCTTTACTTGTATTAACACTCCCTAATGACACTTTGTTATCTGATGTATCAAGTGAAACACCGTAATTCGATCCCGTTCCAGAAAGCTCTACATATGGGCTCAATGTATCTGTGATTACTACATTCTTCATCGGCACTGTGGAAGTTTCTGTCATGCCCTGTGTTTCTTTGATCTCCTGGAAAATCTCGCTCCAGTTGCCGCCGCCTGCACCATAAACGTAGGTTGCACCGTTATCGGCAGTACCCGGGGTAACCGTTGCCTGATTAAACATACCAAACATGGAATTATTCACAGCGCTGGCAGACGGATATTGACTTGAAACGTATCGTGTCAAAGGTTGTATACTTGCTTCGCGTTTGTCTGTAGTCAATTCAGTTTGATTTGCTGCTCCAACTGACGTTGTATCAATCTTGACCGAATAAATCTTAGTTCCGGAGGCCTTTGCGGTTTTTGCATTGTTAATGGCATCCGCATAATCATCAATATCAAAATCCGAAATAACTGCCATGGCCTTACCATTTGAAGTATTTGTCCATCCGGAACCATTCAAAAGTGTTGTTGCCGCAGCAATTCCTGTTGCCATTTTTGTTCCGGCATTTTCAACACCGCTGAAGCTCAACCCGGAAATCGTACTGGGACTGTAGACCCGGCTCATGCTTGCCGATTCATTGAATGTCACAACACCAACCTGTGAGCTTGCAGGCAGGCTTTTCACCAATGACTGAATTGCACTGTTTAATGCAGATTCTTTTCCAACGATAGATCCCGAAGTGTCAATAACTATAACGAGGTTCGTGCCTCCCTGACCCTGAGTCCCGGGTGTGGTTGTAGTGCTCTCCAGATCATCTGCAGTTACATTCAACGAGATCATATACTGATCCGAAACCGCATTCTCAGGAGAAATTGATTTTACATATGTCGGATTTCCCGGTGTTGTTTCTGTTGTTGATCCGGAGCCGGTTCCTGTTCCGCCGGCACCGGAATTCACGGTTACCGTAAACGTCACAGAGTCAGGTGCGGAATAACCGCTATTAGCAGTTCCGCTTACTGTAATAACAGCTGTTCCTGCGGAAACACCTGTTACAGAAATGGCATTGCCGCTGATGGCCGCTGCAGCCACATCTGTATTGCTGGAAGTTACTGTAAGTCCTGTACAGCCGTCAGGTGTGGCAGTGACACTGCCTGTTCCCCCAAGTTCCAGAGTAATGGATGTCTTGTCAAGCGAAATCTCTGCCCTCTTTTCCTGGCCGGCATCAATCTTATAGAAATAAACACCACTGCCTGAGCTAAGATAATTGGAGTTTATATATCTTGCATAACTGGAGGAAAAGGCTTTTCCACCACTTGGAGAGGACGCATTCAAATAATATCCGCCATTTCCTGAAGGAACATATACCGTAGCCTCGTTCCCGCTAACTGTATAGAATGTAAGCGCCACCGGTGAACTTGAGAAAAAGCTTCCGGAACTATAGTTGCTGCTTGGCAGATTTAAATACTTTCCACTTGCTGCATTATAGAAGGAGTTATTTGAAGAATTCCATGTCCATACAGCTGCAGCGTCATTAACAGTTGCGGTGTCTCCATCGATAGTTACATCTAATCCTGCAAATCCGTATCCGCTTCCACTGCTTCCTTCAGTGCTGTTTCCAAGTGCATAATAATCATAATAGCTTCTATACTGATCTGCGATAATATAATCTCCATCTGTAAGCTCAGAAACAATGGTACCGGTATAGGTACCGCTCGATGATCCGCTTCCGGAACCGGAACCGCTGTCCGGCGCGGCTGCTACTGTAAACGTACCGCTAGCCGTACCTGTGCCGGACACAATTCCTATACTGTGGGATCCTGTTCCCAATGTCTCCAGATAAGAGCTATCCAAAGTAACAATGGTAGAACCACTTTTAGCTGTATATTTTCCTGTCGGTACTGTAGAACCATCTACGGTTACCTGATTTGAAAAAATACTAAAGTCAGCATCAGAACGGAATGTAAGTCCGGTTGTACTTCCCTTTGTCCAGGTTGCGCCATCCCCTTCAATAATCCTGGGCGCAGCTTCAGTACTCGTAGATTTTGCCAAAGCATCTCTCAATGCTGTATTGACTGCAGTGGAGTACTGTGTTGCACCGGAAACTGCATCTATTTCATCTGCAGTCTTTCCAATGTAATTTTCCGCATTTTTGCTAATGACCGAATCCCAGCTTCCGACACATGAACTGCCGTCCGCAGCAAGACTGACAACCTTGCCCTCCGCATCCAGTCCAACATTCAGTACCAGTTTGCTTCCTTCCGAATCTATTACAGAAGCAGTTCCCGTAACTGTCTGAACGGATTCGTCCGTATTTTCATGAGAGGATGCTCTTTCAGGTGCCTTATTTAAAGCCGCTTTAACAGCGTCTGCCAGATCAGATGTATAATACTTTTCCGCAGTACTGTAGGACCCACTGCTTGTGGAAGTTGAAACTGTTGCACTGGAAACTGTATCAACGCCACCAACTTGTGCTACAGAAGCCTCTTTTCCCACATAACTATAATAAACCTCTGATGTAATTAGTTTTGACATCTTATCATCGCTGGCATTTGTAATCCAAAGACCGGCAATTTCTCCATCCATAACCGCAACATTGAGCGTTCCGGAGTACGACTTCTTTAATTTGCCTTCCTTGTACTTATAAGCATGTACCGTACTCGAATACACCCCATCCGCCGCGACCTGATTCCCGGTCACCGCAAAGGCATTCACCCCGCTGAGCGAAACGATCATGACCAGTGCCAGAATCAGACTGATCACCTTAGCGGAGATTTTCCCCAGGAATCGTTTTTTCCTTTTCATGTTACAATCTTCCTTTTTCACACTTCTCTTTCCTTTCCGTATTTTTTGATTAGTTCTAACAAATAATGGGGACGCTTTTCTAATATTTGTTAGCAACATCTAATCTATTGGTCAGATTTTATCATATCATCTGTCTTTTTTCTTCACTTTCAGGAAATTATTCTTTGATGACAAATTATTTTGCCGGAATGGAAAAGTTTGAGAAGTGATGGATTTCAATCCATTCTTTTTATATGCTCAATTCATAAATAAATTTGCCGTATGAATAAATTTGCCTGCGGGCAACATTATTGATTTATCCGTCTCAATATGGTATATTACGTTTGTTGGACATTAGTATTTTCTAATTTCTTATAGCACCGTCTAACTTCGTTATCGTTCGATACACTTTTGTTATCTGAATGATATAAAAATAATAAAGCTTTCAAAGAGGAATTGGTATGGGTCGCGAAATCAGCGTTATTCTGAAAAAAATGAATGAGGTTTATCATTTAAGGGAAATAAATCCTGTAAATTCTTCTTTTTCCTGCGGAAAACTGTTTCAACTGGATGATCAGGGAGCCTACGGAAGGTGCTGGTTCTATGAATCTACGCCGTATACCGCTTTGCTGTATCTTGATGTCAGTTTTGATCAGGAGTTTGAATTTGTAACAAAGGTTCTGGACTGCGCCTATATCAGCTTTTTTTCCCGTCTTTACAATGCAAAAAGCATCATGGATGGAGAAGAATTCACCATGGAGAAAAATACACTGTATACAAATCTGTTTCCGTTTGAACGTAAATATACTCGTTTTGCTTCCGGCAGCAGTCTGCAGGGAATCCTGCTTTTGTTCATTCCGGAACATTTCCAGGAGCAGCTTGCGCAGTATACCGGAACAACGATCCATTTGAATCAGCTGAAAACACACTGCGGCATGGGGCACATGTCCGTTGCCTCCGTCCCGCTCATCATCCGTCAGATTCTCGGATGCCGCATTCAGGATTCTGAACATCTGGCAAGAATCTATTTTGACAGCAAAATCCGGGAGCTTCTGGCTCTCTTTCTGGATGCCCTCAGCTCCCCTCAGCAGGAATCTGATGCCGCATCTTTCACAGATCCGGAAAGCAGACAGATTAAGGATGATGATCTGCATCAGATCATCATCCTGGTCCGATATCTGAAAGAGCATCCCGGAGAAGAAACAAACCTGAACAGTCTGACCTCCATTGCACACATGAGCATCCGCAAGATGACCACGGTATTTAAGACAGTTACGGGAATGACGATCCGCGAATACCGCAATCACATTCGCATGGATCTTGCGAAAAAAATGCTAACAGATCAGAATAATACAGTTTCCGATATTGCTGAGTATCTGGGATTTGCAAGCACCAGCAGCTTTACCAGCTTCTTTAAGCGTCAGACCGGGCTGTCTCCGAGGCAGTACCGGACAAATTGAAAAAGGACAGGAAAGCATTCCGCTCTCCTGTCCTTTTTTATTCACTCTTACACTTCAAAGATGAGATCCCCGTAGGATGGCATGGGCCACATGGATTTGTCGACCATGATCTCCAGTTTGTCGATGGGCGCGCGCAGTGCCGTCATGGCAGCTGTGACGTTCTCGCTGTAATATTCTGCCTGTTCTTTTCCTGCATTCATGGCAAGTCCGGCATCTGTGGCTGTCTCCAAGGCCTGAAGGGCTTTTCTTGCCTGTGAAAGGAGGGAGGAGCTTTCTGTCAGAAGCTCGGTCTGTACGCTGATATCGCAGCCGCATGCGGCTTTGACGGCGTTGATGGAGTTTGCAAGCGAGGTCACATATTTGATGACGGACGGGATCAGTGTTTTGTGCGTAATGTTGATCATCGCTCTGGCCTCGATGTTAACCGCTTTTGCATAGATCTCATAAAGAATCTCTGCACGGGACTGCAGTTCGCTCTCATTGAATACATTGAATTTTCCAAAGAGCTCGACTGCTTTTGGTGTGGTCAGTGCCGGAATGGCTTCTACCATGGTCCGGATATTCGGCAGTCCTCTTCTTCCTGCTTCTTTCACCCACTCATTCGAGTAACCGTCTCCGTTGAAAATAATGCGCTGATGCTCCTTTGCAAGTTTTCGCAGATACGCGCTCAGGGCCATATCAAAATCATCCGCCTGTTCCAGTTCATCGCAGGCTTCTTTGAAAGCTTCCGCGACGATGGTATTCAGGATGACATTGGGCATGGAGATGGAGTCCTGCGCTCCGACCATACGGAACTCAAACTTATTGCCGGTGAAGGCAAAGGGTGAAGTCCGGTTGCGGTCGGTGGCATCCCGCATGAAATCAGGCAGGGAATCAACACCGGTCTTCAGCATCTCTCCTTTGGGCGTGTGCGTCGCTACGCCATTCTCGATCAGCTGCTCTATGATACTTTCGAGCTGTGTCCCCAGGAACATGGAAACGATGGCGGGCGGCGCTTCATCGGCACCGAGCCTGTGATCATTGCCCACATCAGCCGCAGATACACGCAGCAGATCCGCATGGCGGTCTACCGCTTTCATGATACAGGTCAGCACCAGCTGGAACTGCTTATTGTCATGCGGATGTTTGCCCGGATCCAGCAGATTGATGCCGTCATCCGTGGTCAGAGACCAGTTGTCATGCTTACCGGAACCGTTCACGCCGTCGAAGGGTTTCTCATGAAGCAGGCACTGCAGGCCATGTTCGTTGGCCGTCTTTTTCAGGATCTCCATCACCAGATGATTGTGATCGGTAGCCATGTTGCAGGTCTCAAAGATCGGGGCAAGCTCATGCTGTGCCGGGGCCACCTCATTGTGCTGTGTCTTGGCCGGAACTCCCAGCTTCCACAGTTCTGTATTGACATCTTTCATAAAGGCCGCAATACGGGGACGGATGCTTCCGAAGTAATGGTCATTCATCTCCTGCCCTTTGGCCGGCATGGAGCCGAACAGGGTACGGCCGGTATAAATCAGATCTTTCCTTTTCAGATATTTCTCCTTGTCGATCAGGAAATATTCCTGTTCGGCACCGACAGAAGGAGTCACTTTTCGGGATGTCGTGTTCCCGAACAGGCGAATCAGGCGCAGAGACTGCTCGTTGATGGCCTGCATGGAACGGAGCAGAGGTGTTTTCTGATCCAGAGCTTCTCCGGTATAGGAGCAAAATGCGGTAGGGATGCACAGTGTCGCCCCTGCGGCATCGTGGCGCACAAAAGCAAAGGAAGTGCAGTCCCATGCGGTATAGCCTCTGGCCTCGCAGGTCGCGCGAAGTCCGCCGGAGGGAAAGGATGACGCATCCGGTTCACCCTTGATCAGCTCTTTTCCGGAAAAACTCATCAGCACTTTCCCCTGTGCGTCAGGGGATGTGATAAATGAATCATGCTTTTCCGCGGTCACGCCGGTCAGCGGCTGGAACCAGTGGGTGTAATGAGTCGCCCCCTGTTCAATGGCCCATTCCTTCATCTCATGGGCAATGATATCCGCCGTCTCCAGATCCAGTTCAGAGCTGTCCTGGATGGTCTCATGCAGCTTCTGGTATACCTTTTTGGGCAGACGTTCCTTCATCACGTTGTCATTAAACACGTTTACCCCAAAAATATCAGATACATTGTAATATTCACTCATGCTCGTTGTCCTCATTCTATCTTCCCTCCTGCAGCAGCAAAAAGGAAACTTTAAAACTCTTAACTCTCAATCACACACTTATATAAAAGGAAGGGTATTCCGAAATGGAACACCCTTGTTCTCCTATAACATCATGCTTTGTCAATGGAACCGAAGATTTCCATTTTCTCTTTTACTTTTGCCTTGATTGCGTCAAATCCGGGCGCAAGAAGTTTTCTCGGGTCATAGCCTTTGCCGATCTCATCCTTGCCTTCTTCGATATATTTTCTGGTTGCTTCCGCAAAGACCAGCTGGCACTCTGTGTTGACATTGATCTTTGCAACACCGAGAGAGATTGCTTTTTTGATCATGTCATCCGGAATACCGGTACCGCCATGAAGTACGAGCGGCATAGCGCCGGTCAGCTGCTGGATCGCATCCAGTGTCTCAAAGCTTAAGCCTGCCCAGTTTTCCGGGTATTTTCCGTGGATATTACCGATACCTGCTGCCAGCATATCAACGCCGAGATCTGCGATTGCTTTGCACTCCTTCGGATCTGCGCACTCACCCATGCCGATGACTCCGTCTTCCTCACCGCCGATTGCTCCGACCTCTGCCTCCAGAGAAAGTCCCTTCTCAGCGCAGACCTTCACCAGTTCCTTTGTCTTCGCTACATTCTCCTCAATCGGATATTTGGAACCGTCGAACATAACGGATGAGAAACCAGCCTCGATACACTTATAGCATGCATCGTATCCGCCGTGATCCAGATGCAGTGCAACCGGAACTGTGATATTCAATTCCTCCAGCATACCATTTACCATGCCGACTACGGTCTTGTAGCCTGCCATATACTTACCCGCACCCTCGGATACACCAAGAATTACCGGAGAATTATTCTCCTGTGCTGTTAACAGGATCGCCTTGGTCCACTCAAGGTTATTGATGTTGAACTGTCCGACTGCATAATGACCTGCTTTTGCCTTATCAAGCATCTCTTTTGCTGAAACTAACATGATATCATCCTCCAATTTCATTATTCCGTAAGAATCTTTTCTATGGGACAGGCCTATGAAAAATTCCCCGCTCATACTGTTAACTATATCATAAATCACAGGCTTCTGCAATGACAGATTCCCGTCCGTTTTAGAATGCGTTGAGATTTTGGTTCCTCAGCTCTTCTGCGATCTTTTCCAGTTTTTTCAGCCTGTGATTGACACCGGACTTTCCAACCGGCGGGTCCAGATAATTGCCCAGCCCCTGCAGAGACTCCTCCGGATGCTCCAGGCGGACCTGCGCCATCTGTTTCAGAGAAGGCGGCAGCTTTTCGAGCCCCATCTGCCTTTGAATCAGCTGGATATCCTCCATCTGACGGGTCGCTGTGCGGACCATTTTGCTGATGTTGGCGGAATCACAGTTGTACTGCCGGTTCGCGCTGTTTTTCATATCCTTGATGATGCGCACATTCTCCAGTTTCATCAGAGCATTCGGCGCATTCATCACGTTTAACGTGTCGACGATCTGCGTACTGTCCTTGAGATAAACAATAAACTTGTTTTTGCGCCTGACAATTTTGGGATGAATATCAAACGTTTCCATCACTTCGCACAGTTCTTCCGCTCCCTGCATTTTCCGGCAGGCAATTTCAAAATGATAAGACTTTCCGGGATTGCTGATGGATCCGGAAGTCAGAAAAGCTCCCCTTACAAAGGCACGCCTGCAGCAGGGATATTCCAGCAGACTCTCTTTGAAACAGGGCTGTTCCCAGTCTGCTGTCTCCATCCATACACGTGAAAACTTGTCTCCGGCCGGAATCTCATCCGGGCTTTCCTCTCCCGCAGCAGGATTCCGTCCTTCCGGCTTTTTATCTTCCTCTGATGAAAGCAGGATCTTATAGATATGATTTTTCCCTGTGGTATTTTTTTTAATGTCAAGATTTACAGAGATATCAAACGCCTTTTTGATCAGGCGAAGATATTTTCTTGCCAGGACGACATTGCCTGTCTCAATCAGAATCGTTCCGTTCTGTGCTGTCCCGGATATCGTTCCCGCATAATGTATAATCGCGGCAATCTCTGCCAGAAGACAATGATAGGCATCCGGCAGCTGTCGCGCAAGTTCGTTTTTTACGTCCTGGGAGAAAGACATGCTGTCCTCACCTCCACATCATTTTCCCTGTCTGGCATCCTTGTCAAGATCGCGGTGTTCCACCCTCAGGCCGTAGGTACGGTTATTCTGCATCCTTGTAAAAATCTCGTTTGCAATGGTTACAGACCTGTGTTTTCCGCCGGTACAGCCAATCGCCAGAACCAGCCTGTTTTTTCCCTCTTTGATATAATTTGGGATCAGGAAACGGATCATGTCCTCCAGTTTTTTCAGAAATTCCTCTGCTTCCGGATGATCCATTACAAAGTGCCTGATTTCCGGATCATTTCCTGTCTTCGGGCGCAGCTCCGTAATGTAGTAAGGATTCGGAAGAAACCGAACATCAAATACCAGGTCTGCATCTGCGGGAATTCCGTATTTAAACCCGAAAGAAAGAATAGAGAGAAACAGATTATCGTACTCCTGCTGCATCAGGAAAATATTTCCGAGCGCCTCATTCAGTTCTCTTGTCAGAAGCTGACTGGTATCGATAATATAATCGGATTTTTCCTTCAGAAATGTAATCTGCGCTCTCTCCTTCTGGATCCCCACCTCGATGCGGTCCTTGCCGGCAAGCGGATGGTTCCTTCTGGTTTCTTTATAACGCTTCACCAGGACATCGTCATCCGCATCCATGAATACCGTGACAATATCCTTCCCTTCTGATTTCATTCGCGAAATGATACTGCCCAGCTCCTGGAGTGAGCTGACATTGCGGATATCGATTCCCAGGGCAATCATCGGATAAATCTTTTTCCCGGACTCCGCCAGCTCCGTAAATTTCTCAAGAAGCGGAATCGGAAGATTATCCACACAGAAATATCCCATGTCTTCCAGAAATTTCAGTGCCGTTGTTTTGCCCGCGCCGGACATGCCAGTGATAATTACGTATCGCATGTATCCCTCCTCTGTCGGCTGCAGTCAGAATTTTCCTACAAATTTCACTTCCGGCTCCAGCATGATCTGATACTTCTCGAGCACAATCTGCTGAACCCGGGACATCAGTGTCCGTACATCTTCTGCCGTGGCATGATCCCTGTTGATGACAAACCCGCAGTGTTTTTCGGAAACCTGGGCGCCTCCGCAGGTATATCCGCGAAGTCCGGCATCATCAATGAGCTTGCCCGCAAAATACCCCTGCGGACGTTTGAATGTGCTTCCCGCACTCGGATACTCAAGCGGCTGTTTGGAAACACGCTGTTCCTTCAGCTCTTCCATGCGCTTTAAAATTTCCGCTTTGACTCCTTTTTTCAACAAAAGCTTTGCCGAGAGGACGATGTATCCCTTTTCCGGAATATTGCTGTGCCGGTAGGAGAGATCCAGCCCGGAAGCAGGAATCGTACGGATTTCCCCCTCCGGAGTCAGGACGTCTGCTTCTACAAGGACGTCCTTCATCTCTCCGCCATAGGCGCCCGCATTCATAACGAGCGCGCCCCCGATACTTCCTGGAATGCCTGCGGCAAATTCGAACCCCGTCAGTTCCATGGCCGCGGCCTGCGATGCGATGGCCGACAGAAGAGCGCCCGCCTGCGCGGTTATCTCGCAGGTTCCCTGCCCGTTCTCTGTGATACTGATCTCAGCCATCTGTTTTCCGATTTCTACGACTACCCCTTCCACGCCGGCATCCGCACAGAGCAGATTACTGCCGTTGCCGATCACAAGACAGGGCACCTGCTGCCTGCGGCAGCATTCCATCACAGCCGGCAGGTCTTTCGCTTCCGGAGTGACCAGGATCTCAGCCGGTCCCCCCACACGGAACGTCGTGTGGCGGCTCATCGGCTCATTGCAGAAGACATTCTTTTCGCCTGCTATTTCGCATAATGTCTGATATATCGATAACTCCATCTTAACGACACCCTTTCACGCATTTTTGAGGAATGCTTCGTAACCTTTCTTTGCCTCATACAGATCTGCTTTGCTGATGATTTCCCACGGTGCATGCATATTCAGCACCGGCACCCCGCTGTCGATGACCTGCATATTGTAATTTCCGAGAATGTACGCGATGGTTCCGCCGCCGCCCACATCGACTTTTCCGAGTTCGGCCGTCTGGAAGTATACATTCGCGTCATCCATGATTGCGCGCACATTGGCTACATACTCCGCGTTCGCATCATTGGAACCGCTCTTTCCGCGTCCGCCCGTGTATTTATTGAAAACAAGTCCCTTTCCAAAATATGCCGCATTTTTCTTTTCCATGACTGCCGGATAGTTCGGATCATAGGCTGCGCTCACATCGGAAGAAAGTGCTTTTGAGCGGGCGATGGCGCGGCGCAGTTTCAGTTCGCTGTAATCTCCGCAGGCATTCATCACTTCCGCCGTGGTATTTTCAAAGAAACGTGACTGCATGCCGGTCGCGCCGACACTGCCGATTTCTTCCTTATCCACCAGCAGGCATACGCTCGTTCTTTCCGGTACATCTATCTCAAGCATCGCCGCAAAGGAAGGATACGCGCATACACGGTCATCATGTCCATATCCCATGATCATGCTGCGGTCAAAACCGTAATCTCTGGCCGCTCCGGCAGGAACGATTTCCAGCTCTGCAGAGATAAAGTCCTCCTCCTCAATGCCATACTGTTCTTTTAAGATTTTCAGAATGTTGGCGCAGACCGTGCGTTTTTCTTCTTTTTCCTTTTCGCTGTCATCTTTGTCAGCCTTGAGCGGAATGCTTCCGATGAGGATATTCATATCCTCTCCTTCCACCACCTTCGCTCCGTTCTTTGCCAGCTGATCCTGAGACAGATGGATCAGCAGATCACTGATTCCGAATACCGGATCCTCCGGTTTTTCTCCGATATTTACATTTACGACCGTTCCGTCTTTCTTCGCGATCACGCCGTGAATAGCCAGAGGGAGCGTCACCCACTGATATTTCTTGACGCCGCCGTAATACTGTGTATCCAGAAATGACAGTCCTGAATCCTCATAGAGCGGATTCTGCTTCAGGTCTACGCGGGGAGAATCAATATGGGCTCCCAGGATATTCATTCCCTGCTCCATCGGTTTTTCTCCGATGATGTAAAGAGCAGCTCCTTTTCCCATATTGTCGGCAAACACACGGTCTCCCGGCTTTAAGGTCAGCCCTTTTTCAATCACTTCTTTCAGATCGGTGAAACCTGCTTCCAGCGCCCGGGCGCGGATTCCCGCAACACATTCCCGCTCTGTTTTACAGTCAGAAATAAACTTTCTGTATTCTTCTGCAAACGCAAAGACTTCTGCGCACTCCTTCTCGTCATATTTCTCCCATGCGAGTTTTCGTTCCATACTACTTCTTCCTCCTGATTTTTATAACAAACAGAGCTTTTTAATCCTCTGTGTTCTGTATATTTCTCTGTACCCGGTTGTATAATTCCTCAGCCGCGTTATATCCCATCTTTTTCTGCCTGTGGTTGACCGCTGCAGCCTCACAGATAACAGCCAGATTCCTGCCCGGACGAATCGGAATGGAGTGGCATACGATCTTGGTCCCGAGGATCTCTGTATACTCCTCCTCAAGTCCGAGCCGGTCATATTCTCTTTCCTTCTTCCAGTCCTCCAGTTTAATGGCAAAGTCTATCGTCTGTTTTTCTTTTACGGACTCCACGCCAAACAGGGTTTTGACATCAATGATTCCGATGCCGCGCAATTCTATGAAATACTGGGTGATGCTGGGTGAGGTTCCGACCAGTGTATTGTTGCTCAGCTTACGGATTTCCACGACATCATCGGTCACAAGACGATGTCCGCGGCGGATAAGTTCCAGGGCCGCCTCGCTTTTTCCGATGCCGCTCTCACCCATAATGAGCACACCTTCTCCGTAAACGTCCACCAGCACTCCGTGAATGGAAATGCACGGAGCCAGCTCCCCGTTCAGATAGGAAATCACTTCAGACAGAAACGCGGATGTTGCTCTCTGAGTACCCAGAATCGGAATACCGCGCTCCCTTGCCATGTTCAGGACATCTTCATCCGGCACAAATCCGCGGCACATGACCACACAGGGTACATCGTGATCCAGAAGAGCCGCATAACGCGCGACCCGCTGTTCCTTGGGCAGCTGTTCCACATAGGCATGCTCTACCATTCCTATGATCTGTACACGTTCTCTGGCAAAATGCTCAAAAAACCCCGCCAGCTCCAATGCCGGACGATTCACATCCGATGTTGTGATCATACGATTTCTCATATCGACACATTCTGTATAACATGTCAGCTCCATCTTCTCGGCAAACTCTGCCACACTTACTCCCTGCATTCTCATCCCCCTGCTCATTGCTTTTTTTCCGGTTCTTCTTTATTTTTCCGGTTCAGACCGGATCGACCGGATCCGCTTCGTGGAAAAACCGATACACACTGACGGCTGCCTTTTCGTTCATGGAAGGGATCTGCCGAAGATCCTCCACAGAAGCATTGCGTATATCTTCCAGAGAACTATACTGCCGCATCAGTGCTTTCCTCCGTCCCGGCCCGATATTCGGGATATCGTCCAAAATAGAATGCACCTGTTCCTTGCTCCTTAAGGAGCGGTGGTATTCAATGGCAAAACGGTGCGCTTCGTCCTGAATCCTCGTAATCAGACGGAATCCCTCGGAATGGGTATCGATCGGTATCTCCTCATTATTATAATACAGACCGCGGGTTCTGTGGTGATCATCTTTGACCATCCCGCAGACCGGTATATCCAGTTTCAGTTCATCCAGCACCTGCAGCGCGATATTTACCTGTCCTTTCCCCCCGTCCATCAGAATCAGGTCAGGGAAACGGGTAAAACTTCCGTATTCATCTCCCAGATTTTTCTGTCTGTTTTTCTCTTTTTCTTCCATGCCGTGCAGGAACCTGCGTGTCAGGACTTCCCGCATGGAGGCATAATCATCGGGGCCGACGACCGTCTTCAGCCGAAATCTGCGGTAGTCACTGCGCAGCGGTTTTCCCCTGTCATAAACCACCATGGATCCTACGGACTCGAATCCGCTGATGTTGGAAATATCGTAGGCTTCCATCCTTCGGACATAACCGAGGCCCAGAAGATCGGTGATTTCGCGGACTGCTCCGATCGTGCGCCCTTCCTCCCGGCGGATTTTTTCTCTGTCCTGCGCAAGAACCATGCGCGCATTCTGAGCGGCGAGTTCCACCAGTTTCTCATGTGTACCCTTTTTCGGCACCCGGATATAGACCTTCTGGCCGCGCTTCGAGGAGAGCCACTGACCGATGACCTCTGTATCATCAATCTCCATCTGCAGAAGCACTTCTTTTGGTATGTACGGGGTCCCCATATAATACTGCCGGATAAATGTAGACATAACTTCCCGGGGCGTATCTTCATTTCCAATTGTCACATGAAAATGTTCCCGCCCGATCAGCTTGCCCCCGCGCACGAAAAACACCTGAACGACGGCGTCCCGGTCATCCATGGTCATCGCGATCACATCCCGGTCCTCGCCGTCAAAGTTGGTGATCTTCTGCTTCTGTGCGACCTGTTTCACACTTGCAATCAAGTCCCGGTATTCGGCCGCCTTCTCAAAATCGAGGGCAGAAGCTGCCACTGCCATTTTCTCCTCGAGATCCCTGATGACCGGCAGATATTTCCCGTTCAGGAAATCCATCGCACCGGCGATCTGTCTGTGATACTCCTCCTGCGTGACGAACCCCTGACAGGGGGCCAGGCACTGGTGTATATGATAGTTCAGACAGGGTCTTTCTTTTTTGATATCTCTGGGGAGAACCCGGCTGCAGGTGCGCAGCTGATAAAGCTTCTGAATGAGCTCAATGGTATCTTTTACCGCGCCTGCACTGGTGTAGGGCCCGTAATAACGGGATTTATCTTTTTTCATCTGACGTGAAAAGAGGACTCTGGGGAAAGCCTCCCCCAGAGTCACCTTGATATACGGATATGTCTTGTCGTCCTTCAGCATCGTATTGTACTTGGGACGATGTTCTTTAATTAAATTGCACTCAAGAACAAGTGCCTCCAGCTCAGAGTCCGTGAGTATATACTCGAACCGGGCAATGTGTGTGACCATCTTCTCAATCTTTGGCCCCTTGTTTCTGGAAGACTGAAAATACTGGCGCACACGGTTTCTTAAGCTGACTGCCTTGCCGATATAGATGATCGCATCGCGGTCATCGTGCATGAGATAAACTCCGGGATGATCCGGAAGTTTTTTTAACTCTTCCTGAATATCAAACAAATCTTCTTCTACTCCTCAAAGGCATCTGCCGGAATACTGTCTCCTTCGGTATCCACAAATCCAACCACTTCAGCGGGTTCTGAAACGTCCTTCATCTGTGTAAAGATTTCCATGAATTCTTTTCCGGTAATGGTCTCGTTCTCATAGAGCCGGTCCGCAATCTTCTCCAGCATCTCGCGGTGGGAGATCAGCATCTCCTTCGCTGTATCATATGCCTTTTCCAGCATGGTCCTGACTACTTCGTCCACCTTCGCCATCGTGGTCTCCGCAACGGTAGGCATGGCCCGGCCGTCCAGATACTGGCTCTCAACGCTCTCCAGCGCCATCAGTCCGAATTCCTCAGACATGCCCAGGCGTGTAACCATCGCTCTGGCGATCCTGGTCGCCATCTCGATATCATTGGATGCGCCTGTCGTGATGGAATCGCTGGTGATTTCCTCGGCCGCACGTCCTCCCATGTAAGTGACGAGCCGTGCCTCCAACTCTGCCCTGGTCTCCAGGAACTTCTCTTCCTCCGGCGTCTGCAGCGTATATCCCAGCGCGCCCATGGTTCTGGGAACGATGGTGATCTTCTGTACCGGTTCCGCATCCTTCTGAAGAGCGCTCACAAGCGCATGACCCACTTCATGATAAGCCACCAGGCGTTTCTCCTTCGGCCCCATGATACGGTCCTTCTTCTCCTTGCCGGCAATAACAACTTCTACCGACTCGAACAGATCGCTCTGTGTTACATATTTTCTGCCATGCTTAACAGCATTGATGGCAGCTTCATTGATCATATTCGCCAGATCGGATCCCACACATCCGGCAGTCGCCAGCGCAATGGCTTCCAGATCCACCGTGTCATCCATCAGTACGTTTCTGGAGTGTACACGCAGCGTCTCAACACGTCCCTTCAGATCCGGTTTATCTACAATGACCCGGCGGTCAAAACGTCCCGGACGAAGCAATGCCTTGTCCAGCACTTCCGGACGGTTCGTGGCAGCCAGGATCAGCACACCCTTGGAACTGTCGAATCCATCCATCTCTGCCAGCAGCTGGTTCAATGTCTGCTCCCGCTCATCATTGCCGCCGCCATAGTGGCTGTCACGGCTCTTACCGATGGCATCTACCTCATCAATAAAGATAATGCATGGCGCCTGCTTCTGTGCTTCTTTGAAGAGGTCTCTGACACGGGAAGCACCGACACCGACAAACATCTCAACAAAATCCGAACCCGCCAGCGAGAAGAACGGTACTCCCGCTTCTCCTGCCACTGCCTTGGCCAGAAGTGTCTTACCGGTTCCGGGAGGGCCCACAAGCAGGGCTCCTTTCGGCAGCTTCGCGCCGATATCGGTATATTTCTTCGGATTGTTCAGGAAATCGACCATCTCCTGTAAAGTCTCCTTGGCCTCATCCTGTCCGGCCACATCGCGGAAGGTCACGCCGGTCGTCTTCTCCACATACATCTTGGCCGTAGATTTCCCGACTCCCATGATGCCTCCGGCACCGCCGCCCATGCGGCGCATGGCAAAGGCGAAAATCCCCCACAGGATGACAATGGGAATGATAAATCCCAGTATATTCATGATCACCGCGGAGGAACTGGTATTCTTTCCGGTGTAATCCACGTTGTTCTCATCCAGGAAAGCATACAGTCTTTCATCTCCGATGTTGACAGTATAATAGCTTACGGGATAAAGCGTATTGCTTTCCTCCTTCGGGGAAATCTGAATCTCTGTCGCTGTAATCGTCACGCTCTCGACCTTACCGTCCTCAACCATCTGCATGAAATCAGAATACGTAACTTCCTGGTGAGTCAGACTGCTTACTCTGTTCGAAAGCGCGGACACCATCAGCAGTACAATCAGTGTAATCATGACAAACCATAATATATTCTGACCGTTTCTGCTGTTTTTGTTGTTGTTATTGTTATCCGGTCTGTTTTCGTTCATAATTTATCTTATTCCTGCACGAAAATGCGCAATCCTTTCTCTTTGTAATCCTTTTCCAATTGCTGCGATACTTAAACACTGTAACTCATTATATGGTTATTTTGCAGAGAAATCAATAATGTAAACGTGAACTTTTTGCGATTTTTCTAAAGTTTCTATAAAAGAAAACAAGTCTCATATTCCCCGGAGGGCATGAGACTTGTCCGATCTCTATTTATGATAAAGCTTGTTGGTCTGGTAACGCGGTTCACAGGTCAGATTGATTCCGAGCTGACGGAAACTGTTTTCATCCACTTCGGAAAGAATCACGGAAGAATGCGCTTCGCATCCTTTCAGATTCTCCAGCTGCTCCATGGCTGCCTCAGCAGCCGGATCACTTTCCGCACTGATGGTCAGCGCGATCAGAATCTCATTGATGTGCAAAAGCGGATTCCTGCTTCCGAAGTGTTCCACCTTCAGATGCTGGATCGGGCGGATGACATTCGGAGAGATCAGTTTGATCTCATCATCCAGACCGGCCATCACCTTCAGCGCGTTCAGCAGCATCGCCGAGGACGCTCCCATCAGTTCCGTTGTCCGTCCGGTAATGATCTGTCCGTCCTGCAGTTCGATCGCGGCCGCCGGACTCTGATTCATCTCCGCCTTCAGATTTGCCGCCGCTACGACCGGACGGTCTGATTTGGACAGTCCCGCCTTCTGCATAATGACCTCCATCCGTTCCGCATCTTTGTCAGAACCGGTCCCTTTCCGGATCCGGCACAGCTCCTTGTAGTATCTTCGCAGGATTTCCTGGTTTGCCGCCTGGCATACGGCTTCGTCATCAAAGATGCAGTTGCCGGCCATATTCACTCCCATATCTGTCGGAGACTGATATGGGGATTCTCCGTAGATTTTCTGGAACATCGCATTCAATACCGGGAAAACTTCTACATCCCGGTTATAGTTGACGGTCGTCTCCCCGTAAGCTTCCAGGTGGAAAGGATCAATGATGTTCACATCGTTTAAGTCAGCTGTCGCTGCTTCATAGGCGAGATTGACCGGATGATGCAGCGAGAGGTTCCAGATCGGGAACGTCTCAAACTTGGCATACCCCGCTTTGACACCTCTCTGGTTTTCATGGTACAGCTGGGACAGGCAGACAGCCATCTTTCCGCTGCCCGGGCCCGGTGCAGTCACAATGACCAGAGGCCGTTTTGTCTCGATATACTCATTTTTTCCAAAGCCTTCCTCACTGATGATCTTTCCCACGTTGTTCGGATATCCACCGATACTGTAATGACGGTAAACCCGGATCCCCAGATCCTCTACGCGCTTCTGAAAAAGCACGGCGCCGGTCTGTCCCTCGAAACGGGTCAGCACGACACTCCCCACATATAGGCCGTATTCGCGGAAAGCGTCGATCAGGCGGAGCACATCCAGGTCATAAGTAATGCCGATATCCCCGCGCACTTTATTCTTCTCTATATCATTTGCATTGATGACGGTAACGACTTCCACATCATCACGCAGCTGTTCCAGCATACGAATCTTACTGTCCGGCTCAAAGCCCGGCAGAACACGGGATGCGTGGAAATCATCAAAAAGCTTTCCCCCGAATTCCAGATACAGCTTTCCGCCGAACTGCTCGATCCGTTCCTTTATCCTCTGTGACTGCATCTGCAGATACTTATCATTGTCAAACCCAATCTTCATCCCGTTACCTCCCTGATTTTTTCATACTTTTTTATCATACCATCTTCATGGGATATACGCAAACAAAAAATCCGTTTAAAAACCCTTGAATTCCCGGATCATACTCCGGCGGCCGCCATGATGACCGGCACCGTCACAACGCTGAAAAGAGTCGTGATAAACACGGCCCTTGCCGCTCCCGCCGTGTTCGTGTGATATTGCTCTGTGATCATGGACTGCGCGGATGCGGCAGGCAGGCACGAAACCAGGATCAGGATACTGCGTATCTCCGGATTCATCTGAAGGGGAAGCACATGCAGGATCCCGATCACCGCCATCGGAAAGACAATCAGCCGAAACAGCGGCAAAAGGAACATCTTTCTGTCCCGGAAGACTGCCCGGAAGGGAAGTCTGGACAAAGAAATCCCCACCACCAGCATCGACAGTCCGCTCGTAATATTGGACAGGTAGGTCAGCAGCCGGTCTGCAATATCCGGGAGCGGAATCTTCAGCAGCAGAAACAGAAATCCGAGAAGTACCGCGATATTGATATTATTGACAAACATGTCACGGAAACTGATTTTCTCGTCGGTCTCATAATAGCGGGTAAGGATCTTTACGCCCAGGGAAAACAAAAGCAGGTTGCTGAATACATTCCCCAGCGCCATCAAAAACAGGCCGCGGGTGCCAAAGACCGCCAGAGACAGCGGCAGTCCCATAAAGCCGTTATTGGAAAAAATCAGCGAGAAGAGCCACGGCCCCTGCTCTTTTGGCGGGATCCGGAGCAGCCGGACCAGTATCAGAGATGCCAGAAAGGAAACAATATGTAAAATCAGGACACCAAAGACAATCTGCCAGGCAGATCCCACTCCTTCCTGCCCCTGCTGCTCAACGATGGAGCAGAAAACCGTAACCGGCATCGTAACCTTCAGGACAAGATTGGAAAGATCCGGAGCTGCGTCCTGCCGGACTATTTTCCTTTTCCCTATGTAAAATCCTAAAAATATCAGTGCAAAAAGCAAAAATACACTGGCTGCTACAACACTCATCTGTCAACCTTCCCGTTTACTCATCAAATTCCACAATCACATAATAGCCTTTCGGCGTTTCCTTGATCTCCGCTACCCTGCCCTCCGTACTCTTCAGGCGCTCATGGAACGTATAATTAGCCGACATGGCATATGCCCTGCCCAGGGTATAGTACCAGGAATTCGGAAGCTTGCTTTCCGTTACCGGAAGCACTTCTCCTTCCTTCAAAAGCCCGGTCCGTTCCATTTTAAATTCCATCCGCCGCATCGCAAAACTCCTTTTCTCCTGCCTGATCTGCGCTTCTTTACGCTTATATATCTTCCCTCAGTTCTTTTTCTGTACCAACATCTACCCGCTTCAGCTCTCTTCTGAACAGCAGATCGTAAAGGACCGGCACGATGAACAGCGTCATCAGCGTTGCGTACAGAAGGCCCCCGATAACAACAACGGCCATCCCGCGGCTCATGGCAGCTGCAGCGTCCGTGCTGAAGATCATCGTGCTCATTGCCAGAACCGTTGTCAGCATCGTCATAAGGATCGGGCGCATACGGTCGCGTCCGGTTTCCACCAGAGCCTCCCGCTTTTCCTTCCCGTCCAGGCGAAGCTGATTCGTATAGTCCACGAAAACGATACCATTATTCACCACGACGCCCGCAAGCATCAGGAATCCCATCATACTGGTGAGCGAGATCTCCTCTCCGCTGATGAAAATTCCGATAAATCCGCCGGTAAAGGCAAGCGGAATGGTAAATAATACAATGAACGGAGACAGAATGCTCTGGAACTGTCCCACCATAATCAGATAAATGAACGCGATTCCCAGGCATAACATGAGGATCATGCTGCTGACAGCATCCCGGATCTGCTCAATCTCACCGGCCATCTCAATGGTATATCCGTCCGGAGCCTCATAGGCATCCAGTTTTTCCTGCAATTGTCTGGAAAGAAGCGTCGTATTGTATCCGTCCTGTGTTTCAGCAGTGACCGTTACATAATTTTTCTGATTGTCCCGCTGAATCGTTTCCAGGCTCCTGCCGCGGCTCATGGTCGCAAACTCTCCCAATCTGTGTGTCTCTGTGAACTGCTGCCCCTCCGAATCTGTTTTCTGCACTTCAAAGGTATAGTCCAGCAGACTGTCCACGTCGACCGAATCATTCTCATTGATCAGGTCCACTTCGTACTGTTTCCCGTCAATCGTCAGCGTCGTCGCTGTTTTTTCTGTCGTCAGGTTGCCGGAAAGCTCCTGCACCACCTGCGCAACTGTGATTCCGGCACGCATGGCATCATCTTTGCTAATCGTAAGCTCAATCGTCTCATCGCCGTCCTCCTGCCCGTTGCCGGCATTCGTAAATCCTTCTATTTCATCGACCATTTTCACGACATCTTCGCTGACAGCCAGAAGGCCCTCCGTCTCCGGTCCATAGACATTCACAGACAGTCCACTGTCCAGGTATGCAGAAAAGTCCATATTGGAAGTGGAAACACTGTAGTCCTCCAGATCCAGCTTTTTACAGATTTCCTCAAGCTGCTCCGCGACCACACTGTTATCTTTTGATGTTTCCTTATCTGTCAGAATATAAACATTCAGATCATGCGTGCCGCCGGTCGACAGGAGCATGGAGGAGGCAGAAGCATCCGCGTTTTTCGAACCGGAGATAATTCCCACATAGTCCACGCCCTCAACTGCTGACATCTTCGCCATGGCATCGTCCGCAATCGCGAACGCTTCCTCGTCGGACAGTTCCGGATTGACTTTCATGGTCACAGACATCTGTTCTCCGCCCATGGACGGGAGCAGAATCAGGCCGGTATTGACTGCTTTCCATGCGCAGACAGCCAGAAGGCCCACAGCAATTGCGATGGGAACCGCCTTTCTTTTCAGGCTGAAACGCAGTACCTTTTCATATACATCCAGCAGCCGGTTCAGTAATTTCTGCTCCTTCGGCTGCGCCTTTCTCAGAACGGTAGAGATCATGGCCGGAACCACCGTAAGGGCGATCAGAAGGCTTGCCACCAGGCTGTAGGTGATCGTCAGAGCCATGTCAACAAAGAGCTCCCGGATCAGGCCGTTGGTAAATACGATCGGTAAAAATACACAGATCGTCGTCAGCGTGGAAGCCGCGATAGCTCCCGCGACCTGCCTTGCGCCCATCACAGCCGCCCTGGCGGACGGGATCCCCAGTCCTCTTAAACGATAGATATTTTCCAGTACAACAATCGAGTTGTCTACCAGCATGCCGATGCCCAGTGCCAGACCGGACAGCGAAATAATATTTAATGTGATTCCGCTGAAATACATCAGCACGACAGCGACCAGCACACTGATGGGGATACTGAATGCCACGACCAGTGTTGGTTTCACCGAGCGCAGAAAGATGGCAAGTACGATCACAGCCAGTACCGCGCCCACGATCAGATTCTGAAGAACGTTCTTTACAATCAGATCTATATATTCGCCCTGATCCATCAGGCTGGTAATCCGCAGCCCTTCATATTCCTCCTGCAGTCTTTGAATCTCCTCATTGCAGGTGTCCGATACCTCAGACGTTCCGGCTGTACTTCCCTTGGAGATGGTCACTACAATTCCTTCATTCCCGTTGACCTTCGCATAGGCGTCTCCCGAATTGTCGATCCATGTGACGTCTGCCACATCGCTCAGGCGCACATCGCCCAGTCCATCGATATTGACCAGCAGCGCATTGGCCAGGTCTTCCTCGGAAGTAAATTCATCTCCGACTTTTAAGAGATACTGATCTTCACTCTCATAAATGTATCCGGCCGGCATGGAAAAGTTCTGTGCATAAATCAGTCCCGAAAGTGTGTCCATACTCAAAAGAGCATCCAGATTGGCACTTTTTAAGGCAGTGTCTCTTCCGTTTTCATAGGCTTCCTGCGCCTGTTTGACCTGCACTTCACTGCTTTCAATGGCAGCAAGTCCATCAAAGATTTGTGCCTGTCCGGAAGCAAACCCGGCCGCAGCCTGGATTTTGCCGGACTCCAGGGCAGAATAATTCTGCACAGCTTCATCAACCTGGCTGTTCACCTGATCCGAAACCGCCTGTGCAGCCGCGATTTCTGTATTCAGATTTGCCAGCTCCGTATCGATCTGGGACATTCGCTGTATTGCGGAATACAACTGGCGCAGAGACTCAATATCCAGATTCGCCAGCAGTTCCTCCGGATCTATATCCTGAAGCTGCGGCATTTCGGGAAGTTCCTCCCGGTGTTCTTCAATGAAGTTTCTGAGCGCTTCAATCTTCTGCGGATTTTCGATGGCATCCCGCACATTCCTCGGGAACGTTCCGATTTCCTGTTCCAGCTCCTCTTCCAGTGCCTGCAGTTCATCGAGCCGTCCGTTCAGGCGTTCGTACAATTCTCCCAGTCCGGCGTCTTCATAGGCTTTTTTCTCCATCTCCAGCGCTGATTTCGACGCCTGCAGGCCGGACAACTGGGCATTAAAAGCAGACTGTGTCGCCACAGCCTGATCGACCAGCTGACTGCTCTTCGCCAGCTGATCCGATGTCTCTTTTTGCTGTTCTTCCAGGGATTTCTGCGCAGTCTCCAGCTGATTTCTGGCATCTCTTAACTGCGCGTTCGCCTGATCGATCTCGGCCTTCGCATCAGCCAGCTTCGCATTGACATGAGCCGCGAGCTGATCATTCAAAGCATTGATTTTATCCTCATTCAGACGGATTTCCACCGATTTTTCCAGAAGTCCCGTGGTATTGACACTGGCCACGCCATTCTGACGCTCCATCTGCGGAACGATCGTCTCCTCGACGAAATCACTGAGTTCATAGATATCCTTGCCCTCATAGTCAACGCTGACATACATGACCGGAAGCATATCCATGGAAATCTCCATGATCATCGGTTTCCCTGTCCCTTCCGGGAGTGTAATCAGATCCAGAGCAGAGGAAAGTTTAACCATGGCACTGTCCATATTGGTGTTTTCCTCAAACTCCAGCATGACCGTACAGTAGTTTTCATTGGATGTGCTTGTAACATTCAGAACACCGTTTACCGTGCCAAGTCCTGACTCGAGCGGCTCTGTGACCGTACTTTCTATCTTATCCGGCGACGCACCGGGATAGGTCGTCACAACCACGACATAAGGAAGCGAGAACTCCGGCAGAAGATCGGTGGTCATTCTGGTAAAACTGACAGCTCCGAGTATCAGCACAAAAACAACGGCAACCAGGACAGTAAACGGCTTTTTAACACTAAACTTTGACACTGTTATAAACCTCTTTTAAATCACGTTTTACAAAAGGAGTCTGCCGGCTTTCCGGTAATCGTCCCGGAACTTGCAAAGCATCTCATTTGTCAGGGAATAGTCATTAAACGATTCGTAGATTTCTTCCGGAGAGGCCCATTTGGCCATGGCCAGCTCATCTTCCTCGATAATGATATGATCATCCCCGTCCAGTTCGCAGAAAAAGCCAAACAGAAGGCTGTCAGAAAACGGCCACGGCTGTGATTTGTAATACTTCAGGTTCTTCACATGCACATGTGTCTCCTCATAGACTTCTCTGGCCACACACTCTTCAATTGTCTCGCCAACCTCTGCAAACCCGGCAATCAGCGCATAATGATCGGTAAAGCCTCCTCTGTACTGACTGACAAGAATCTTCCCGTCATGAATGACCCCCACAATGACGCAGGGGCAGATTTTCGGATATTCCGAATTGCCGCAGTTCGGACAATGCATCATGCGCTCGTGGTCAGAATGCTCCATGGGGTGTCCGCATTTGCCGCAAAAGTGCAGGGCCTCATAGAAACGGCCGATCTGGCGGGCGACAAGCCCGGCATAAATTGTCTTTTTCGGACCGCCTGCCCTCATATACTGCATTTTTTCATAGCGGTATCCCTCAAGCTCAAGATCCCAGGCTACAAAATATCTCTCCTCTTCGATTGCGAACAGATATCTCAGGTTCTTTTGTTCATCCGGCGGAAGTTCCCTGCAGCGGGGGAAGCTTAAGTGCGTCCTGTCGCCTTTCATCATGATCTGCCCGTCTCTCAGGCTGATGATCAGATCCTCCTCATCAGGACACACATTTCTGTACTGATTATCAAAACGAAGTCCATTTAAATCCTGAATCATAGTCCCTTACTCCTGCTTCTTTCTTTAATATCCGAATGTACCCATGATCGACTCATCATCCTCTACCCAGTCCTTCACCTGGATCACACGGTATTCATCTTTGCTGTCCCGGATAATCACACGCTCAATTCCCGCATTGATGATCATCCGCTTGCACATGGAACAGCTGCTGGAATTCGTCACATATGCATCGGTATCCATTTCCTTGCCTACCAGATACATGGTGCTTCCGATCATCTTGTCTCTGGAGGCACTGATAATGGCATTGGCTTCCGCATGTACACTGCGGCACAGTTCATAGCGTTCTCCTCTGGGCACCTGGAGCTTCTGGCGTATGCACACACCCATATCGGAACAGTTTTTTCTGCCGCGGGGAGCTCCGACGTACCCCGTGGAAATCACCTCGTCATTTTTCACGATCACGGCACCATAGCGCCGTCTTAAGCAGGTTCCCCGCTGAGACACAATCTCAGCAAGATCCAGATAATAATTGATTTTATCTCTTCTTTCCATCATAAACAGCCCTTTCTAATAGTGCTTTCTCCTGGCGGAAAGCAGCCAGACACATCCGGCCGCAGCAGCTCCGGCAATCGCGATCCACAATCCCGCCGGTACATCATGAATATTAAAACACCGTACATGGATCCACATCTGATTGATTGCCTCATTCGCCTCATCATCAAAATAAGTCATGATGCTGGACCTTTCCATCGCTTCAAGGGAAGGATAGCAGGAAAACAGCTGACGGTAAATCTGGTCAGAAGGTGCGGTGATGACGAATTCTTCATCTGTATTGTCCCCGGTGAAAAAATATCCGACCGGATAATCCTCCACATCTTCCTCGTCTTCCTCTGCCTCATAACACCATTTCGCATATTCAAAAATCCTTCCGTCCTCTGTCCCGGAAATCACAGATGTATACCCGACATAGAGCATATTGCGGATCACATTATCCGGACGGGAGATGAAGTTAATGAAGGCTTCGGCGGCATGCTGCTTCGCAGCGTCCCCCTGTATGCCGTTCTTCAGCATGACCCATCCGTCAAAATAGATGTTCGTCGCCTCCTCCGGCACGGCAAAAGCCAGTGTAAAATCTTCTTCATCCGCCTGATCCAGTGTGTACACCGAATCGCCGGACCACTGCAGATTCGCAGCCACTTTGCCGGTCATCAGATCCGCCTTCCCCGAATCCGTCTCAAAGGAATAGGCATTATCCTTTGCGTCCTGCAGGAATTCTTCTACCGCCGCGATCGTCTCCGGAGAGACATCATTCATCTCCCGCTCCAGATTCATCGCATAGTCCGGATCATTCAAAAACTCCTCGCTGGTAAGCAGATCCGACTTGATGGCTCCCACCGCCGCAAAGTATGAATCACGTACGTTATCTTTCAATGTGATCTGTCTGTGGAATTTTCTGTCGTTCAGAACCTTCCAGCTGGAGGCTTCCTCCTCAGACATCACTTCCGGATTATAAACGATCCCCGTGATTCCCCACATATACCCGGCCATGTATTTGCTCCATGGCTCTCCGTCAATCTTTTTGCTGTCAAAGATCTCCTTTATATAAGGAGACACCCCGATGCTATAATAATTGTTTTCGTCCGATGTGTCAAAAAATTCATCGGAAAGCGGCACAAGCTGATCCTGCGCCATCATCTTCATGATCAGATATTCAGAAGGGCAGACCAGATCGAACTCATCCCCCAGGGTCAGCATATTATAGAGATCTTCATTGGTCCCGAAGGTGGAGTACTCCACGTGCGCACGGATCCCGTAGGTCTCATAATACCAGTCCTCAAAATCATCGATCATCGAGGTAACGCCGATGATGTCCCCGCTGTCCAGATCGATCGTATCTTCCTCGTCCCAGTCACCCAGGTCGATATACTCTTCCCAGTTTGCCACCCGTATGGTCACATCCGCTGTTTGATCAGCGGCCTTGGCTTCCTTAAAAAAACCGGGAAGCGTAAAGCATACCAACCCGGCCAGAACCGCCGCGCACAGTGTTTTTTTATATTTTATCTCATTTTTCCTATTTTTCAATATTGAATCCTCTTAAGCCGGCAGCAGCCTCTTTTCTTCTTCCGTTTATATTTGCTGCAAACACGATCACAACAACGATCACAAAAATCACGGTGGATAATGCCCACAGGGCCGTCTTGATATTCGTCTGGGCTCCCTTCGTCGCGTTGACCACATAGGTACTGATCGTATCAAAGGTGGCCGGTTTCGTATAAGTCGCCACGAAATAATCATCCAGCGACAACGTGAGCGCGAGCGCGAATCCGGACAGGATCCCCGGTCTGATCTGGGGAATGACCACTCTGCGCAGCGCTGCAGCCGGTGTGGCGCCCAGATCGAGGGCTGCCTCATAGATACTCGGATCCATTTGCTTCAGTTTCGGCATGACCGAAAGAAACACAAACGGCGCGCAAAGAACCACATGACCGGCAATCAGCGGCAGGAATGTCGCTTTGCTGACACCGAACACAACGACCATCAGAATACAGATGGAAAACCCTGTCACCACATCCGCATTGACGACCGGCACCTGATTCATGGCGGTGATCGCTGAATGAACACTTTTTTTCGAATAAAAAGCTCCGATCGCGCCAATTGTCCCGAGAACCGCGGCAATGGCTGCGCAGCCCGCCGCCAGCAATACGGTTCCGATGATCATTTCCGTAAGCTCCGGTGTAGTAAACAGTGTTACATAATTATGAAAAGATACTTTGCTGACTGCGCCGATGTGCGTGGCATCCGTAAAGCTGTAGACCACCAGGATCAGAATCGGCGCGTACAAAAACAAAAGCACCAGCGCGATAAAAACCCGTTTCCATACCTGTCCTTTCATAGCAGCGCCCCTCCTTTGTTGCGGGAATCTTCCTCCTCCAGGCCCCTGGTCAGAAGTGTGAACAGGCAGATGATCCCCAGCAGAATCAGAGCGATCATCGATCCTCCGTGCCAGTCATATGCCGAGAAATAACTGCCGATCAGGCTTCCCATGATATAGGTACTGTTGTACAGCATGTCCAGCACCACATAATTGGTCATCGCCGGAAGGAACACCATGGCGACGCCGCTGACGATCCCCGGAACGCTTAAGGGGACGGTCACCTTCCAGAAGGCCTGCGAAGCCCCCGCTCCCAGATCCTTTGCCGCCTCGACCAGAGAGCTGTCCAGTCTTGAAATCGTGGTATAGATCGGCAGGATCATAAACGGCAGAAAGTCATAGGTCATTCCGACCACTGCGTTCAGGAAGGGATAAAAAGCCAGGTTCCCCTCAATCAGCGTCAGGATCTCCTTCAGCGCCGTGATCCGCAGGGAAAAATTGATCCACATGGGCATAATGAAGATCATCAGGATGACCGAGCGGTTCTTCAGCTTCGCCGTCGCCAGTATATAGGCGGTGGGATAGGCGATCAGCAGGCAGACTGCCGTCGTCACGAACGCAATGGCAAAGCTGTAAAACAGCGTTCCCAGTGTATTGGGATTCGTAAAAAACCCGGTCAGGTTAGACATGGTCGGCTGGCCCTGCCCGTCTGTAAAAGCATAATAGAATAATACAACCAGCGGTGTGACTACAAAGATAAGGAGGAATACCGCATACGGAATGCCCAGACTCTTTCTGGAAAAAGCAAATTTTCGCATAGATACTCCTTTCCGCTAGCGTTTCAGCCTGAACTTCATCTTCTCAACAGGCATCAGAAGGCCGACCCGGTCTCCCATGTTCCACAGATACTCATCGTCCACCACAAAATCCTGCTCGATATCCGTGTGGATGACATAGCTGTAATGATCCCCTTTATAGATCAGGTTGCTGATGCACCCCTGCACCAGTCCGTCTTCCATCTGATCTGTCATGGTGATGTCCTGGGGCTCGATCGATACGATCACCTTGTTTCTTCTCGGATCGATCAGCTCTCCGTTCGCATCCACCAGCGTTCCGTCCTCGAGGCGGCGGCTCCCCTTAATGATTCTGGTCAGACTCGTATCCAGAACCTTCCCGTTGTACTCCAGCCGGTAGCTGCGGTTAATATCTGCGGGGAAAATATTCGTATTGTCATCCGCGAGCATAACATGGATATTGTCCGGATCCACACGCATGCCGGTAACATCGCCAACTTTTGCGGAATGGACCGTCTGAATGACCATCTCATTTTTCCCGGATTCCACCGTGATCTCGTAATGCATGCCCTTGAAAATGACGGAGGACACGACTCCCCGGATCGTTCCTTTTTCCGGCGGAGTCAGAATCACATCCTCCGGGCGTACGACCGCCGTAATATGGGTGCCTTCCTTCCAGTCATCCACACAGTCGAACTCGCCGCCGCAAAAACGTACCTTCCGGTGTCCGGTCATGATTCCGTTAAAAATATTGCTTTCTCCGATGAAGTCCGCCACAAAGGCATTCTTCGGCTCATTGTAAATATCCTCCGGCGTTCCGATCTGCTGCATCTTTCCTTCGGACATGACCACGATCTTGTCCGACATGGTCAGCGCTTCTTCCTGATCGTGTGTCACATAGATAAAAGTGATGCCAAGTTCGTCATGCATCGCTTTCAGCTCCAGCTGCATTTCTTTGCGCATCTTCAGATCCAGTGCACCCAGAGGCTCGTCCAGAAGCAGGATCTCCGGTTCATTCACCAGAGCCCTCGCGATCGCGACACGCTGCTGCTGCCCGCCGGAGAGGGTGCTCACCGAGCGGTTCTCGAACCCTTCGAGATCCACCAGGTCCAGCACCTTCTTCACCTTTTTTGTGATCACGCTCCGGTCCATTTTCTTGAGCTTCAGTCCAAAGGCAATATTATCGTAAATATTCATATGCGGAAACAACGCATACCTCTGAAAGACTGTGTTGATCGGCCGTTTGTTCGGCGGCAGATTGGTAATATTCTTTCCATTGAGCAGGATCTCCCCTTCCGTCGGCAGATCGAATCCCGCAATCATGCGCAGCGTGGTGGTCTTTCCACAGCCGGAGGGGCCGAGAAATGTGACAAATTCTCCCCGCTTCACCTCCAGATTAAAATCCGAAACCGCTGTAAAACCGTCCTCGTACGTCTTCGTTATGTGCTTAAGTTCAATAATATTGGTCGCATTTTCCTGCATCTTTTTCTCCCTGAATCGTTAAAAATCTTCTGTATGCAGCTCTGTCCGTCTCCGGTCCGGCCGGACGACAATGATAAGCTAATAATGATTATAATTAAACGCAAAGTCAATTTCAACTGTCACTTTTTCCTGAATCAGAAATCTGCATTCCATTGGCGTCCAAATGATAATTCTCCCTGTAAATCAGTTCGGAGACCGGCACCACACGGTACCCCATCTGTTCGAGATTTGTCAGAAGCTGATCCAGCGCCTGCGGCGTATATTTCGCGCCATTGTGACACAGAATAATGGCTCCGCCCTTCAGATTTTCGCTGCCGCAGACTCTTTTAATAATATCCTCCGCCCCGTAATCCTTCCAGTCAAGGCTGTCAATCGACCACTGGACCGGATAATAGCCGCAGGCCGTCACCTGCCGGATGACCGGATTATCATAGTCTCCGTAGGGAGGACGGAATAAAAACATTTCATACCCGGTCAGTTCTTTGACTTTTTCGTGGACCGACATCACCTCTTCCCGGATTTCCTCCTCAGACAGCTGACTCATATTCTTGTGGTTTTCGCTGTGATTTCCCAGATCATGCCCCGCTTCAAAGATCGCTTTTACATCTTCCGGGTAAGAGGAGACCCATCCTCCCGTCATAAAAAAAGTCACATGCACATGATGTTTCTTTAATATTTCCAGAATCGTCTTTGTATCGTCATTTCCCCAGGCCGCGTCAAAACTGAGCGCCACCTTCTTTTCCTGTGTGTCCACCGAATAAATCGGCAGGTCTTTTCCATTCACGGTATTACTGACGGAGATCAGTTCCGTCTTTGATTGAAGCACCATGGCAAGGCCAGAAAAAACTGCCAGCATGCTTCCCAGAAAAACCAGAAACCTTTTTTTGCTTTTCGGCACCGGAATCCTCCTGACGAGTGCTGTTATTTTAAATATATGGGGGATGATCCGGCTTATGCCGAAAGACATTCATCTAATTTTTGTTTTTCGTTAGAAAGTTTCGATTTATTTTAGAATTCCTAATAGTATCTTTATGATTCTGCCACATTTTGCTCACAATTATCCTCTATTATATACTCAACGAAACAAACAGAGAAAACAAAGATAATAATCAAAAAGAAATTCCATCTATATTAGATTTTTTCATAAACTCAACCTCCCTTTTGAAAAAAGCTCCGGTATCGGAGCTTTTTTCATTCTATTCCGGTTCTTTGGAACCGGATCATTTCTTTTCTCAGTTTTTCCGCAAGCACACGGTTCAGATCACCGGGCAGGAGGCGCCACTGCCAGTTGTTCCCGGTCGTGGAAGGCGTGTTCATCCGGCTTTCACTTCCGAGTCCGAGCAGATCCTGTGCCTGCACGATCGTAAGGGCGGCTTCTGTATTCCACAGCGCTTCCATCATTTCCCAATGATAATTGGCCGGTTCGCTCAGCTTCAGATAACGGACAGCATATTCGATATCCTTTGGATCGGCGTTGCGGATCCACCCCTGCACCGTCTCATTGTCATGCGTTCCGATGTAAGCCACACAGTTCTCCGGATAATTATGAGGAAGATATTCATTGTTGTTGTCGTCTCTGGTATCAAAGGCAAATTCCAGCACTTTCATGCCCGGAAAACCGCTGTCTTTCAAAAGCTTCCTGACGGAATCGGTCAGGAAACCGAGATCTTCCGCGATGATCCGTTTTTTCCCGATGGCTGCCTCGACCTTCTGAAACAGCGCAATGCCCGGGCCTTCTTTCCAGCGGCCGTTTTTCGCGTTCTTTTCGCCATAGGGAATGGCATAGTAGCTGTCAAACCCGCGGAAATGATCGATCCGGATGATATCATAGACGGAGGTCAGATAACCGATCCTCTGTGTCCACCACAAATATCCGTCCTTTTGCATATACTCCCAGTCAAACAGCGGGTTCCCCCACAGCTGCCCGTCGTCCGAGAATCCGTCCGGCGGACATCCGGCGACTTCTGACGGGATATGCTTTTCATCCAGCTGGAAAAGGTCCGGATGTGCCCACACATCTACACTGTCCGGCGCGACATAAATCGGCAGGTCACCGATAATATCGATTCCCTGTTCTTTTGCACGGGCATGCAGTCTGTCCCACTGCGAAAAGAACAGATACTGCACCGTTTTCCAGTAATTGACCGCAGGCGCATGTTCCCTTCGGATGCGCTCCAGGGCGTTTTTTTCTCTGTCTCTCAATTCCGGTGCCCACTGTGTCCAGGCTTTCTGCCCTTCCAGAAGCTTTATGGTCATAAATACGGCATAATCTTCCAGCCACCATTCATTTTCCCGGCAGAACTTCTCATATTCTTCCGGCGGGTTCTTTAACAGCCGGTCTGACGCTTTTAACAGGACGGGGAAGCGGTGCTTATGCATCCTGCCATAGTCCGCTTTGTCAGGCTGTTCTCCCCAGTCTATATCTGAATATTCGGATTTCTGAAGCAGTCCTCTCTGTTCCAGATCATCCAGATCAATGAAATACGGGTTGCCCGCAAATGTTGAAAATGACTGATAGGGGGAATCGCCATATCCGGTCGGGCCGATCGGAAGGATCTGCCAGCAGGACTGCCCTGCCATTTTCAGAAAATCTATAAAATCATATGCACTCTTCCCCAGGGTACCGATCCCCCAGGGGGACGGAAGGGAAGAGATATGCAGCAACACTCCGTTTTTTTTCAACTCATCCACTCCTTCTTATCAAAACTCATCATCCGGTTTCATCTGCCCTCCGGCGAATACCTTCTCACGGTTTCTCCCGGGATCAGATGCACCGGCTCCAGTTCGTGAACGGCAGGAGCCTGATTGCAGATGCTGTCGACCAGGATTTCCAGGCTTCTGGATGCAATTTTCTCCCGGTGCTGCCGGATCGTAGTCAGTCTGGGGAGCAGATAATCTACCAGATCCAATCCGTCAAATCCCATGACAGAGACATCTTCCGGGACACGTATGCCGTGATCCGCCAGCGCCCTGATCGCCCCGATCGCCATCACATCCGACATTGCAAAAACAGCCGTCAGATCATTCATCTGCAAAAGGAGCCGTTCCATGGCGCGATATCCGTCCTCGATCGAGAAATAGGATTCTACCAGCTGCCGTTCCGGCTCAAACAAAATCTCATGCTTCGCAAAGGCCAGCGCACATCCTTCCAGGCGCCGGTCTGCCGGGTATGATGTATGCCGCTTTCCTCCCAGGATCCCGATCCTGGTATGTCCTGCAAGAATCAGGTGCTCCACCGCGAAACGCGCCGCGGAGCGGTCGTCGCTGCTGACACTGGAAAGCAGCGGATAATCCAGTCCGCCTGCATAGTTGGTCACCAGGACACACGGAATCCGGATCTTTGAAAAATCTTCGCGGAAATGATTCAGGTCACTCCCCAGAAAGAGAATGCCCTGCGGGTTCCTTCTCTGACAGATCTGGACTGCATGCTCCACCTCATTCTCGTCTTCCTTTAAATAGTAAACCGTGCACTCAAAGCCTCTCTGTTTGATCAGTCCCTGCAGCTGCTCAACAATATAAGCGAATAACAGGTTCTGGGCGCCCTTGATCAGCACAGCGATTCCGCTGCGAATCTGCTGTTTGAGATGTTTTGCATTGGTATTCAGCTGGAAATGATATTTCTCCACCACTTCCATGATTCTTTCTTTTGCTTTTTCCGATACACCGGACTGGTTATTGAGTGCCCTTGATACGGTTCCCACGGAATACCCCGCTTCTTTCGCAATATCCTTAATTGTCATAGCATACCCTTTTCTACATCTGTATTTTCTCCTAGCCTTTCACAGCTCCCGCCGCGACGCCCTTAATGATGTGCTTCTGCCCGAGCAGGTAAACAATGATAATCGGAATGACCGTCATCATAATACTGGCCATCATCGGCCCCATTTCCACTTTCCCGTAGCTTCCGCGGAAGTACTGGATCAGCATCGGAATCGTCTTGTATTTTTTGATATCCAGAACAAGCGTCGGCAGCAGATAGTCGTTCCAGACCCACATTGCTTCCAGAATTGCCACAGATATCATGGTCGGCTTCAGCATCGGCATGACTACCATGAAAAATGTCTGCAGCGGACTGCATCCGTCGATCAGAGACGCCTCCTCGATCTCTACAGGAATCGATTTCATGAATCCCGCAAACATAAAGACTGCCAGGCCTGCACCAAATCCTAAGTATATAATAAAGATATTCCAGGGTTTATTCAAGCCCAAACGGTCCGCAGTCTGTGAAAGCGTGAACATGACCATCTGAAAAGGCACAACCATAGAGAATACGAACAGATAATACAGTGCTTTCGTAAATCTGCTGCTGACCCGCGTGATGAACCAGGCACACATGGAACAACAGATACAGATGACGAACACCGAAGTAACCGTAATCAGCACCGAAAAACCAAGGCTTCTTAAAAAGCCCTGCGCAGTCAGCGCATTAAAGTAGTTCGAAAGCCCCGCAAAGGTTCCCGGCGCCGGCAGTTTGAATACATCACCGGTCCCGATTGCCCGCTCGACCTTCAGTGAATTGATCAGGATCATGAAGATCGGGTAAATATAAAAACAGGAAAGAATAATCAATAAAAGGATCCATACTTTATCGACTGCTTTTTTCTTCTGTGCCATTATGCCTGCACCTCCTTCGAACGCGTTGCCTTCAGCTGAATCAGCGAGATCACGATCACAAGAATACAGAAGATCACTGCTTTGCCCTGTCCGAAGCCCTTCCACTGAAGACCTGCCCTCGCATAGAAGGTATTATAAATATTTAACGCCAGCATTTCCGTCATGTGATTCGGGGCGCCTCCCGTCAGCGCCAGGTTCTGGTCGAACAGTTTAAAAGAGTTTGTCAGGGTCAGGAACACACAAATCGTGATGGACGGCATGATCATCGGCAGTTTGACCAGGAAAAACGTCTTCACCGCGGAGGCGCCATCGATTGCCGCCGCTTCCAGGATATCATCCGGAACATTCTGAAGACCGGCAATATAAATAATCATCATGTAGCCGATCTGCTGCCAGCACATCAGTACGATCATTCCCCAGTACCCTGCAGCCGTATTCAGCTGCAAAAGAGGCTTTCCCACAATCGTCAGGAGACAATTGATCAGGATCTGCCAGATATATCCGAGCACGATTCCTCCGATCAGATTCGGCATAAAAAAGATGGTCCGGAAAATATTGGTTCCTTTCAGTTTCCGGGTCAGAAGAAGAGCCAGCCCAAGTCCTCCGATATTGATGAACAGGATGGATACAACGGCAAATAAAACCGTATAACCAAAAGCGTGACCAAAGGAGGCATCCGTCAATGCATGCCTGTAATTGGCAAGACCGACCCATTTTGCATTGCTGATTGTTGTAAACTGGCAGAACGAAAGATACAGTCCCTCAATGAACGGAACGATGAATCCGATCGCAAATGCCGCCAATGTAGGGATAATGAAAACAGGAAAATATTTTTTAATTGCTTTTTCCATGAAAAGTCCTCCCGCTGCATATCAATTTGGTTGAGGCAGGATTTTCGTGCAGAAATACGGGCAGACAGCCAAAACTGCCCGCCCGCACACGCATCCGTCTCTATGCACAAATTTTACTGATTGTTGGTCAGCGCATACTCCGCTGCCCAGTTTTCTACGAATGCGGAAACAACTGCATCCCAGTTTGCATCGGTCTGATCTGCCGCATAAGCAGTCAGCGCATTGCCCAGAACGTTTTTCCACTCTTCGGAAGGCATTGTCGTAAAGTTCCATGCTACAGGGGTCTTTCCTGACTCAGTATAAGCAGCATCCTGTTTTACAAACAGATTTTCCGGCTCCTGCGCGGTATCGAAAGGAATAACAAATCCCATGTCAGCAGCCATTGCTTTTGTACCCTCATCGGAGGTTACGCACCAGTCAATGAAATCGATGGTCGCCTGGATGTCTTTTTCATCTGCCGTGCTGTTGACGCACCAGTAGTTTTCTGTACCCGTGCAGAGTCCCTGATTTGCCTCATCGCCAACGCCGATATAGATCGGGATCATTGCAAGGTCATCATCTGTAAAGGTTCCGTCTTCTGTCAGATTTGCATATTCCCAGGATCCGTTCTGATAAAATACAGCTTCTCCTGCAAGGAATTCATTTCTGGAGTCATCTCCTGTCTTGGACGCCAGCGCGGATCCGTCACAGGTGCTGTTATTTACATACAGATCAAAAATAGCGCGGTAGTTATCCAGATAGGTTCCCTTGATCGCCTCTGTACTTTCAATTCCATCTTGCTGATACTCGAAATAAATCGGCAGATTGGCAAGATGTGTTTTGAATCTCCAGTCGGAAGATCCGTCCATTCCTGCCGATGTGAAGGCTGCGAATCCAAGCTCATCTTTCCGGCTCTGGATATCTTCAGCGATCCGTTTCAAATCTTCGAAGGACTGAATGTCCTCAACAGAATATCCCGCCTGTCCGAGAAGTGTCTTGTTTACGATAATACCGTAAGACTCAATGGTATAGGCGATTGCATCTACCGCCTCTCCATCCTGCAGCGCGTAGAAATCACCGGTCAGGTGTGAGTAAATGTCTGTACCGGACAGATCATAACAGTAGTCTTTCCAGTTCTGCAGTCCGACCGGACCGTTCACCTGGAACAAAGTAGGCGCATTCGATTTGTTCATCTCACTCATCAGAGTCGTCTCATATTCTCCGGAAGCCGCTGTCACGACCGTCACCGGCACGCCGGTCTGCTCTGTATAGGAAGCAGCCAGTGCCTTCCACTGCTCATCCTGTTCCGGCTTGAAATTCAGGTAATACACAGCGCCATCTGCACCGGATGCTCCCTGTGCTGTTTTGTTTTCTGCAGGAGCACTGCCATCCGCAGAATTCGTGCCCGTACTCTTCTTCCCGCAGCCTGCTGCCAGGCTCGCTGCCATTGCTCCGATCAATACCAGGGCAATCCATTTTTTCTTCATTCTTTTTCCCTCCTTGTTTTTGGAAACGTTTTAAATATTTTCATCTTCTGTGCGGGTATTTTAACGCCAAAATCCTGTATATTTCAAGGCTTTTTTATAAAAAAGTACATTTTTGTGAATATTTTCCTAATATTTTTTGATAATTTTCCTAAAAACATTCCTTATTTTGTTGAAAACGACAATTTGATTTTATGTAACGTTTCCATTTTCTTCCAGTTATCTTTTCGGCACAGCCGGCCAAATTATCTGTGGAAAAAAGAACCCTTTCCTGATAAAATAAAAAACATAGAGAAAAAGCCGTAAGGAGGCAGGCAAAGATGTTGGAACAACTTGATCTGACAAAGAAAATGTCAAAAAAAGAATGCAAAGAACGGATGGCGGTCCTTGAGCCGGAGCTTTCGAGACTGCAAAGGACCTTGAAGGCAGAGAAAATACCTGTAATCATCGTGTTCGAAGGATTCGGCGCTGCCGGGAAGGGCTATCAGATCAGCCGTCTGATCCGCGCTCTGGATCCGCGCGGATTTTATGTCCACGCAATCGGTCCCGAATCGGAAGAGGAAAAAATGCACCCCTTCCTGTGGAGGTTCTGGACGAAGACTCCGGCCAAAGATCAGATTGCCATTTTTGACAGGAGCTGGTACCGCAAAGTATTAATTGAACGCTTTGATCAGAGCGTTCCCGATCAGAAGCTGACTCCTCATTACAACGAGATCAACTCCTTTGAACGGCAGCTGTGCATGGATGGCGCCGTGATCATCAAACTCTTTCTGGCAATTGATAAAAAAGAGCAAAAGAAACGCTTTGATAACCTTCTCTCTTCCGCGTCATCCGCATGGCGTGTCTCGGATGATGATTTGAAGAGGAACAAGCATTTTTCACAGTATAAAAAAATCTGTGATGAAATGCTGGAACACACAGACACTGCCTGCGCGCCCTGGACCATCATCGAATCCATGGACCGTGAGTTTGCTTCCGTCAAAATCTATACTGCGGTCATCGAGGCTATGAAGGCTTCACTCCGGCGCAAATCAGAAAACGAGAAGGCAACCGCGTCCATATCCACGGATCCTCTCCCGGCTTCGGAATACAGTGACAGCATTCTGCGGACTTCCAGTCTGCAGAAAGTCGACCTGAGCCTTTCCATGACCAGAGAAGAATACAGAGACCAGCTCAAAAAACTGCAGAAACGGATCGCTGAGCTTCACGGAGAACTCTACCGCAGAAGGATCCCCGTCATCATCGGTTTTGAGGGCTGGGATGCCGGCGGAAAAGGCGGCGCCATCAAACGTCTTACCGAGCGGATGGATCCGCGCGGGTACTGTGTTTATCCGACCGCCTCACCCAACGATATCGAAAAAGTGCACCACTATCTCTGGCGCTTCTGGAAAAACGTCCCCAAGGACGGCCATATCGCCATCTTTGACCGTACCTGGTACGGCCGCGTCATGGTGGAACGCATCGAAGGCTTTTGTACCGATGCCGAATGGAAGCGTGCCTATCAGGAAATCAATGAGATGGAAAAACAGTTTACGCAGCACGGAGCCATTGTTCTGAAATTCTGGCTCCAGATCGATAAAGACGAACAGGAAAAACGCTTCCGGGAACGCATGGATAATCCCGACAAACAATGGAAAATCACAGATGAAGACTGGAGGAACCGGGACAAATGGGAAGAATACGAGCGTGCCGTCGATGAGATGCTGGTGCGCACCTCCACAACCGGCGCGCCCTGGATCATTGTGGAAGGGAACGATAAATACTATGCCCGCATCAAGGTGCTGCGCACCGTCGTCGAGGCCATGGAAAACCGATTGAACTGACAATAAAAAGAAGGTGACGCACCGCCAAAACGATGCGCCGCCTTTTTTAATGGTTTCTCAAAAGATGTTCTTTCCACCCGGCCGCTCCGCGCAGCGTCCGTGCCGTCCTTTCCTGCCCGTGTCTGACCGGTTTCCACTCTACCCGCGGCTTCATTGCCGCGATCGCAATCGGGAAATATGTATACATATAGAACGGAAAACACAGCAGATAAAGGAGTTTCCTTGCCGGATTTACCGCAATCTTCTTCCACTGCGTCACCATGGTATAGGTTCCCAGAAGGAACATTGCCATAAAGGTGTTCAGGAAGAACATGCTGATGGAAAACAGAATGAATCCGGGGTCATGAGAGGTAAAGAGCATAATCACCAGCTCTGAAATACCAATCAGAGAGGCCGCGGCCGTCAGCACAAACGCCGGCAGATACCCCATCAGCATATCATAACAGGAAAACTTCCGTTCCCGCAGCAGTTTCTTTACCAGAGCGCCGCCATATTTTCCAAAGACCTGATAGTACCCTTTGACCCAGCGTATACGCTGATTCCAGGAATCGATCAGCCTGGTGGGCTGCTCATCAAAAAATTCTGCGGTCGGACAATATCCGATCTTCACATCATGAAGAATACAGTCGGCTGTAAATTCGATATCTTCTGTCAGGAGGAAATGCTTCCAGCCATTATTTCTGACAATAATATCCGAAGAGATCAAATAACCGGTCCCCGAGACCATACAGCTGCTGCCATAGGTCATCCTTCCCTTATTCAGAAATTCTGCTTCGTGCAGAAACCACAGACCATAGCCAAAGGAAATCCAGTTTGCTCCGAAGTTCCTGCTGTTGCGGTAACTGGTCACGACCTGATATCCCGCACAGAAGACACGGTTCATTTCCTCGACATAGTTTTTCGCAAGAATGTTATCAGCATCAAAGATAAAATAACCATCATACCTGGCCAGCTTCCCTTCCTCTGCCAGTCGTTCCAGCAGATATTCAAGCGCATACCCTTTTCCGATTTTTTCACGGTTGTGCCTTACATAACAGGATACGCCCTTCCACCGGACAATATTCTCCGTGCGGTCCGTACAGTTGTCGGCGACTACATAGATATCCAGAAGATCTTTCGGATAATTCTGCGCATAAATGCTGTCAATCAGACCGCCGATCACGTTTTCTTCATTGCGTGCGGCAATGAGCACCGCATAGCGCCCCTTCCTGTCCGTTGACGGAATCGCTATCTTCCTTTTATACCGGACAAAAAAGTAAATTGCCTGATACGAAAAACAGATGACAAAAGCAGAAATGATAGACCAGTTAATAATTTTCGGAATCAGTTCCGGCATAATCTCTCTCCTCCCCTGGTTGTTTCTCAACATGTTATGAGATTATCATACTCCTGATTTCTTAACATTTAAAACCCCATCATCTGAATATTTCTTTTCATATTTCTTAATTTTCGTTAAAAAACGGACGCGGGAAAGGAGCGCTTACTCTCCAATCCCTTCTGTCCGGATGATGAATTTTACACTTCCGGTCATGCCATCCTTCAGTCCTGAAAAGGTTTGATAATTCCGGCCGGTCTCCAGAACCAGATCCACGCGGTCGAGGAGGGTTCTGACATCCCCGTCGTAGGTGTCTGTCAGCTTTTTAATTCCGTCTTCATCAAAACGGATCAGTCCGTCGCTCAGCTGATCGGCGCCGTTTTTCAGCTCTCCGGCACCATTTTTCAGAGCACTTCCCGAACTGTTCAGGGCATCTGCGCCTGCATTCAGACGGCCGCTTGCGGCTTGCAGGGTATCCGCCCCCGCATGCAGCGTATCCGTGCCCGCATGCAATGTATCCGCGCCGTTTTCTATGCGGCTTCCTGCAGCTTTCAGCGCATCCGCTCCGCTGTTCAATTCGGAACTGTTCTGATTCAGCGTATCCACCCCTTTCTTCAGTGTTTCTCCTTTCTGATTCAACGCGGACGCCCCTTCATTCAGGCTCTCCACACCGTTCATCAGATCCGGCACACTGTCATTCAGGGTCGACATTCCGTCTGTCAGAGAGACAATGCCGCTCTGGTATATCTGGTCTATTCCATTTTTCAGAGCATCCGCCCCCTCTGGCAGACCGCCCTGTTCGATCTGTGCGGCAATCGCGGATTTTGTGGATGCGATACTGTTTTGCGCGCCGGCTGCCGCACCCTGTTTCGCCGCCTCGGCCGCCATGCTGCCGACCTGCGAAGAGGTTCCCTGCGCTATTCCGGTAATCAGCTGCGCGGAGGTATCGCTGATCTGTCCGGCAGATGCCTGTGTCATCTGTGCGGCAAAATTCTGAGCATCCGCTTCCAGCTGTCCTTCGATTCCCTGCTGCGCATAGGCCTCCTGATTGATCTGCACAAAAGCCGCAGCATAAGCGGCGCTCACCGCCTGCGTCATTCCGCCTTCGACCTGTGCCTGCAGATCTGAGCTTTGGGTAAGTGCACTCTCGTACTGCCCGGCTGCCTGTCCGGCGATTCCCTGATAGGTTTCCTGATCTTCGGCAAACATGGCCTCCACCTGGCTTGCTGCCTGCTGTTTTTCTTCCTCCGTCAATCCGGCGTTCAAAGCAGTATCCAGCTGACGGATGCCCTCCGAGAGCCTTCCTGCTCCCTCCAGCAGTCCATTTTCACCTTCAAAATATCCCTGTGCCTGCGCAGCTCCCTTCGCGAGCTGATCCACGCCTTCAGACAGTGCTCCGGATTTTTCCGCAAGCTGCTGTGTTCCGGCTGCCACCTGTGCCACTCCGTTTGTATAGGCATCCACTCCGTTTTTCACTTTGGAAACCCCGTCGGTGTAGCTTTGGATACCGCCTTGTAATTTCGATGCCCCTGCCGTATAACTCTGCAGTCCGTCTTTAAACGCTGCAAATCCGACCGCATATTTCTTCAAGCCATCTGTCAGTTCTGAAACTCCGCCGGTATAATTCTGTATGCCATCTTTGAGCACTGCTGCGCCATCCGTATAATCATTGATCCCATTCTGCAGCGTCTGCATGCCCTCTGCAAGCGTTCTGCCCCCGTTTGTCAGCTGATCTGAAGCGTCATCCAGCTCGTTCAGGGCATTTTCTACAGAGGACAGATCCACATTTTTGTCATAGTTCAGATCCTGCAGAATATCACTCATCAGCACCGTCATGATCATATCCACGGAAAAATCGGTCACATCCGCTGAGATTTCTACATAATCCGGCACTTTAATTCCTTCCAGATCGTGACTGTCCAGCTGAAGACTGTCAGCAAGACCGGGAAACGCATATCCGACGATCATATTCCGGCTGCCGTCACTGATGGCTTTCCCGTTTTCCACCTCAATATTCGTAAACCGGTCATTGAGCAGCATACCGGTAACGGCGGTAAAGGGCACATATACATCCCCTTCCTTTTCACGGTTCGTATAGTCCAGGCGGATTTTCACATGCCCGCTCTTTCCTTTGAGTTCCTCCGGCGTCATTTCTTTGCCATCCAGAAAGTAACTGATTTTCATATCAACGGGCAGCGCACGCTTTGTTTTCCCCTGATAATAAATATCCTTTCCATTCGCCTGCCAGCTGATCCGGCCGTCTTTCTCTCTGGAGAATGTCTCCTCTCCTTTCACGTTTTCGATTTCTTCCAGATCCGTAACATCCTCGATCACATCGCTTCCCGTGCTGTTTTTCAGCCAGTCACTGACGATGACATCATCCGGGGTCCCGGCTGCATCTGTCACCACGTACACCGTCTCTTCTTTTTCCGAAGACGAATCATCCCGTCCGGTCTGTCCCGTCAAAAGCCGGCTCAGGACAGACGCCTCCTCTTCTTTTTGCTCTTGAACATCTCCGCTGGTTTCTTCCAATGCATCCGGTTCATCTGATATTTTCTGCGCATACACATAATAGCCGCCGAAACTTCCTGCCGCGACAACCGCGCTGAGGGCACACGCGGCAATGCGAAGACTTCTTCTTGTTTTTAAGGATTTCATGATATCTTCTCCCTTCCACTACATTTCAAATAACTGCTCTTCTTCGTTGTTCGTACAAATCCGGCGCTGGTGGCACAGATCACTTTATCAAAAATCATATACATTCCCGGCAATACCAGGATTACCACTGCCATGCTGATCAGTGCCCCGCGGGACATCAGTGTGCAGAGCGAGCTGATCATATCAATGTTCGAATACAGCCCCACTCCGAACGTTGCGGCAAAAAAGCTCAGCGCACTGACCACAATGGAATGCGAAGAGGCGGAAACCGTTTCACGCACCGCATCTCTTTTCTCTGCTCCTGCTCTTCGGGCTTTCTTGTAATTGTTCGTCATCAGGATCGCGTAGTCCACAGTCGCGCCAAGCTGGATCGTGCCGATGACGACAGAGGCAATAAAGGGCAGCGACGCCCCGGTATAGAAGGGGATTCCCATATTCAGGTAAATCGCGAATTCAATCACCGCCACCAGAATTACCGGAAGCGAGATGGAGCGGAACACCAGTGCAATAATAATAAAAACAGCCACAATCGATACCGCGCTTACCACCTTAAAATCTTTATTTGTGATCGTAATCAGATCTTTGGTGCACGGCGCCTCTCCAATCAGCATCGCATTCGCGTCATACTCTTTCACGATCTTATTGATGGCATCGATCTGGGCATTCACCTCGTCCGAAGCCGTCTTATATTCTGACGGAATCAGGATCATCTGATACTCATCATTCATCAGGACTTCCCGCAGTGAATCGGGAAGCATCTCCTTCGGGAAAGAAGCCCCGACCAGACTGTCCATCCCGATCGCGCCTTTTACGCCATCGACCTGATCGATGCGCTCGATCATCTGACCGGCATCTTTTGCCTTCAGCCGGCTGTCTGTCAGAAGAATGTGTGTCGCATTCATGTCAAATTCTTCGTCCAGTTTTTTGTTAGCCGCAAAGCTTTGCAGATCCTCCGGAAGTGTGCCAGCCAGATCATAGTAGACATTTGTATGGGTCTGCCCGTAAATGGCCGGCGCAAGCAAAAGAAGGAAAGCCGCCAGGAAGACCGGGAAGCGCTTCACCACAAAACCGGCAATTTTCCCGACATCCGGAAGGATTGCCCGGTGTCTGGTCTTTTCCAGCGCTTTATCAAAAATCAGGATCATGGATGGAAGAATCGTTACACAGCCGATGACGCCCAAGATCACTCCTTTCGCCATCACGATTCCCAGATCCAGGCCGAGTGTAAAACTCATAAAGCAAAGAGCAATAAACCCGGCCACCGTCGTGATCGAACTGCCGACCACTGAGCCAAAGGTCCGCGCAATTGCCTGTGCCATTGCTTCCTGATGATCATCCGGCCACTGCTTTTTACAGTCTTCATAGCTGTGCCACAGGAAGATTGAATAATCCATCGTGACTCCGAGCTGCAGCACTGCGCTCAGAGCCTGCGTCACATAGGAAATTTCCCCTTTGAAAATATTGGTTCCCATGTTATAGACGATAACGATTCCGATACTTATGAGGAAAAAGAACGGAATCAGCCACGAGTCCATGGTGAGGGACAGAACAATCAGTGACAAAATAACGGCCAGGATCACATAGACCGGTACTTCCCGGTCGGACATTTCCCGGATATCGAGAACAACCGCAGACATGCCGCTGACAAAACACTGTTCGCCGGACAGCGACCGGATTTCATCCACAGCCTGCATCGTCTCATCGGCAGACATCGTGGTATCATACAGGACAAACATCAGGGTACCTTCCTCGCTGAAGAACACATCCTGTATCTTTTGCGGAAGCATCTCCGGGGGGATTGACAGGTCCGCGATACTGTCATACCACAGAACCGATTTTACATGATCGACCTGTTCGATCTGTTTTTTCAGTTTACTGACATCCTTGTTCGGCATACCGTTCACCACAAGCGTGGAAAACGCGCCTGTGCCGAATTCCTCCACCAGAATATCCTGTCCCTCCATGGTCTCGATATCCGAGGGCAGATAGGACAGTATGTCATAATTCACTCTTGTGTGCAGATATCCCAGGCCCGCAGGAATCAGAAGGATCAGCGCTGCCAGAAAGATCAGAACACGCATTTTTACAATTCTTCTACCAAATCTAAGCATTTTTACATCCCTTTTTCTTTTTTGTTTCTCAAGAATAGAAAAAAAGATCAGATATTACAATATCCAATCTTTTTGTAATGTAACTGTTTTCTATACTTTTTCGGGGCAAATGATTCAATATGGTAAACAGGGGATTCTGATTGTATCACGCAAAGCTACATTTCCTCTGATGTGTAACATGTACCCTATATATTTGTAATTCAAGTCTCGCTCGCGAGACTTAGCGCGGAATTCGGGTCAGCGTCAGCTGACATCTTCAGGAATGATCCATGTCCTGCAGCACATCGGCCAGAGAACGCGTGATCATAAAGTTGTAGACCTCCAGAAGTTCGGTCGGGGAGATTTCCATGCCGCTCTGAATCCAGGTCATCACGATATACGCCATGGACCTGGAATAATAGTCCGCCAGTCTGTCCGGCGTCAGCCACTTATTTTTCAGTTCCTTATCCTTCATCCTCTCCTTGATCATCCCGCTTAACAAAGCCCGGATCCCCGTCTCTACCATGTTGTTCAGGGAGTTCTGTCCTTCCATCCGGGCCGCATGCATATAAAAATTCTTTTCTTTTTCTATATTAAAGAAAATGAGCATCATAGCCTCGTTGATCATGCCGTTCGCGATCAGCGGCTGCGCCGGCACCAGTATTTCCTGTACCAGAATCCATTCCAGCAGATTATATTTGTCAGTGAAATGCCGGTAAAAAGTAGGGCGTGTCACCCCCGCCTTATCTGTAATCTGTTTAATTGTAATTTTGTCAATCTGCTGCCGGCAGGCCAGCTCCTTAAAGCTTTCCGCCAGGAGTTTATCTACCGGAATTTTACTTGATTCCATTCTGTCACCTCTGTTTTTCTCTGATAGAACTCATTATATACCTGCGCGCCGTTTCTGTGAAGTCCCGCATGTCTGCCCTTCCTCCTTCTGCCGGAAAAGAAGTTCTTCTCAGGGACTTGCAATTCCATATAAATATGATAGAATATACAAACTATGAATAATACAAGTACTTTTACAAATCAAACCAGAAAATCAGATATGATATTCCGCTTCCTGAAAGGGGCGAAGCTGTACTTTGTCATTGCCGCCATTTTCTCGTGTGCATCTTCCCTGGCAGAAATGATCCGGCCAAAGATTATCGAGTACACAATCGACGGTATTTTGCGAAACAATACAAAAGCGATGCCTTCCTTTCTCACGCAGTGGATGTCAGAAATGGGCGGCATCGCTTTTTTGCGCTCTCATCTGTGGCTTGCCGCCGCGGCCGTTATCGTCACTTCTCTGCTTGCGGTCGTTCTGCGCTATATTTATCACATGAGCGTTGTAAAGGGCGGAGAACAGTTTGTCCGCCGGATGAGAGATGAACTGTTCGGGCACATTGAGCGTCTGTCTGCGGAGTGGCACAGCTCACACCAGACCGGCGATGTCATTCAGCGGTGCACCTCCGATGTGGAAAGCGTGAAGACCTTCCTTTCCGAGCATCTGGTGAACCTGTTTTCCATGCTGGTGACCATCGCCTTCTCCCTGTTTTTCATGTTCCGGATCAGCTGGCAGCTGGCGCTCATCGCTCTGGTCAGCATCCCCGTGATCGTCAGTATCTCTCTCTGGTTCCATCACGGAATCACTGAGAATTTCCGTGCCTGTGATGAGAACGAGGGCGCGCTGTCCAGTATCGCGCAGGAAAATCTGACAGGAGTCCGCGTGGTACGCGCCTTCGGGAAAGAGCGCGCCGAACAGAAACGCTTTGATCAACAGAACAGGACCGTTACCATGCATTGGGTAAAGCTCGGGAAACTGTTCACGATCTATTTCTTTTTCATCGATCTGATCAGCGGTCTGATCATGCTGGGCATCCTGGCATTCGGCGTTGTCATGTGTGTCCGCGGCAATCTCACCGTCGGTGCCCTGCTGGCGATTCTGTCTTATATGACGATGCTGCTGCGGCCCGTCCGTTCCATGGGACGTGTCTTAAGTGAAATGAGCAAGACCGGTGTTTCCATTCAGCGTATTTATGAGATCATGTGCGCCGCACCGGAAACAGATGATCCCGATGCCGTCGAAGCCCCCATGGACCGTGACATCGTCTTTGAACACGTCACTTTTTCCTACCCTGATCAGCCAAAGCTGCTGGATGATGTCAGCTTTACGATTCCGGCAGGTTCCACACTCGGAATCCTCGGAGCGACCGGCAGCGGGAAAAGCACACTTGCACAGCTTTTAACACGCTTCTGGAAACTTCCTGCTGAAAACGGGCGGATCACCGTGGGCGGCACAGACCTGCAGAAAATGCCCGCTTCCTGGGTCAGAAAAAATATCGGCTATGTGATGCAGGAGCCCTATCTGTTCAGCAGGAGCATTGCGGAGAACATCGGTATCACACAGGATGAGGCCGACAGCGACAGCATCCGGAAAGCTGCTGACATGGCCGTTCTCTCAGATGCAGTCGAGCATTTCCCGAAGGGCTTTGACACCTTTGTCGGAGAGCGCGGCGTGACGCTCTCAGGAGGCCAGAAACAGCGGACTGCCATTGCGCGCGCCCTCTCACAGCACACGCCGATCCTTATTTTCGACGACTCTCTCTCTGCTGTCGATGCGGAGACAGACGCCGCCATCCGTGCAAACCTGAAGGCCTCCACCGGCCATTCTACCGTGATTCTGATCAGCCACCGGATCACCACCCTGATGGCAGCAGATCAGATTCTGGTTTTAAAAGACGGAAAAATCGCGGACAGGGGCACCCATGAAGAACTGTCCGGCCGTCCCGGACTCTATCAGACAATCTGCGGCATACAGCTGGGAAAGGAGGAATTGTCCAATGAATGAAAAAACGAACCATGACAAGATTACACATCTGAAATACTTTGGCATTCCTCAAATCTGGAAATTTGCGAAGCCGCATAAAAAAATGATTATCATCGTGCTGATTACCATGGGCATCAGCAGTCTGATCGACATCATACTGCCGCTGTTTCAGAATTATGCGATCAACCATTATATCGGCCTGAACACGCTGGATACCCTCCCGGTTATGGTCACAGGTTATGTCGCACTGCTTCTGGTCTATGGCCTCGTGACATCCATCGGCGTATTTGTCGCCAGCAAGACCGAGGTCATCGTAGACCAGGATATCCGGCAGGCCTGTTTTGACCATGTACAGACCCTTTCTTTCAGTTATTTCAATCAGAACAGCGTCGGATACATCCATTCCAGGATCATCTCTGATCCGAACAAGATCGGCATGATCACCAGCTGGGGACTTTTGGACGCAGCATCGACCATCGTCTATCTGATTGGTATCTTTGTGTCCATGTTCCTCCTGAATCCGAAGCTTGGCCTGCTGCTGCTCATTGTACTGCCGCTGGAAATTCTGGCGACTGCCTGGTTTTCACGCAGAGTCACCAGAGAAAACCGTGTCGTACGTGAGTTGAACAGTGTCATTACCGGCAATTTCAATGAGGGGATCACCGGAGCAAAGACCATCAAATCCCTGGTTATTGAAGACAAGATGCAGCGGGACTTCGAAAAAGATACCTCAGCCATGCGCGCCGCTTCGATCCGGGCCGGACGCTATCAGGCACTCTTTCGCGGAACCATCGTTTTCTTCTCCAGCATTGCCCTGGCGCTCGTGCTCTGGAGAGGCGGCATCCTTCATCTGGAAGGACTTCTCCTTCTCGGAAATCTTGCCGTCTTCATGAACTACGCGACATCCATGAGCGCCTACGTGCAGGACCTGGTCAATGTGATCGGGGAATTGATTCACTCCCAGGTCAATATTGAGCGTATCGAAAACCTGTTAAATACAACATCCGATGTGAATGACACACCGGAAGTGATTGAAAAATACGGCGACTCCTTTTCCCCGAAAAAAGAGAACTGGGAACCGCTGCATGGAGATATCGAGTTTAAAGATGTGACCTTCCGCTACCCGGACGGTGAGGAAAATGTGCTGGAGCATTTTAATCTGAAGGTGCCCCAGGGTTCCATGGTCGCCATCGTTGGCGAGACCGGCGCCGGGAAGAGCACGCTGGTCAATCTGGTCTGCCGCTTCTTCGAACCGACCGGCGGCCAGATCCTCATTGACGGAAAGGATGCGCGGGAACGCAGCCAGCTCTGGCTTCACAGCCATATCGGCTATGTTCTCCAGACCCCTCATCTGTTCTCCGGAACGGTTCTGGAAAACCTGCAATACGGGAATGAAAATGCTTCCATGGAAGAAATCGAGACAGCCATACGGCGTGTCAACGCGGAACCTGTCATTGCACGTATGGAAAAGGGATATGATACCGATGTCGGGGAAGGCGGCGATTTGCTTTCCACCGGGGAGAAACAGCTGTTAAGCTTTGCCCGTGCCCTGCTCGCGGATCCCAGGATCCTGATTCTGGATGAAGCGACCAGCAGCGTAGACACACTCACGGAAAAAGCCATCCAGGAGGCGATTCTGACCGTAACAAAGGGCCGCACCAGCTTCATGATCGCCCACCGCCTCTCTACCATCCGGGATGCCGATGTCATCCTCGTCATGAAAGACGGAAAAATCATCGAGCAGGGAACACATCATTCCCTGCTCGCACAAAAAGGATATTATTACCGTCTGCATCATCAGCAATTTATGGAAGACGCTGTATCGGAGCACCTTGCCGTCTCCAAACCATCACATATGCCAGTATGACCATGAAACCGGTGACGATCCAGGACAATGGATAAACGCCCATCAGAACACGAAAGTCGTGATGTACCGGAACAACGGTATTGATATAGACGATTCTCAAGATACATGTCCCGAATATGGTCAGGACGGCGGGGACCAGGGATCTTCCCAGTCCCCGCAGCGCCGACCCGGTAATCTCATAGGAGCAGATCAGGAAATGAAACAGCTGCAGATAAAACAATCGGGTCGCCGCATACTGGGCCACAGCAGGATCTTCTGTGAAGATTCCGATAAAGAATCCCCGGTTGAGATAAATCAGGGTATTTAAGATCACAATGGAAATGACCGCACAGCTCATACCGATCGCATAGGCTCTCTGACAGCGGTCCCGTTTCCCGGCGCCCAGATTCTGACTGATGAATGTCATCACCGCAGAATTAAAGCCGTTCACAACAAAATAAGAAATATACTCAAAATTCAGAGCGATTGCGGAACCGGCCACAGCATCAGAACCAAAGCTGTTGATCGATGCCTGGATACACACATTAGCAATCGAAAAGACCATGCCCTGAATTCCTGCCGGTATCCCGATCTGAAGGATCCGTTTCAGCTGATTCTTCTCTATTCGCAATTCTTTCCTTCTTAACCTCATGTTCCCGCCTGCATGCTGCAAAAAATATAGAATCATTACAGCACTCACCGCATTCGAGATGGATGTGGCAATCGCTACTCCGGCCACCCCCATATGAAATACAATAACAAAAACGATATTCAGGCATGCGTTCAATACTCCTGATACAATCAGACAGTACAGAGGTCTTCTGGTATCTCCGGCACTCCTTAAGATTGCGGCCCCAAAATTGTAGACCATAATAAAGGGCATGCCGATGCAGTAAATCCGCAGATAGATCGCCGCCATTCCAATGACATTATCGGGAGTCGACAACAGCAGAAGCAATGGCTTCGCAATCAGAATGCCCAAAATCATGAGGCCTGTCCCGCTGATCACCGCCAGAAGCATTGATGTATGTACCGCAGCACCAATCCGGTTCTCTTCTCCCTTCCCTATACAATGCGCGATCACTACATTGCTGCCGACCGAAATACCTACAAACAGATTAATCAGCAGTCCCACGACCGGAGCGTTCGCTCCGACCGCCGCCAGAGCCTGACTGCTGGCGAACCGCCCTACTACCGCAACATCTACTGCGTTGAACAGCTGCTGGAGGATACTCCCTGCAGCCAGGGGCAGCGCAAAAAGCAGCATTTTTCTTAACATCGGTCCATTCAGCATGTCCATGGAAGCTGCTTTTGACTTTCCCGTCTTCATTTTTCTTCACCTTCTTATCTCTTCCTCACTGTGAAAAACAGGCACACTTCTTCTAATTATCCAGCCGGTTCATCACCATCTCAAAAATACGGTCCGTGAGTGCCTCGCCCTCCCCGATCATGCGGCGCGCCTGTTCATTCAGGGCCGCGGCCGTCTCCCGGTCTTTCATGGACTTTGTATTGATAAATACATTCAGAGAGGCTCCTTTTAAGGCGGCCTGCGCAAAGACCGCTGCAGCCCCCGCGTCACTGACAGCCATCACACTGCCCTTTTCAGCCACTTCTTCAATCAGCCGGATCACATCTGTCACCGTTTCCATGATCCGGAGCGGAGCGATGCTTGCGTCATACAGCACAGTTTTCATCACTTCTTCTCTGTGCGCAATTTCCTCCGGCATCGTCTTCGGCAGACCATACGCCTTCGCAAGCGGTTGAAACGCCTCTGCATCCGCATCTGCCAGCGCCGTCAATTCCTTCCGTTTCTTCTCAGAATCTTTTAAAATCCGCCGGATATCCTCCTCATAGGCGGCATATTTTTTCTTTCCCGTGGTCAGATTCGCCACCATAGAGGCCAGCGCAGCCGCAAGCGCTCCGACCGCCGCACTCGCGCCCCCGCCGCCCGGCACCGGTGCGGCACTCGACAATTCCTCAAGAAAATCCGTAAAATTTTTGTCTAACATCATCGTACGATTCTCCCCTTTCTCACAGGCTTCTCATTTGTTCTCTGCGCAGGCGCAGCCTGTCCTCCCCCTGCTTCTCCAGACCCTTTTCCAGAGCAGCCAGGAGCTGATCCTTTTCCTCCGGCAGATGCCCGAATACCGGCATCATATTCGATACATTCGTCGCATCCAGAATCGTGGAAATCTTTAGCGTATCAATAAAGTGATACAATTCCCGAATCTTCTCTGTCTCCGTCGCCTCCGCAAACTCCCCCTGTCTTACCTCTTCCATCAGTGGCGTATCCGGAAAAATACTTAATCCGGAAGCCAGCACGCGTGCCGGAGAAAGCCGGTTTAAGACCTCCGCTGTTTTCTGTGCATGCCCCAGTCCGTAGTCATGTCCGCCCAGTCCGTACAGAAAAATCACCGAATAGCGCAAGCCCGCCTGATCCATCTTGGAAAGCTGCTCCACGATATCCGAAGCCCGGTAACCCTTGTTCATTTTTTCAAGAACCGCATCATCGCCGGACTCGATTCCGAAGATCATCATATCATAGCCCATCTCTTTTAAGGCTTTCAGTTGCTCAACACTCTTATTCCTGACGCTGTCGACCCGGCCATACCCTCCGACAGTCACTTCCCACGGCAGATACTCCCGAATCAGTTCCATGATTCGCTTCAGCCTTTCATAAGAAAGGACAAACGGGTCTGCTCCCTGCAGAAAAATCCTGTGAACTTGCAGTCCTTCATCCCGGATCTCCTTCAGATCCTCTATGATTTCACTCTCCGGAGAGACCGCAAACGCAGCCTCCTTGAAAAACGTGCAGAACCTGCACTTATTATGTGAACACCCTTTCGTCACCTGCAGAAAACAGGAATAAAGCTCATATGGCGGCCTGACGATTCCGCATGAAAAATGCATTCTCCCACACTCTCCCTTCTTCCATTTTACTCTTTGCAGTGTTCCTATTATAGCACAGAACCAACATACTATCCATCCGGTTATCAAAATCCTGGAAACGTTCTTTTGCTTGTATTTCAAGTCGTATCCCTTTCATCTTCAAGAGAAAAACGTATGGTGTTTTGCACAAAGCAAATGGAATTCTATCATTTCAATAATGCATCATTGAAAATTCATTTTGACATTACCTTCCGATTGTTTGCTGTTACAATACAATCCATCAAAGATGATTTTTTAAAGGAGGAATTATCATGAGATAAAGAGGAAAAAGAATACATGCCGAATTTTGTCGGTGAAGATTATCAGGAACTGGCTTACCTGATGGGCAAAGATGTCTGCGAGAAACTCGGCGGTCAGAGCAATGTCATCATTCTGCGCGGAATCGAGGCAGCCAGTTCCTCTCAGCAGAGAACTGCCGGTTTTGAACAGGCGATAGCTGAATATGATGGCATCACGATCGTTGACTCCCAGAGCGCGAACTATGACCAGGATACGGCGGCCGGAAAAATGGCCAATATCATTCAGTCCCACAGTGATATCGATGCCGCTCTGTGCTGCAACGACCTTATGGCTTGCGGCGCTGTAAACGACTTAAAAGAAAACGGGAAAAAGGTCGGCGGAGATGACGGTATCCTCGTGGCAGGACTGGACGGAAACCTGCTGGCGTTAGAATCCATAGAAGCCAGCGAAATCTACGGCACCCTGTATGACTGGTGCTTGCTGCAGGGTTACATCTCTGTCGTTCAGGCCTATGACCTGATTCAGGGAAAAGAAGTGCCTGAAGAAACCCTGACTGTCGGAACCGTCATCACTGCTGATAACGTCAGCGATTATATCCCCCACGGAAAAGAGCTCGCTGCCTGGGATATGGGTTCTCCGATCGGAGAAGTCTCTGACTATATGAAGGCGTTCCTGGACAGCGGCTTTGAGCAAAATGGGATGAAACGATAGACATCAACCCACACACCCCTCCACGGGGTGTGACATTTTTCAGCGTCCAGCAGAAAATCAGAGTCATATTTCAATCCACACACCCCTCCACGGGGTGTGACGACAGCCAATGTTCCCTTTTCCCACTATGACACTTATTTCAATCCACACACCCCTCCACGGGGTGTGACTACATCGCAGTCTACGTCGCATTCCGAAAATGAGATTTCAATCCACACACCCCTCCACGGGGTGTGACGATTATGCCTACAAAATCGCAAACATGGGTGATATTTCAATCCACACACCCCTCCACGGGGTGTGACAAGGCTTGGCAGGACTCTGCTCATGGTAAATGTGCTATTTCAATCCACACACCCCTCCACGGGGTGTGACCGGAAAGTATACTACGAGATTGCACAGCAAATATATTTCAATCCACACACCCCTCCACGGGGTGTGACAATATTGGGTATGCACAGATAGTGGATATCAATGCATTTCAATCCACACACCCCTCCACGGGGTGTGACGACGATTCTGCGAGGTGTAGAGGAAGACAGAGCATTTCAATCCACACACCCCTCCACGGGGTGTGACGGTAGAAAGGTACTTAGCATGTGCCTGTGACACACAATTTCAATCCACACACCCCTCCACGGGGTGTGACTTGTTGTTTTTGTGGTTTCATCTGCTGCATGTCATTTCAATCCACACACCCCTCCACGGGGTGTGACACTTCGAGAAGAGTGCCGCTCTGTTTGCGGCAACATTTCAATCCACACACCCCTCCACGGGGTGTGACTCGTACAGACCTTATGTATGGTACAGATGTCAGAATTTCAATCCACACACCCCTCCACGGGGTGTGACTGAAAACCCCACGGAGTTAACCCGAGTTAGATGTATTTCAATCCACACACCCCTCCACGGGGTGTGACAAATGACCTTGCGGAAAAACAAGCGTTCATCTCAATTTCAATCCACACACCCCTCCACGGGGTGTGACTGACCATCTGGCACATATCTATCGTGGGCATATGATTTCAATCCACACACCCCTCCACGGGGTGTGACGCATTCTGCTGTCAACCTTACTGCTGTCATCTAAATTTCAATCCACACACCCCTCCACGGGGTGTGACAAATGCGGATGACGCCTGGAACCAGATGCTGGCAATTTCAATCCACACACCCCTCCACGGGGTGTGACACGCACATTCCGAAACTGTTGATGCGCTAAAGATTTCAATCCACACACCCCTCCACGGGGTGTGACAATAAGCATGTGCGTCTAACTGCCACTGGCCAAGTATTTCAATCCACACACCCCTCCACGGGGTGTGACTTTCGATCTTTACGCCCTCCATAAAGATGACCTTTATTTCAATCCACACACCCCTCCACGGGGTGTGACAAGATGCTGTCAAAGCTCGGAAGACAGCGGAAAAGATTTCAATCCACACACCCCTCCACGGGGTGTGACTCCATTGGTATATATCGTTGATAGAAATAATGGGATTTCAATCCACACACCCCTCCACGGGGTGTGACCAAATCGCACAGCATTATTACATTTAAGGATGCTATATTTCAATCCACACACCCCTCCACGGGGTGTGACTGCACTGGCTTTGATCTGTTTCAGGTTGTTTCTTAAAATTTCAATCCACACACCCCTCCACGGGGTGTGACACCAAAAAGCACTTGGCAGCAGCCCGGATGTTGATTTCAATCCACACACCCCTCCACGGGGTGTGACAAATCTGTGCTCTTACAATTGATGATCTTGACGATTTCAATCCACACACCCCTCCACGGGGTGTGACACAGACCACCTGTCTTTTTTATACCAATTTTTAAGATTTCAATCCACACACCCCTCCACGGGGTGTGACTGATAAGGGCGGTATGGTCAGATTCAACCCATTTATTTCAATCCACACACCCCTCCACGGGGTGTGACTCTTATGTAATTGGATAGGGTTGTCTGTCTCGGCATTTCAATCCACACACCCCTCCACGGGGTGTGACATCAACATCGCGTTGTGAGTATGTCCGGAACTGTATTTCAATCCACACACCCCTCCACGGGGTGTGACTATTGAGACAACTGTATATAATCTTAACGGAATTATTTCAATCCACACACCCCTCCACGGGGTGTGACAGGTAACCCGGATGCGTATATCGCAATCATCGATATTTCAATCCACACACCCCTCCACGGGGTGTGACTGAATCTTTTCCGTTAATAGCCTTTGCAAAGTCTATTTCAATCCACACACCCCTCCACGGGGTGTGACGTGGTAAGCGGCCAAAAGTGCGCTACTATGTCCCATTTCAATCCACACACCCCTCCACGGGGTGTGACGTCAAGTAACCAGTTACTTAACGGTAATCTCGGGATTTCAATCCACACACCCCTCCACGGGGTGTGACCGCCTGCACTGCAGTATTAACGTCCGTGAGCTGCATTTCAATCCACACACCCCTCCACGGGGTGTGACAGCTTTCGTCAGCTTCTCATTGGTGACGTTCATATTTCAATCCACACACCCCTCCACGGGGTGTGACAGCATCAAAGATCTGTTTCATTTTTCCATTCCCATTTCAATCCACACACCCCTCCACGGGGTGTGACGCATACAAGATGGATCTGCCGTTGCGATTGTGGATTTCAATCCACACACCCCTCCACGGGGTGTGACGTTGCCCTCGTGATAAACGTTACCACGAGAGCAGGATTTCAATCCACACACCCCTCCACGGGGTGTGACTATCATATTTTTCATCAACCTCATTCAACATATTTCAATCCACACACCCCTCCACGGGGTGTGACCGGCAACGAGCGAAAACACGCTATACGTGACGCAATTTCAATCCACACACCCCTCCACGGGGTGTGACCGGAGCCGGTGTCACTGTCGGGTCAGTCGTTGCCGATTTCAATCCACACACCCCTCCACGGGGTGTGACGATATGCAACATGATCAAACGAATGTCTTGTACAGAATTTCAATCCACACACCCCTCCACGGGGTGTGACAAAAAATGGATGAAATAAAAAGAAGATATGAACAATTTCAATCCACACACCCCTCCACGGGGTGTGACTTTGGACTCATACCAACCATATTTAATAAGCTGATTTCAATCCACACACCCCTCCACGGGGTGTGACTTGTAAGCTTTTCGTTCGAAACATTCATAAAATATTTCAATCCACACACCCCTCCACGGGGTGTGACACCGGTCCGGACAGCCCGATCGGCAAGATTGCATTTCAATCCACACACCCCTCCACGGGGTGTGACAGACCCTGCCTTTTACATCCTTCGACAGCTGTCAATTTCAATCCACACACCCCTCCACGGGGTGTGACTAGGCGGCGTCCGCAATCTTCGGCGCAATATAGCCAATTTCAATCCACACACCCCTCCACGGGGTGTGACAGGTTCTTACGACGACTGGTCTGACCGTGACGCATTTCAATCCACACACCCCTCCACGGGGTGTGACAGCGCAACGCATATCATTCACCTCCTTTATGATATATTTCAATCCACACACCCCTCCACGGGGTGTGACTCAGTGAGGTGATTTAATGGATCTTTATACCAGAATTTCAATCCACACACCCCTCCACGGGGTGTGACCTGTCTCAGCAAAGCGTGACCGGTCCTGCTTAGATATTTCAATCCACACACCCCTCCACGGGGTGTGACTCATTCGTCAGGATTGTCGCTGACTGCACAAAAATTTCAATCCACACACCCCTCCACGGGGTGTGACGGCCCGCAAGACTTATATTTCCGAGCTGATTAACATTTCAATCCACACACCCCTCCACGGGGTGTGACATGCAAAACTCGTTATTCCAGGACGACTGCCAATGATTTCAATCCACACACCCCTCCACGGGGTGTGACTAATATCACGATTGAGCATCTAACTACAGGAGGATTTCAATCCACACACCCCTCCACGGGGTGTGACTTCGTTAATTTCTACGGACCGATTGTTTGCAATCATTTCAATCCACACACCCCTCCACGGGGTGTGACTAATATCGTCGAGCTTGCTGACGGGACAAAGATATTTCAATCCACACACCCCTCCACGGGGTGTGACCACTTCTCATTTTTACCATAACCGGATTATGACCAATTTCAATCCACACACCCCTCCACGGGGTGTGACTATTTAGGCGTCTCAAAAACGGCGATTCTAAACACATTTCAATCCACACACCCCTCCACGGGGTGTGACCCTTTGCGGTACGGCGTTGTAAGACGGCGACAGCCATTTCAATCCACACACCCCTCCACGGGGTGTGACAGACGTCTTCTAATGTATTGATACTGTCTCTTTTATTTCAATCCACACACCCCTCCACGGGGTGTGACATTCATCATCCAGTGCGATTACATCCGCATCCGAATTTCAATCCACACACCCCTCCACGGGGTGTGACCTGGTTAGGCGGCGGCGGTGCATCCGTTGGAATTATTTCAATCCACACACCCCTCCACGGGGTGTGACGGCAAATATGCACAAACACATACATATTAATTTTCTTAAATACAGTCATCTTATCAATAGATGGAATAATTATTACCAACATATTAACAAGAGATTACATATTAAGTTTAAAAAAGTCAAACAGAGCACCATTATGTAGTGCGAACTTAGCAGAAAAATCATGTACGCTTCTTCTTCGCACTACAAGATAAGTAATCCTTCGGCCTGATACCCTTCCTTCTTTCCAAAATGCTCTATTTTTGATTTTGCCGAATTTCCAAGATTATAGAATCTTAAACTGTCTTTGTCCTTATCCATAATTTCCACTAGACGAGCCTGAAACATTCGATATTGCCCAGCATCAAGTGAGCATTCAAAAACTGAATTCTGTACTCTTTGTCCATAGTTTACACATTCTTTTGCAATTTTTCTAAGTCGTTTTCTTCCCTCTGATGTCTCTGTATTTACATCATATGTCACAACAATTAACATATCATTTCACTTCCACAAAAACGGAGGATACCCATCGCTGTCACCGCGTATATATCTTGCCAGCAACAGAGCCTGAACATACGGGATTAAACCCCATTTTAATTTTTCCTTCAAAAATGGATGAATAATAACCTCTTGCTTATGATTCTGCCACTCCTTTTGAACTTTCTTGCGTCCGTCATTACTTAATAATACTGCTCCGTTTTCCTGACATTCAAAATCTGAACCAGAAACCATTCGATTATTAATCATAGTAATCACAAATCTGTCCGCAATACATGAGCGTAGTTCTTCCATCAAATCCAGCGCCAGAGAAATCCTTCCCGGCCTGTCTCTATGAAGAAAACCAACATATGCATCCAACCCAACCATCTCAAGTGCAGATGCACAATCATTTCCCAACATGCTGTATACGAATGATAATAATGCATTTACGCGATCCAATGGAGGCCTTCGATTTCTGGATGCAAATTTAAAATCTTCTTTGTTTCGCAGAATCATATCGTCAAAACAATTGAAGTAAATAGTTGCTGCTGCACCCTCATATCCTCGCAATGACTCCAGATTCGTTTCAGTCATAATATCGCTTAACATATCTTTCAATTGCTTTGAAGATTCAGCAAACTTCTCTTCATTAATTCTATGTGCATGATCTCTTTTCGTCCGATTTAAAACATGTCTGGAATTGCTGATTTTACCAAAAATAAAATTGCGTGCGATAAGACAGCTGCGTTCCTGGTCATCTGAAATCCTATATTGTTCTTTTCGCAAAAGAACATTGCCGCTTGACATACCTGTAACGCGGCATAGGAAGCGCCCTCTTGGAGATAATAAAGCCATATTAATATGGTTTTGAGCACACTTACCCATAAGTGCGGGCGATGCACCGGCATACGAAAACAAAAAAACACTTTCTAATATGTGCAGTGGAAACCTGCCCACCTCATCTTTTCCAACGCTGATCACTATATTTTCACCATCCAAAGACGCATATGAATCTTCCAGTGTTACAAATAGTGTATTTAATAAATGTCGCATGGTTTCTCCTGCAATTCTTCTCTAAGATATTTTTCTACGGAACGGTTTTTCAGCAAATCTGGGAGACATATTTCTTGAAGAGAACATGACTTACAGCCCTTCTTCGGTTTCACCTTCGGCGTATATCCTCTCTTGTACAATTCATGCATCTCTTTCAATGCATTTCTAACCAGACTCCTGATCTCCTCAGAAAATTCTATTTCCTGCCGCCTTCTTGTCTCCCCATAATACAAGGCACCTTTCTTGACATCACAGCAAAACATTTCTTCCAGACAAATCGCCTGTGCGCATAATTGTGCAATATCTGAATGATCAGATTTTGCCCGTCCTCTTTTGTATTCAATCGGATATGGTATCCAGAGTCCCTCCGTTTCCTTTAGAGGGACTCCGTTATCATCCGAATGGAATTCCACAAGATCACATTCACCTGATACTCCAAGAGTATATGATTGAACTCTTAATGCACTGACTTTCAGGACATTCTTTCTGCGTTCCTGATAATCCTCTGAGTGCACCTTTTTATGCATCAACTCGCCTTCAACTGTTTTTACATTTTCAGCCCACTGCTGCTCGATATGAATCAGAGCCCACTGTCTTCGGCAAAACAGGAAATGCTGTATGCCTGAAAGCTGCAAAAAATCTTCTTCTTTAAATGCCATCGACAATCTCCGGCTCCAGCCCGGGAAGTTCTTTCACAATAATATTGTAGTCATCGATATCTGTTGGAAGCACTACTCCTTCCTTTAATTCAATCTTTACGGAACGATGAACCGTTGCAGAGGAGTATTGTCCATCTTTACAATTATGTTTCCACCAATATAATTGAATCACCTCCATAGATCCATCCGGGCGGGCAGATGAAGCATCATTCACAAATAACGTACGCAGGCATTCTTTCACCATCTCGGCATCAGCTTCTGAAAATCCGGTTTTCTCAGCTAATTGGACGTTAATAGATCCTTTGATTTTGTATAAGCCGAACTTTACATAGTGCTTCATACCCATGGTATCAGAAGACCGCCCTCCCTTATCTCCTTTATCACCACTTACACTTTTTGTGATTTGAAGCGACTCAATTTCTACAGGAGAAACGCTTACAGCCTGATGAATCGAAACGGGGCCTCTCACTCCGACTGATTTACAGTCTAACTTGTTAAAAGCAAACACTTGCCCAAAAGTTCTAACATCCAGCCATGTCTCGCATGCCTTCTTTGCAAATTCATCTTCTTTTTTAATTTCTTTGAATCCATTTGCTTCTGCTCTTTTGCTCAAACTATCACAACCGTCATCGCAGCGATCATCCGATTGCACAAATATTTTCGCCCCCATATCCTGCATACGGTTTCTGATTTTTCTCTTAATGCAAACATCTGACATTTCGCCAAATCCATCGTAATCTGTACGCGGTCTGTTGCCGTTTAATGGATCTCCATTTGCATTTGCCTTGTTTACAGATACCAGCACAACAAAATCAATCTTATTCTTTAATACTCCCATCCTATTATTCCTCCTCTTTTTTGTCTTTACCGGATTTATATAATTCATTTTTCTGTAAATAATATCCCATTAAGTAGGTGTCTTCTAATGCCTTATTCATCTCTTCCTCCGGGAAAACGGACAATTCTTCATATATTTCCTCAAAGAGTTTCTCAAAGTGATTTCTTCTTGTCACAGTAAGTCTTGGCAGATATGCCTGTTTTAATTTCTCTATTACAATTCTGGATGCATATTCCGGACGTCTGGAAAATACAGATTGCATACGTATTGCATTTGTCTCTCTCTCATCTTTATCTCCCTGTTGTTTGTATGCTTCTCTTTCTGCCTTTTCCATAACAGCTAATAACCTGCCATATTGATAGCTTCTGTTTTTTCTGTGCGGTTCCAACGCCATATCCCATTCCTCCTCATTAAATTTATCATATCGGTACTTTCTTATAACAGCACAGGCGGTAAAAAGAACCTTTCCATATTGACTTCCATATGCTGTTGGATTCTTATAAGCCATCGGATTTGATGCGCGGTTCACAATAGCCTGCAATAAATCCGTCGGGAATGATTTGTTATTATCGATCCGGCAGGAAATCAATCTCTGTAATTGCTGTGACTTCACTCTTTCATCCACATATAGAACAGTCTTCCCTTTCTCCTCTCTCTCATTTCCCAGAGAGCATTCTACAATCTGAAGAAGAGAAGGGCTTTCTACGCCATAACGATTATCGTACCAACAGCATGTCTCATCCCACATCCGAAGGCGTTCCAAGAACTTAAAAGTCGATAATTCTTTGTAATAGGTTAGCGATAACCGCCCGGTCGTTGCAGCATCAAATATTGCCAGAACAGCGACTTCATTCCCCGTCAGTTGACCATCTTTACGAAAAGCCATTATTGTTTTGTATAACTGATCCTTATAATCAGAAGGTTCAATCTTACAGTCTTTACTCCGCTTCTTTAAAGGGCTGTCAAATTTCGGGATTGGTTTTCCCTGCGGATTCCAGCATAAAAAAGTCCTGTTGCCGCGAATCACGGAAACGCTTTGATTTACCGCAAGCCAACTTAGAGCATTGTGTGCTTTTTGTGAAGCTTCATAACTAATTGAAACCGCCTGCCGGTCTGTTGTAAATCTCCCCAGATACGTGAAATTTGTTTTGTCATTTGCCGATATCAGTTTTGCGTTCCCGTTGATCGGAATAATCCCTTTTGCATGCTGACCGGCAATCTGTTGATATGTCCCCGAGATTTGGCAAAAATCCATTGGACTGTCTTTAATACTTTTATAATAATTAATAAAACAATCCATCAATTCTCTGTCAGAATATGTCGGCCCACTTTTCATTCCGAGCCCTATCACACTCCATGCGATAAGCGTTTTATCATCTTTTGGTCTTCCATTATCTGAAAACTTCATGCATTCAGAAGTTTGCAGATCTTTCAAAATCGTCTTCCCCTGGATATATTTCAGGATAGCCGTCAACTTAGGATGACCGTACTCTGACTGTTCCCAGTCAATTAATTGCTTCTCATACAAAGCATGCTTTTTTGAATCATAATCCGCCAGATATGCAATCTGATCACAGAGCGGATGAGGGCAGGGTGCGCTTGTCCTTCCCATAGATTCCTCGGTTACCGGAATAACAACCTTCGGTTCATTCTTATCAATCGCCCGGGCGCTAACAAACTTCCCGTCCTGATTGATAGTAATCAAAACTTTCGGGGATGCCAGCATATGCGCGATGGGCGGCAATGTCTGCATATCTCCTCTAACCTCTCCTGCCAAGTGACTATGCGCATCATATGTCTCACAGGCTCTTTGCAGTAACCCCATTACTTCACCCCCTCGAATTCTTTAAGTCCCGAAAAATTGCACAGTTCTGTTCCAAATTTTTTCATCTCCATCGGATGGATCTTTTTATGGGCCGGGCATTCTTCCGGTCTCGGGAATCGAATGATTCCATTTTTCATGACCGGATTCCAGAAATTCACAGTCATCATCCCCTTTGTTTCTTCTGAATACGCCTCATCAGCATATGTGATGCCATGGTACATTGTCCCAAAACTCAATTCCGGCAAATTATCGTATGCGCCTGCACCTTCTCCAAATACAATTGGTTCTACATATCCCTGACACTCTCTGGTTCCGAGAAAAATATCTCTTCTGCCTCCTTTCTTTATCATTCTCTTTGCGATTTCATGATGCTTATTTTCATTTCTGTCCTCCGCAAGCTCGGGCCTGTTTAAATTCCATTCAAAATGAGCCTGCACCTGATACACACAATTTTTCAAATAGGTATAATAAGCCAGTTCATTACTCCCGCCCCGATATTTAATCGGACGGATTCCCTTTACCTCTGTCTGGATTGGATTTATAACTCTTAGAGCATCGATATACCATATGATGGTTGGCTTCCAATAAACAGAGGAGAGGACTCCCTTCAGTGCTTCATAGGTCGGTATCATGTAAGTGCACTTTTCGCCTCCGACCCGCATAATCGGGTCGGAAAACAATCCGTAATCTCCTGTTACCTGAAACTCAACAATATTCGGATATTTCGTTTGTTTCATTTCACACCTCCAGATATGTATTTTCTTCGGGCTCTGTTACAAGCCCAATATTGGTATTATAGAAATCTCCATGTAAAACCCATGCGATGTCATTACATACGGTTGCTAATCCATGTTCCTCAAGCAATTTTCTCTTTTGATACTCATAGATCGAAACAGAATAAGGCTTTGCCTGATTCAATAGTTTCCGCGTATATGCTTCATCATACTTTGCTTTTTCTGAGCATAAACCCGCAATGATTGCTTTCCCTTTCTGATATGGAACAATCACATCTGTTTTATTGTTTTCAAACACCTGAAACATTTGTCCTGCTGTTTTAAAGGCCTGTGTCATCTGGTATCGGCCAGCCGCCTCACAATAATAATCGGCATAATCAATATTATCGGAAAGAAGCTTGTATATGGAATCGTCATTTTTTAAAAAATCCTGATATCCCTTCCCCATCTGACTGTAGAGATATCGATAGTAAAATTCTATTGATTCATCCGAATCCAATCTCCCTTTAAACACCTCACCGTTCTGATAGAATTCCTCTATCAAAACCTCTGATGCTGATTTTCCCAGCTGAATATCCGGCAGGCTGTCCAGGTTTTCATTCAGACAATTTATCAGATATACCGGAGCCAGCCCATTCATCTTTCCATTTCTGTTGCACCGCCCTGCAGCTTGGATCACGCTGTCCATCCCGGCAAGTAAACGAATCACACAGCCAAAGGAAATATCCACACCAGCCTCTATGACCTGCGTAGAAACACAGATTACTTTTTTATTCAGTTTATTCTGCATTTCCTCTAATATATTACGCCGGTGTTCCATACACATAGAAGCAGAAAGATGATAACAATATTCATATTTGGATGAAAGGGCTGTAAATATATATTCCGCTTCAGCTCTTTTGTTACATATGATCAGTCCACTCGAATTCTGATTGATCAAATCGGCTGCCACTTCCGGTATGTCCTGTAAGGTTTTATTGCCGATATGAATAAACTCTGTGCGTTGAAATGCTTTCCATAACTCCTTTTCCATTGGAACCATATCTAATGGTCGCTTCAGCAATGGGTGCTCTGTTTCTTCCAGGCAGGGCTGTGTAGCAGAGCATAATACAATCGTTGTCCCACAGATTTCTGACAAAAAATTTATTGCCATATTAAATAATGTCAGCATTTTGCTTGGTACTGTCTGCACTTCATCAATAATGATAACTGCATCAATCAGGGAATGAAATCTGCGAATAGCAGTTGTTTTCCCTTCGAAAAAAGTATTGAGAAGCTGAACCATAGTAGTAATAATAATCGGCGAACTCCAATTTTCAGTCATACACTCTCTTCTCAAGCGTTCAGCTTCTGACTCACTATCCTCAATTACAACATTCGAATGATGTTCCAGAATGATACTGTCATCCTGGACAAATTTACGTATCACATCTGCGTTCTGATCCAAAATACTCAGCAATGGAGACACAAAAACTATTCTTGTTTTATTCCATTTTTCAGCATGTGCAAGAGCGAAACGCAAAGATGCAAGAGTTTTCCCGGATCCGGTAGGAACATTTAACCGGAAAATTCCTGATTTCTGATTTGCTACGTTCCTGCACTTATCCGAAATAATCTTGCGTGCTTTCAGTATAGCCGTGTCTTGTGAGAATTCCTCCAACTTCGCTTCCATTCTATCAAGTACAGATTTCCAGTCAGCATATCTTTCTATTTTTCGATAATCCCCTCCCTCCATAAAATTTGCAGTATCTGTTCGATCTCCATCAATAACTGCAGACAGCAAAACCCTCTCCAGCATTCCTATATAAAACATAAGGTCAGAACTCTCAATGTCTTCTGTCACATTCTGGATATCCTTTAACACCTCTTTCACTTCCTGCAAAGAACAATCAAACAGTTTTCTAATTTCATCTTCGTTTACACAGCCCATCAGATAATTACGAATCGATTCCTCATAATCAATATCGTCTTTCTCGATGCGTTTATCAAATCCGCTCTGTCTTGTTTTATCTACACAGTCAAACAAACCGTGATGTGCTCCGGCAGCATAAGCAATCATTTCCGCAGTTAAATCTGTAATATAATCGCTTCCATCATGATAGCTCGTCAACAGATATCTGACAGCAGCAAACGTATGATTCACACTTCCTCGTACAACTTTTTGCCCTGCTGCAGCTTTCTTAAGATAATCCCGGTACTCTTCCTTGGATTTACCTAAATCGTGAATTAATCCTGAAAGATATCCCGCAGACTCCATGTTAATCTGTTTCATAATCATTCCTGCAATGTCTGCTGTCCCCCGACAATGATCCGATACAGATTGTTCGGTTTTATCTGACCTGATATGGGCCAAATACATATCCTTTATCAATATTTATCACCCCCTTTCTATATAATATTCATTTATATTTTATGTTAGTATTATACAATGATAATCTCATTTTGTCAATCTGTAATTTTCTGCCTAAATATATCTTTTCATTCTATTTTAAATGTGTTAATTTATTATTGTCAGACTTCATCATTATGTCTGTGGATTGAAATATTTAAATTTTGTGTTAAGCAATCAGAGTTCGTCGCATTGGTGTCGATAACATCAGTGCGACATTCTCTTTATGAATCTGTATTCAGGCTACAGGTTTAATTTTTCATTCTAAGGTTTTATGATTTAAAATTTTATCAAATAACCTGTCCCGAAAATCGGACTTTGAAATCATTCTTTATACCTTTAAATGTAAAAAATAATTGGGAAAAATCATACACACGCCCTACTTATATTTAAAAAGCATCAAAAAACCACCAACCTTTTCTGGTTGATGGTTTTCGCTAATTCCTGTATTTCTCTAATCATATTCTTTTCAAAACTTCGTCGCGCGGATTCCTGTGACTTCAGTCGTGGGAGGAAGCGCTTATTACCAATCCTTCTTCGTCATAAGCTCAAACTCGCGACGAAGTTTGAAGCCTCCGGCGGATTGCAGGCGCGCAAGCGGAAAAGCGCGCCGCGGCAAGTACGCCCAAGGCGTACTTGATTATCTGTTTCTGCAGCAACATGAACTGTGTCGTCTTATTGCCTTCTCATTCAGATCCAAATATTATCATTTAATTTAATCTTTTTGTTATGCTTCACTTTTCAGTCTCTCATACAAAGCTGCATCTGTATTGTAATAATAAGGGCTCAGCCAGAATAATCCTACAAGGCCGAAGGTTACTACTGACAGCAGCCACCAGCCGATAAAGGACAGATCCAGCAGAAATGTTCTCCACTTGTGCCCTCTCATCATCTCACGAGATCTTGTAATAGCCTCATTCGCGCCGCATTCAGGATACTCGGCAAGAATATAGGGTACCATCCGGTATGCATATGCTTTGACAATGCCCGGGATGATGAACAGACAGGTCCACAGGAACAGAAAAATATCACGGAGCAGCATGGAACCAACATTGCGCCCCCATTCATCAAACCCTGTTTTAATTTCTTTCTCAGAAGCTTTTCTATTCAGATTATGGAAAAAGAAACTGCGGCATCCTACTTCGGCAGGGTTTAAGAGCAGAATTTTGATAATAAAAAGGATGAACGCCAGCGACATACCTCCAATCGTGACAGTCCTTGTCACTGGATGCTCATCTGAATTCATATCCTGCGCAACATCCGGCTGTGCATCCTGTGATGCATTGTCTGACTGCACCAACTGCGGTATTTCCGGCTGTAATTCAGATAACTGCATATCTATTCCATAGTCTGAAAGCATCGAAGTCAGATCATTCTCTATCGGCACAGCAGTCTCCTGTCTTTTCTGCGTAAACTTATCCTTCGTATTATGGTACGTATGCCCGCCTGCAGCAACTCCAACCGAGCCGACGCAGATTGTCAGTACCAGAGCCACCAGAACAGCTCTCCAGTAATTACTCCTAAAAGCTGTTTTCCCTTTTCTCTTTAATTCACTGATCTTCCACATGAATAATTCCTTCCTTTCCTTTTCACAGCACATGTTTTGACAATTCAAGTCTGTGCACCGGTTGATTATTCCCCGGATGATTATACTAACACACAACTAATACTTTGGCAATCTCCCACTGAGATAAACGCTCCGCGAGGATGCCAGGAATTCGGTTTGGAAGATGTCAGCTGACGCTGACCCGAATTCCACGCCAAGTCTCGCAAGCGAGACTTGAATTATACAGGGACATTTCCTCCTTTCGCCAGAGTTGAAAAAAAATTGATAGTTTTGAGAAAAAAATGTTGACATAATTCCTATCGTGCCATATAATATATTTTGCGTTGCAACAAGGTAACGGCAGGAGATCGGGGTGTGGCTCAGTTTGGCTAGAGCACCTGGTTTGGGACCAGGGGGTCGCAGGTTCGAATCCTGTCACCCCGATTGCGATTATGCGGGTGTAGTTCAATGGTAGAACACCAGCCTTCCAAGCTGGACACGTGGGTTCGATTCCCATCACCCGCTCTTCTGTTCAAAGGAACAGTATGTGTCCGTAGCTCAGCTGGATAGAGCAACGGCCTTCTAAGCCGTGGGTCGGGGGTTCGAATCCCTTCGGGCATATTTATAATATGTTCTATCATATTATATGGTGGGTATAGCGCAGTTGGTTAGCGCGCCAGATTGTGGCTCTGGAGGCCAAGGGTTCGAATCCCTTTATCCACCTTACTGGAATTGCAGTAGACAAAAGCTAATGGGCTATCGCCAAGCGGTAAGGCACAGGACTTTGACTCCTGCATACGCTGGTTCGAATCCAGCTAGCCCAGTTTCAAATTTTATACGGGTGTGTAGCTCAGTTGGTAGAGCACTTGACTTTTAATCAAGTTGTCCCGGGTTCGAACCCCGGCACGCTCACTAAAAAAGAACGCTGTGGCGTTCTTTTTTTAACCGTAGGGGTTCGAACCATCGCCCTGTACATGCCATTTTTATGATTTGTTTCTTTTGACACGTACGGATGCCGATCACGTACGTGGCAATTCTTCTTCTTTCCTCTTTTGACACGTACCGCTCCCTTCCTCGTACATGGCTATTTTATGATTTGTTTCTTTTGGCACGTACGGATGCCAATAACGTACGTGGTTATTCTTCTTCTTTCCGCTTTTGACACGTACCACTCCCTTCCTCGTACATGCCATTTCTTCCTACGAAAAAGGAACGCCGTATGCGTTCCTTTTTTCAGCAATTGTTATTATATGATGTCTTTCAGCTTCTCTCTCATCAGGCGCAGTGCATTTCCCCGGTGGCTTCTTGCGTTTTTTTCTTCCGGAGACAGTTCCGCGGTGGAACAGTTCAAATCGGGGACGTAAAAGATCGGGTCGTACCCAAAGCCGTTTTCTCCTGCCGGCTGATCGCCGATGTATCCTTCGATGGTTCCCCGGACTACGATGGGATCTTTACCGGGGACTGCCGCAGCGATTGCACAGACAAATCTTGCTGTGCGCTGTTCGCGCGGTACGCCTTTCAGCCGGTCCAGCAGCATCTGGTTCTTGATTTCGTACGGGGTATCTTCACCGGCATAGCGGGAGGAGTAGATGCCCGGTTCTTTGTTCAGATAATCGATCTCCAGGCCGGAGTCATCTGCCAGGACGATGGCGTCGCAGTGTTTCGCGACTGCCTTTGCCTTGATCAGTGCATTTTCTTCAAAGGTTGTTCCGTCTTCTACAATATCCAGGTCGATGCCTGCCTCTTTCATAGACAGGATTTCTTTCCCAAGATCTCCCAGAATCTGACGGATTTCTATCATCTTATGCTCGTTTCCGGTAGCAAATATAATTTTTTTATTCATCTTTTGTTCTCCTCCTCGGCGGCTTCGGCCCCAGGTACTGATACAGCGTTGTCCGCAGCATCCCGTTATATATTTTTCTCTTTTTGTCTGCTGTCTTCCCGATATAACGCTCGGCATCCTCGTAGGAAGAAATGACATATTCCGACCAGCTGTCCAGCCGTCCGAACGCCTCACCGATTTCCCGGTAGAGTGCCGGCAGGGCAGATTTTTCCTCCAGACGCTCTCCGTAAGGCGGATTTGTAATGACAAAACCGTATTTTTTCGGATGGCTCAAGTCTTTTACCGGGCGCTGCTGAAAATGAATCAGGTGATCGACACCGGCGCGCTTTGCGTTTTCTCTGGCGGCATACAGCACCTCGGCATCGATATCATATCCCTGGATATCAGTTTTTACCGAAAGATCGACCATCTCTTTTGCTTCTTCAAAGGCATCCTCCCAGAGACTTTCCTCAGCCAGATTCGTCCATTTCTGAGCGGCAAATGTCCGGTTCATCCCGGGCGCGATGTTTGCCGCGATCATTGCGGCTTCAATAGGAATTGTGCCGCTCCCGCAAAAAGGATCCACCAGGATCCGGTCACCCTTCCAGGGAGTCAGAAGGATCATGGCGGCCGCCAGGGTTTCCGTGATCGGTGCCTTGCTGGTCTGCAGCCGGTAGCCCCGTTTGTGCAGCGAATCTCCGGATGTATCAATACCAATGGTCACTTCATCCTTGTTTAAAAACACCCGCAGCGGATATGCCGCGCCGTCTTCTTCAAACCAGCTGATTTCGTAGTAGTCCTTCAGCCGTTCAACAATAGCCTTTTTTACAATAGACTGAATGTCAGAAGGCGAGAAGAGCTTGCTTTTGATGGACGATGCTTTTGCTACCCAGAATTTCGCATCAACGGGCAAATATCTTTCCCACGGGATCGCACGCACAGCCTCAAAAAGCTCATCAAATGTCTCTGCGTGAAAACCTCCCGCTTTTAAAAGCACCCGCTCCGTTGTCCTGAGGTTAATATTGGCCCGGCAGATCGTTTCCGCGTCGCCCTCGAAGGTTACTCTTCCATCTTCTACCCGGAGGATATCATAGCCAAGATCATATATTTCTCGTTTCAGAACGGCTTCCATTCCAAAATGGCAGGGAGAAATAAATTCAAATAATTCCATAAATTCTTATCCTTCTTGCAAATACGCTTTTTATCAATTACCCGTAATTATAAACGCTTCTCATTTATCATGTCAACCATGGAACCCCTTTTTCCATGATCCGGTCCGCTCCCCCGATCATCCTCTGTATTTTTAACGGGATTCCATTTCCCATCTGTGATATCCATCCATGCCGCCGGCCAAAGAGCAGATCCGGAAGCCGTCCCTGACATAACGCTTACCGGCCTGAAAACTCAGACCTCCATGCTGGCAATAGAAAATATGAATTCTGTTTTTATCTGTCTGCCGCATATAGGACTGCAGGTGATGCGCAGGAACGTTGATTGCTCCGGGGATATGCCCCTGTACATAATCGTTCTCTTCTCTGATATCAATCAGAATCGCGTTTTTGTATGTCCTATACGACTCCACTTCTCTGGCCCCAATGATACACAAACCCATATACTCCTCCAGACGAAAAGAAACAGGCCACTGTGCAGGTCTGTTTCTTTTGCATGATTCTTCTATCTCATTTTATGCGCCGGATTCCGTTTTGTTCTTTCATGGGGCAAGCCGGATTCCGTTTCGTTCTCTCACGGGGCAAACCGGGCTCTCGGCTCAGGGTCTTAATTCAGAAAACACAATAAAAATCACCAGGATGATGGCCAGAATGATCAGCGTCCCATACCAAGTATTCAGCTTCAGTTTTCCAAGTCTCACATCCCAGCCTTCGTTCTCTTTAAATTCCGCGTGAAAGCCATGTTCCGGATTCTGAATCTGTGCATTGATCTCGTCTGCTGTTTTTTCCTGAAAAATCTCCCATTTCCTGAGCTGCTGTTCTTTTTTCTGCTCTTCCAGTTCCTTATAATGATCCACAATCATGCCGGCCACCTTTTCCGGGTCACCAAGCTTCCGCATAACCTGCTCCAGGGTCTTTCCGCCGGCAATCTCCTCATTGATATAGTCTTCATAGAGGGCGATCTGTTCGTCAACTTCTGCCGGCGTCAGGCGGTCCATCAGCTGCAATTTTAAAACATACAAAAAATCATCCATGTCTTTTTCCTTTAAAGCATAATAGAGTCGGCCCGCTGTTTTGCTGACCAACTCTATCATATCCTGTCATTTCAAAATTGTAAATCAAAATTTAACGGAAAAACTGATTGAACTGTTCAAAGGGATCCATGCTGAACGAATTTCCGCTCTGACTGTTGTCCTGTTCATTATCCGGAATCGTATTCTGGCTGCCGCTCTGGTCATCATTCTGACCGTTCTGTTTATTATAGTTATCTTCGAGAGCCTTGGAATCCTGGTCGGCCACATTATCCAGAGTAACGGTCAGCGTCTGTGCCTCGTATCCGTTTCCGTTGTTTCTCTGGATTCCGATTTCAACATTCTCGCCGGCTTTGTAGTACTGAAGTTCTTTTTGCAGCTGTGAAATACTGGTGAGTGTTGTTCCATTAATAGAAGTGATGACATCACCTTTCTGCATGCCGGCATTTGCGGCAGCCGCCCCATCCAGGACGGAGGAAACATAGATCCCGGCGGGAATTCCATACTGCTGAGAGGCTTCCGTGGAAACATCCAGACCGGTAATATTCAGCACGCCATAATTATTGCTCAGCTTCGTGCGGGTCTCTTTTGTCATCAGATTCTCAATGATCGGCTTTGCGGTCGACATCGGGATGGCGAATCCCATTCCTTCAACCTCTTCACTGGCGAATTTCGCACTGTTGATTCCTACCAGCTCCCCTTTCATATTAAACAGCGCACCGCCGCTGTTGCCGGGGTTGATTGCTGCGTCAGTCTGAAGCAGTGTAGATGTCGTTCCCTCGATGGTTACTTCACGGTCTACGGCACTGACAATACCGGATGTCACAGATTTGCCCAGTCCCAGAGCATTTCCGATGGCAACGACCTGATCTCCCACTTCAAGAGTATCGGAATCCCCGATTGTCGCGATGGAGATGGTATTCAGTACCTCATCGCTGATATCAGAGAGACTGATCGCGATTACCGCCAGATCATTGGAAGCATCCGTTCCCTTAACCTGTGCGCTGAAAACAGCATCTTCGGAATCATTGAAGCATACGGTCAGTTCTTCCGATCCCTCTACTACATGATTATTGGTGGCAATGAGAAGCTCATCATCTGTCTGGGCCACGATAACACCGGAACCGCTTCCCTCGCTCTCCTGCTGGAATACCCCAAACATGGTCTGTACCTCGGATACTCCTTTGTTCGTGATGGCCACTACCGATGAGCTGCACTGCTGATTGATCTGTGAAACGGTGTATGTACTTCCATCAGAAGCAGTCGTTGTTTTTTCTGCATTTGCACTGGTAGCAGAAACGGTGGAGAGTTTCGCCTCATTTGTGGTAACCGGCATCCGGGAAGGCTGGATGACATTTTTCCCGATGGCAAAAGATCCGAGTACACATCCGCCCACGATAACGCCACATAAGATTGCTGTGCAAATAGCTTTTACATAGCCGCTCATATGCTTTTTGTGTTTCCTTTTCTGATCCCTGCTCTGATGTCTGTACTGCGTGCTGTTCTGATTCCTGTCCGGATCTCTGTACTGATACCGGTACTGAGAACTGCTCTCCAATGTCTCCTGCCCGCGGTCAGAGGTGCTCGTTTCTCCCTGTCCGTCCGCCGTGCTCTGCTGTCTGCGATACTCGTCTTCGGACATATAGGAAAAACGGTTGGGCTCCGTCTTGCTGTCCTCAAAATGTACCTCTTCCTCTGCAAAAATATCTTCAGTCTTTGCGGAATCAGAAGCAGTATTTTCTGAATTTGCATCGCTTTCGTCGTTCCATATATCTTTTCTATCATCATTATCAAACATATTGTAATCCTCCTTGATTATTCCTGATGATGCTATATTATATCGCGAATGTTGCGGTATTTTGTTTATTCTGTGAAAAAAAAGTGAACATAGCCATATTTGTGAAAAAAATATAACTGCCCGTTTTTCTGTATCATTATAGCAAAAAACATGATATAATGAAAGACACGAATAAGTAGTAGGAGGTACATACTATGAACATTAACGTAAGGGGTAAAAACATTGTTGTTACAGACGGTTTGAGGAATGCAGTGGAGAAAGAACTCTCCAAGCTGGAGCGTTATCTGGCAGAGGACGACACAATACAGGCTTCCCTCAGTACAGTCCGCAGAGAACATAAAGTGGAGCTTACTGTACGGACCCGTTTCCACGATGTCAGAGTCGAGGAAGCCGGGGATGATATGTATGACGTCATCCGCAGTGCCGGCGATGTATTGGAACGCCGCCTGCGCAAGTACAAAAATCAGCTTGCCGCGAAATTCGAAGGAAAGGCGACTTCCGCAGACGCTCCGGTTCGTCTCGGCAATGTACTTGGAGGGGCTCCTGATGAGGATGCTGCCGGACACGAGGAAGAAGCTGATGAGATCGTAATCGTGCGGACCAAACGTTTTGGCATCAAACCCATGAATCCCGAAGAGGCTGTTCTTCAGATGGAACTGATCGGACATGACTTTTTCGTATTTGCCAATGTTGACAATGATTTTGAGACAAACGTTGTTTATAAGAGAAAGAACGGCGGTTATGGTCTGATCGAACCGGAATTTGAATAACAGACGGTTTTTTCACAGTACCAGGCATACGATGCGGGGCGGCATGGCCGCCCCGCTTTTTATTGCTTTTATTTATCTCTTGCTCTTTTCAATGTATCAATCAGAAGATAGACCCCCAGAACAATCGCAAGCAGATACCCGATCGCTCCCAAAGCCGGGATTCCCAGTATACGGCCTTTCATATCAGAGAGGCACAGAAGGCTGGAGGCGATCAGCAATGCCGCGTCAATCAGCGCGATAATCGCTCTGTTAATGATTTGGTTCACGTTATGGAGCATTTCTTTCGAATCCGAAAGCTGCACATTGAACCTTGTCTGCCCGTGTACCGTCATCTTCAGCAGATCCGCGATATTTCCGGGCAGATCCGCAGTCTTTTTCATCATATGAAGTGCTTCCATCTGTTTCATTTTCAGATCGCTGCGAAGCTCATGCAATGAAAACGAGTGTTTCTGCACATATTTCGTAAAGACTCCGAGAAAATCCAGAGAGGGACTGATGTCCTTTACGACACTCTCAATCGTCATGACTCCCCTGATGAGCATCGTCAGTCCTTTTCCCATGCTGATATGATGCCGGTTCAGGATCTGTCGGATATCATTCATCAGATCCGTCAGTTTCAGACTTTTAAAGTCCATCTTCGCATAGCGCGAAACGAACAGATCCAGGTCGGTATACAGCGCATTCTGGTCTACTTCCCCGTGGATCTCGCCGATTGCCAGAATCGTATCTTTTAAATCATAGACATCTCCGAGGGCGATTGCCTCCACCGCGGATGAAAACAGAGCCCTGTCCCGTTCCGTCAGTTCACCGGTCATCCCAAGGTCCATCCAGACAATCTGTTTCCCTCTGACAGAAATATTGCCGGAGTGAGGATCCGCATGGAAAAAAGCGTCCTCCAGCACCTGCTTGACATAGTTTTCCGCCAGTTTTTTCCCGAGATCATTCAGATTGTATCCGTTTTTCTTTAAAGCTGCGATATCATTGATCGGAATACCCTCTATGTACTCCATGACCAGCATCCTGCTGGTCGTCAGTTCAAGATTTACCTTCGGGCAGGTAACATAGGAAACATTCTTATTCAATTCATAGAACCGCTTCAGATTCATGCCTTCCTGCAGGAAGTCAAATTCCCTCTGCGCAGATTCCCACATCTCATCCAGAACAGTATGCAGATCAATGGCATCATCCGCTCTTCTGACCACGTTCAGGATGGAAAGTCCCCTGCGGCAAAGCTTTATGTCGTCCTGCATGATCTGTTTGATATTCGGCCGCTGTATCTTAATGACGACCGGTTTCCCGTCCCGCAGAACAGCTTTATGGACCTGCCCGATCGAAGCAGATCCGAGCGGTTCCTCCACGATGACGGAAAAGACCTCTTTCCAGGGGCGGCCGCACTCCTGTTCAATCTCATTGGTCACCACTGAAAAATCCATGGGATCTACATTGGTTCGAAGTGTCTCCAGTTCTTTGCAGTATTCTTCCGGAATCACATCCGGCCGCATGGACAGGATCTGACCGAACTTGATAAATGTCGGGCCGAGTTCTTCCAGGATTTTTTTCAGTTTCTCAGGGGTGAGACCTCGCACAATCTCGTTTTTTTTCAGAATGTGCAAAATATCTATCATTCGACTCATCTACATACTACCTCAGATTCTATCATGTACTTCTCCGGTCAGCAGAATCAGGCCATGACAAGTTCAACCGGAACCTGCAGATGACCATCCTCGTTCTCTACAGTATAAACTGCGCAGTTGCTGATATGTTTTGACCAGTAGCTTCCGTTTGAGAGCGGTGTCAGGTATTCCAGCGCTCCCTTCATCGCAATCGCATGGGTAGAAATCAGAATGTTCCCCTCCAGATTCCTGATTTCCTCCAGGAAAGTTCCCATTCTGCTGACCACACTGGGAAGCTGTTCCATCCCCTCCGGGGCAGGATTGTTCACAAAATCACTGAAAAAGGTGATGATCTCAGGCGCTGGATTTTTCAGATCTGCCCCCTCATAGGGGCCGTAATCCATTTCGATCAGTCTCTCCTCTATCTGTATCTCACAGTCCCCCGCAACCAGTTCTGCCGTCTGTATGGCGCGCCTGAGCGGGCTGGAAAAAACATGTGAAAAAGAAAGGTCGTGCTCTCTCATCCAGGTTCCGGTTTCCTGTGCCTGCCGGATGCCGATCTCATTCAGCGGGTAATCACTCCTTCCCTGCAAAAGGAATGCGTTGTTCATCTCAGTCTGTCCGTGTCGAATGATATAAATCATAAAAACCTCCTGATCAGGGCACTGCCCTTTTTATTTCTACACGGTTTTCATTAAGCGTTGTGGCTTCCCCGATATCAGACAAATCTTCGTGCGTCAGTGCAGCAAAGGTCGAACTCCCTGCACTTTTCATTGTCCAGATTCCCCGGGCGATCACCGTGTCGTCTGCAACCATATCGTCCATCCGGGCGATAAAACGTACTTCACCGATATCATTATATACCAGAACCGGTTCTCCGTCTGAAATCCGGTATTTCTCAGCCGTCTTTGGACTGATCAGAACCGTCATATCTCCCCGTGCCTGCATCAGATCCGCCCGGTCATGAAAAATAGAATTCACACTGTGAACATCCGGGACTGCTACCAGATGGAGCGGGTATTCATTCTCCTCTGTCGGAACATATCCTGCCAGCGGGACCGGACAGCTTTCATCATAGAAACGGAATTTCCCGCTTTCAGTTTTAATATCGCAATGATCCGCAAACGGCATGGATACGGATCCGCCGTCTTCAAGACACTTTCTTTGTTTTTCCGATAGTCTCCGGACCTCCGCCGTCGGATGAGAAAGGATGTCTTTGAGCATCTCCTCTTCTGTCATCGCAAAATAGCTTTCTTCAAAGCCCATTCCTTTTGCAAGCAGACAAAACGTATCCCAGTTGCTTTTGCATTCTCCCGGAGCCGGGATCAGTTTTTTGGCGACTCCAAGCGTACAGTATCCGTAACAGCGGTAAATGTCATTCTGCTCGACGGAAAAGGCTGCCGGCAGGATGATATCGGCATAGAGCGCTGTATCGGTCATAAAACGCTCATGAACAACGGTAAACAGATCTTCTCTCAACAGCCCCCGGATCATTCCGTTTTGATTGCTGACACTGTCAACCGGATTACAGCCATATACATAAAGGCTCTTCACCGCCTCGCTGCCTTCCAGCGCCAATGCTGCCGCAATCTGATTGATGTTGATCCTTCTGCCCGGAGTTTTCCTGAAATCCGGGCGGGTAATCCTTGTCATATCCACATAGCCCCCGTTTACGGGCGTGCATCCGCACAACCCTCCTCCCGGACGTTTCCACGCTCCGGTAAACTGTATAAACAGAACGATCAGACGTACATTCATGCCGCCGTTTTTATGACGTGAATTGCCGGAGCCGAGTATAACAGCCGGAGCGGACGCAGCCGCATATTGTCTGGCAAGATTCCTGATCGTGTCTGCGGGAATTCCCGTGATTTCCTGTGCCCATGCGGGTGTGTATTCAGGCAGCATCTCCCGAAACTGCTCATATCCCTCCCCGTTTTCACGAAGCCACTCTTCGTCCGCAAGCCCTTCTTCCGCCAGTACATTCATCAGCGCAAGCGCAAGCGCTCCATCTGTGCCCGGCCGGATCAGAATCGTGTCGTCACAATAGCGGGCAGTCGGGCTGGCATAGGTATCAATCAGAATCATTTTTTTCTTCGTCTGCTTCCGCTGCTGTATAAGTTCAGACAGGGTCTGCAGCCTCGTTGCGGTGAGGTCACTTCCCCAGATCAGATAAAAATCACTGTCTTTCAGTTCCCGGGGATCCAGGCACCCTGTGGCGCCCATGACAGACTTATAGCCCGCTCCTTTCGCCGAAGAACAAAGTGTCTGGACAAGAACCGAAGCGCCAAGCCGGTTGAAAAAAGCTTCTCCGCACTTGCGCTGGATGTCGCTCATCACTCCGGAGTATACACAGGGGAGAATACTCTGCGGTCCGTATTCTACACTAAGGCTTTTCCATTGATCCGTAATCGTCCGGATCGCTTCGTCCCAGGAACAGGGCACAAATTCACCGCTTCCCTTCGGGCCGCTGCGCTTCAGCGGAGTCAGGATTCGCTCCGGGGAATGAACCGAGCGCTCATAGTGACGCATTTTACTGCAAATCAGCTTTCCCGAAACAGGGTGATCAGGGTCATTGCTTACACGCACAATCTTTCCGTCCTGCACTTCCGCCAGAAGCCCGCAGGAAGACGGACAGTCATAGGGACATATTGTTTTGCAAATCGTCTTTTCGCTCATTGTATTCTCCTTATCCGAACCATCAAAGCTTATTAACAGATACACTATTATCATTATATCGTCATTTCCGAAGGCTGCAACAAAAAAATAGGATATTCAGACAAGAACCCGGGACAGCTTCTTCCTTTTTGGCCTTTGCAGGCAGAAAGCCGGACCGCAGATTTGCGGCCCGGCTTCTTCTGACAGCTTATTTTTTCACTGTCTGGTTCCTATTTCGATTGTCCACTGCGTTTTCTAAGAACAACAGTCATTCCAAATCCGGCTGCCATCAACAACATTACGTATAAGTAAATTGGTGTGTCATCTCCGGTACGAGGAGTTCTTGTGATCTTATTTAACGGCTGTCCCGGCTGAACGGTCGGAGCGGATGCCTGATCCTGTGCTTCGATTTTATCATTCGGGTTATCTGAATTAGGATCACCGGCACTTACTTTTGCAACATTGATCACATCTTTTCCAAGATCAGATTCTTTCACAGTATAACTGTAAGTATATGTCTTCTTCTCTCCGGATTTCAGTAATGCAATGGTGTCAGGCAATGCCTTGCTTCCGTTTGTCGGACTTGTGTAGTGGTCATCTGTGACTACTACATCCTTCAGATCGACTGTGCCTGTGTTGGTAACTACGAGCTGATACTCGATCTTCTCGCCCGCTGCATAAGCGGTTCCGTTCGCAGGTTTGGATGTCACAGTCTTCTCCAGGCCAAGTCCCGGTTTGCCCAGTACTACCGGCTCTTCCGGTGCGGTCGGATCTTCTGTGATACCCGGTTTGTCCGGTACTACCGGTGTCTTCGGCTTGTCCGGATTCTCAGGATCAGACGGCTCGCCCGGATCCACTGCCGTTGCCGTTGCTTCGTTGATGACCTTTCCGGCCTTCACGTCTGCTTCGGTCACGGTGTAGGTCGCGGTGAAGTCTTTGCTCTCACCAACGCCCAGTGTCTCTACCGTCCATGTGTCTTCTGTCAGGTCATCTGTTACAACAACGTCTGCCAGAGATACATTTCCGGTGTTCTGTACGGTTACCTTGTAGCTGATGGTCTCGCCCAGTCTGTAGGCTTTTCCATCTGCAGGTGTGGATGTTGTTTCTTTGGTTACCGCGATGGCAGGTTTCCGTGCTTCGGTCGGTACCACTTCATCATCCGTTCCTGTCAGGGTCTCGATGGTCTGCGGATCGTCCGGATTTTCAGGATCTGCAGGTGCCTCCGGGTCATAGACCGGATTCGGTGCAGTCGCTGTTGCTTTGTTCACGATGTCCGCTCCGAGATCGTTCTCCCCTACGGTGTAGCTGTAGGTAAATGTCTTGCTCTCGCCAGCTTTCAGTTCCGCGATTGTCATCGGCAGCTCATCGCTTCCGTTCGTCGCTTCTGTGTAGTGGTCGTCTGTGACTACCACATCCTTCAGGTCTACTTCCCCTGTGTTGGTAACTACGAGCTGATACTCTACCTTCTCGCCCGCTGCATAAGCGGTTCCGTTTGCAGGTTTGGATGTCACGGTCTTCTCCAGACCAAGTCCCGGTCTTCCAGGTGCGGTCGGGTCTTCTGTGATGCCCGGTTCATCCGGTACTACCGGTGTCTTCGGCTTGTCCGGATTCTCAGGATCAGACGGCTCGC
>CAMNOU010000005.1 GCA_946546945.1 uncultured Lachnospiraceae bacterium
CCCCTCCATGGATGCATGGTTAAAAGAAGCAAAGCAGAATCCTGACGCTGAGAAATGCGGTATGTTTCTGGTACACAACGGAGTTGTGCGCCGCTCGGCGAAGGCGGAAGTTCGTCAGGGTGTAAAGGATGCGGCGCCGGTATGCGGCATGAACTTTTCTTATGACCAGGAAAAGGTCGATGCTGCTGTCGCGAAAGCGTATCAGATGGACGGCATCTACTATATCCGGGTATGGCTGAATGAGGGTACGCTGGAAGTCGGAGATGACATTATGTTTGTCCTGATCGGCGGAGACATCCGCCCGCATGTGGTCGATGCCCTGCAGGAACTGGTGGGTGAGATCAAGCGAAACTGTGTCAGGGAAGAAGAACTGAGCGAATAAACAGAAGGGGGAGGGGCTGTCAGCCCTCCCCTTTTTTCGTCTTCCCGGCCGATCTTTCTATTCTTCCAGCTCTTCTGTCAGCCGGATAATCTCATCAATGATTTCCCCGATATAGGCGATCGTGTCGCACAGCGGCTGGTCTGTTGTGATGTCTACTCCTGCCATCCCGGCAAACTCCACCGGCTTTACTGTACTTCCTGCTGCCAGCACCTTTTTCCAGTCATCCACGGCAGGCTGCCCTTCTTTTTCGATTCGCCTGCAGACCTGTGTACCGATGGTAAGTCCGGCTGAATAGGTATAGGAGTACAATCCCATATAATAATGCGGCTGACGCATCCAGGTAAGCTCCGCACCTTCCGTGATTTCTACAGCGTCTCCCCAGAACTTCTGCAGCGTTCCGCGCATGATCCCGCTTAAAACCTCCGCGTTCATGCTGAATCCCTGATCCACTTTTTTATAAACTTCACGCTGATAGGCGGCCTCCAGAAGGTGAGTTACAAAATTGTGATAGTACGTGTTCGTAATCATGCTCGACAGCACCCACCTGCGGAAACGCTTATCCGGGTTGCTCCGCAGCAGATAATGTGCCATGAGCAGCTCATTCGTCGTGGAAGGAGCCTCTCCGACATACATCTGGTCAAAGGTATCGAACACCGAGTGCGCCGCACTGCAGGCACGAAAATGCCCTGCATGCCCGAGTTCATGAGCCAGGGTCAGCATATCGGACATACGGTCGTTCCAGGTCATCAGGATATAAGAATTCTTCCGGTATGGGCTGGCGCAGAAGCCGCCGGTCTCCTTGCCCTGGTTTTTCGCAAAATCCATCCAGCGCTCACGAAAAGCGGTATGGATCATCCCGACATAATCTTCGCCCAGGACCGACAACCCCTTTGCCAGAGATTCTTCTGCTTCTTTGATGCTGATCTTCGGGTCATAATCGCCGTCAATGGGCGCTTTCAGATCAGCATACGTCATCCGGTCAAGTCCGTGGATCTTCTGGATCAGCTTTGCGTATTTTCGCATATGGGGAGCAAGTTTCTCCATGATCACATCAATCTGCCTGTCGTACATTTCACGGGTCACATCCTGTGAAAACAGCATGCTGTCAAACACACTGTCAAAACCGCGCAGAGCTGCCATGGTTTTTTCCTTCTGCACCTGCGTATCATAGACCGCGGCAGTGATATTCTCATATTCTTTTAATTTCTTTGAAAAAGCGGCGAATGCGGCCCTGCGCACCTCCGTGCGCGCGTCATATTCATAATCATCTTCAAACAGGGAGTATCCCAGAGGGAATTCCTCCCAGTTCACCGAAAAAGGTTCGAACTTCATATCCGCCAGCTTTACGATATGATACAGGTTGTAAGGAGCGTCCAGCGTCCCGGAAAGACGGGCAAGCACCGCTTCGGTCCGGGCATCCAGCCGGTGCGGTTTTTCCTTTTTAAGCTTCTTCAGATACATCTTGTTCTCTGAAGCCATTTCTATCGCCGCAGCAAGCACTTCCTCCGGCACATCCGAAATCTCGCTGTCCGCGAAACTGATTTTCTCATAAATCGCGGCATGCTCCCGCTCAATCACCGCCTGCCGTTCCTGTTTTTCATTGTCATAGTAATCCACCGAGGCATCCAGACTGACGTATGTCTGCACATGGTCCATCAGCACCAGCAGCGTTCGCATGTCGTCCAGGCATGCATTTATGATTTCCGGCGTATTCAATTTTCCCCTGTATTGTGCAGTCATGGCATCCGACAGCTCCACTGCCTTCTTTTCGTCCGCAAACATATCCTCCAAAGAAGGATACAAAAGACTCAGATCCCAGGTCAGCTCAACAGGGACATCTTTTCTGGAAGGTAAACTCATCTTATAATCTCTCTTTCTTTGTCAATTTCGTCGTACTTTTTATTATATCCTCAAAACAGAGATCGCGCAAGAAAAGGCATGAACCGGCCGGCAGACTCATAGATTGTAAAAAGCTTGTTTGAAGGCGTCTGATCATGAATCGTGCTTTTCGAAAAATCCGGACCGGTCTGCTTTTGGCTGCAATTCTGACCGGTATCGCTCTTACTTTTTTCTTTATAAACGGAAAAACAGACAGTCCCGGTATCCCATCCGTTCTTCCGGAGCGCGCCGGGTCCGTTTCCGCAGATGCAAAATTCGAGGAGTTCCTGACGGACATCTTCCGGCAGGAAGCATCCGCCAGCGCGCTGTCCCTGCACTATATCCTGGAAAATCCGGAAACTTACGGCATTTCACACTATACTGCCAGCCTGGGAACCTACTCCGAAGAAAATATCCGTGACTCTGCGGTTATGGCGGAAAATCTGCTGCATACCCTTCACGCCTTCGATGCAAATCATCTGCAGACCAAAAATCAGATCACCTATGAAGTCCTTGAAGACTCCCTTGAAAACGCCCGGATGGCGGCATCCTTTTCTTTTTACGAAGAGCCATTGCGCGTGTCCACCGGAGAACAGGCAGAGCTTCCGATTCTTCTGGCAGAATATGCCTTTCACAGCGCCAGGGATATCACAGACTATCTGGACATTCTGGACAGCGTTCCTTCTTACCTGTCTGGCATCTGTGATTATGAACGGAAAAAGGCGGAAAAAGGGCTTTTCATGCCGGATTTTGCCGCCGCGACGATCATTTCCCAGTGCCGGGAGTTTGCGGCCTCCGGGGAAAACAATTATCTGATCTATACCTTCGAAGAAAAAACGGATGCACTGAAGGGCCTGTCTCAAAACGAAGCCGCAGGCTGCAAACAGCAGAACCGGGCAATTGTCCTGAACCGTGTCCTGCCGGCCTTTCAGGAAATTGCCGGCACGCTGGAAGATATTCTCAAAACTGCACACAGCGGCTCTGATTCGTCCCTTCAAAACAGCGGGCCGGATGGTCTCTGCACCCTTCCCAATGGGAGGGAATACTATCAGTTCCTGGTCCGGCAGTATACCGGGAGCAGCGATTCGGTCGATACACTGAAAAAAAGGACGGAAGAAAAACGAAAAGCAGATCTTCAGCGTGCCGCCCGTTTGCTTTCCTCCTCTCCCGGTCTGGAACAGACGATGCTTCAGGCTGCCCCCGCCTGCGCTGCTCCGGAAGAAATGCTCGCTGCATTAAAAAAAGAAATCAGGAAGGATTTTCCGGAAATACCGGACTGCAGCTATACCCTGAAGCATGTGGACGCATCGATGGCGGACTACATGGCTCCCGCCTTCTATCTGACCTCACCGCTGGATCACTGTACCGAGAATACCATTTACATCAATCCCAAAAATGACAGCGGCGGACTGCATTTGTTTACCACCCTCGCACATGAGGGTTTTCCGGGACATCTGTACCAGAACGCCGTCTTCAGCAGCACCCATCCTTCTCCGGTCAGAGCGCTTCTGGGCTATCCCGGATATATCGAAGGCTGGGCGACCTATGCGGAGATGCTGTCCTACCGCTATGCGGGGATCCCTTCCGGTGCAGCCGAGGCGCTTTCGCTGGAACAGTCAGCCATCTTAAGCCTTTACGCAACGGCCGATATGGGAATTCATTATGACGGATGGAGCTTTCAGGATACGCTCCAATTCTTTTCCTCTTATGGTTTTGCTGATGAGACAGCCGTCCGGGAAATCTATGAGCTGATCTGCGAGGAACCGGCCCACTATCTGAAGTATTATATCGGTTATCTGGAATTTACAGATCTGAAAGAGACAGCAAAAAAGACCGGCGGCGAAACATACTCCGATCTGGAGTTTCACCGCACGGTCCTTCTGATCGGGCCTGCTCCCTTTTCGATATTGAAAAAATACTATTTCGTGATTCTCCGCATGATTCCGAAGAACATGGGCATCACGACCAGCGTGGCCGCCAGCCAGGCCAGCGGATCCGCATGGACGACTCCGGGAAACCCATTCTTTGGGATCACTGCCAGCGACATGATTCCTCTTGCCGCCAGTTCGCTCAGTCCGGCCAGCATTGCCAGGCTGCTGTATCCCAGGCCCTGAATCGTCAGGCGGGTGCAGTTCAAAAAGGCAAGGAGCCAGAAGAAACAGCCGCCGAAGGTGAGGATCTGCTGCGTATATCCCAATACCTCGGTCTCACTGCCGTGTACGAAAAGCAGCGCGATTTTTGAACCGGCAAAAACAAGCACCAGACCGATCGCAATGCCGTAAACAGCCGCGATCAGGATGCTGCAGCCCAGTCCCTGCCGTATCCTCCGGTATTGACCGGCTCCCAGATTCTGGCTTCCGAATGTCGACCCTGCTGTCGCAAAGGCATCAAACGGGCACATGGCCAGCTGTTTTACCTTCAGCGCCGCGGTATAGGAGGATACATAGACCGATCCCAGCATATTCACGGCGCTCTGCAGTAAAATACTTCCGATGGCAGTGATGGAAAACTGCAGTCCCATCGGGACACTCATGATCGTCAGGTTTCTGATATGGCTCAGGGAGATTCTTTTTTCGTCCCTCTGCATTTTCAGAACATCGTAATTTCTCATCATAAATAGTAAACACAGGATGCCGGCAGCTGCCTGGGCGAGTATCGTCGCGAGTGCCGCGCCGGCCACGCCCATCTGAAACACAATGATGAAAAGAAGATCCAGCACGATGTTCAGTATGGTCGACAGCACCAGAAACAAAAAAGGAGTTCTTGAATCCCCCAGTGCCCGGATGATTGCCGATACCACGTTATAAAGAATCGTAAATGGTATTCCGATAAAAATAATGAACAGATAGGTATATGCTCCCTGATAGATATCCTGCGGCGTGCGCATCCAGGTCAGGATATTGTCGCACATCAGACAGGTCGCCAGTGTCAGCACCACAGCAATAAAAATCGAGAGATATGCGGCATTGCATACGTATTTTCTCATATTGGAATAATCAGCGGCTCCGAACTTCTGTGCGACGGGGACCCCCATGCCCACACAGGTACCGATGCAGAACCCGATGATCAGAAACATGATGGATGCCGTGGCTCCCACCGAAGTCAGCGCATTCAGTCCCAGGTAGCGTCCGACAATGATGGTATCAATCATGTTGTACATCTGCTGAAAGAGGTTCCCGAACACGAGCGGAATCGAAAACTGCCAGATCAGGCGCATCGGGCTCCCCTTTGTCATGTCTTTTGTCATAATAACTCCTTATATATGTCACGCTTGGAGACACCGCGGTCTTTTGCGACCTGTTTCATGGCGGTCTTCCGGTCAGCTCCCTGCGCGAGATAATACTCCATGTGTTCCTGCACGCTCATCTGCTCCCAGACAGCCTGCTGTTCCCGGATGATTTCCTCCCGTTTTTTCCCTTCGATCACGATCACACATTCGCCCCGCACTTCATTTGCTTCATAGTAAGCGATGGCTTCTGAAAAAGTCGTGCGAAAAGCGGTCTCATATCGCTTGGTAAGTTCCCGGCATACCGTGATCCTGCGGTCGCCCAGTGCCGAAAGAAGTTCATGCAGGGTGGCCGTCAGGTGATGGGGAGCTTCATAGACGATCAGTGTCCGGGTATCGGCTTTCATTTCCTCCAGCACGGCCTTTCTTTCCTTTTTATCCCGGGGAAGAAAGGCTTCAAAGGAAAACCGGCGGGTCGGAAGTCCCGACAGCGTAAGTGCCGTAACACAGGCCGCTGCTCCCGGAAGAGAAGTCACCTCGATCCCCTGTTCATAGCAGATCCGCACCAGGTCTTCTCCCGGATCGGAGATACCGGGCGTCCCGGCGTCGGTGATGAGAGCGATATTCTGTCCCTCGCGCATCTTCTCCACCAGTTTGTATGCCTTCTCAATTTTGTTGTATTCATGATAGCTGGTCAGCGGAGTTTTGATATCGAAATGATTCAGCAGATGAATAGAGTTTCTGGTATCCTCCGCCGCGATCAGATCTGCTTCCTTCAGGGTGCGGAGCACACGCAGGGTGATATCCTCCAGATTCCCGATCGGTGTCGCACAAAGATATAATTTTCCCGCCATCTCTTTCTCCTTTTTCCGAATTTAATATCCGTAAACGTCATAGATTTCATCCGTATACTGCCCCGGAGCTTTATATACGATCAGCGGTTTCTCAACCGTCATCCGCGGCCGGCCGCCGCGCAGTCCTTCGATCAGGACCATATTGGGTTCCCTGTCTATGTAAGGATACACGAGACGCATGCGCTTTGGCTCGATCCGGTACTTTACCATGACCGTGAGGATTTCAGCCAGCCGGAACGGACGGTGCACCATATAAAAACGGCCGGACGGCACCAGCAGTCTGGCGCTCTCCCGGATCACATCTTCCAGTGTGCAGAGCACCTCGTGTCTGGCAATGGTCTTTCCTTCATCCTGATTCGGAATCCCATGCTGCGCCGTCATATAAGGCGGATTTGTCGTGACCACATGAAAAGAAGATGCCCCAAAAATCTTTGAAGCATCCCTGATATCTCCTTTTACGATACTGACCTTTTTCTCCAGATGGTTCAGCATGACGCTGCGCTCTGCGAGTCCGGCACTGTACTCCTGGATCTCAAGTCCCGTAAAATGCCTTCCTTCTGTTTTTGCCTCCAGAAGGATTGGAATGATCCCATTGCCGCATCCCAGGTCAATGCAGTCCTCTCCGGCCTTTACCCTCGCAAATCCGGACAGAAGAACAGCATCCATCCCGAAACAGAACTTTTCCGGATTCTGAATGATTTTATAGCCGTTCCTCTGCAGATCATCGATCCGCTCGCCGGGCAGAAGTATGTTCTCTGGTTCCCCGGCGGATATCTTTGAAGTATGATCACTCATTTAATTTGGATTTTCCTCCCTTATCCTCCAGCGCTGACAGCTCCTTCATTTCCGCTTTGGACACTCCTGCCTGCTGTTCTTTCTTTCTCCGGCTTTTGAACTTCAGCTGGCAGGCCGGGTACTCGCGGACTTCCTTCTCGTCCCCGGTATCAATAATGACCTTCACCATCTGCCTTAACACGCTGACACTTTGCACTTCGCCTTTAAAACCGTCCGCCGTTGTCACACGGTCTCCGGTTCTCGGCAGGCGGCTGTTCAGATACTCGTACGTCTCCTGTTCATTTTTCAGACAGCACATGAGACGGCCGCAGGACCCGGAAATCTTGGTCGGATTCAGAGACAGATTCTGTTCCTTTGCCATTTTAATGGAGACCGGCGCAAAATCAGACAGAAATGTGTGACAGCATAAGGGGCGGCCGCAGATTCCTACTCCGCCGAGGATCTTGGTCTCATCGCGCACACCGATCTGGCGCAGTTCAATTCTGGTACGGAATACACTGGCCAGATCCTTGACCAGTTCCCTGAAATCAATTCGTCCGTCTGCTGTAAAATAAAAAAGCAGTTTATTATTGTCAAACGTATACTCCGCCTGAACCAGCTTCATCTCCAGACCATGCTTCTGGATTTTCTCCAGACAGATCCGGAACGCTTCCTTTTCTTTTTCCCTGTTTTTCTTCTCGATCCGCTCATCCTCCGGCGTCGCGACACGGATAACGGATTTCAAAGGCTGGACGACTTCATCGTCGGTTACGCCCTTCGGCGGGATAATCACGGTCCCGTACTCGATTCCCCGGGCCGTCTCCACGATCACGTGGGTCCCCCTGGTCATCTGCAGATTTTTCGGATCGAAATAATAGATCTTGCCCGCCTGGCGAAAACGAACACCAACTATTTTTATCATATCAGATTCTCCTTTATCTCCAATAACAGCAGTTCCAGCGTCAGCTCAAAGTTGACATTCGCGCGGATACGGCGGTCTGCCGTATGAACTGCTTCTATCATTTTATTGAGTCCATCATAAGAGGTCCTTTCTTCCATCTGCCGGATCGCATAGGTCTGATCAGAAAAAATCAGCAGGTTCTCCTCTTTGGACGATTTATATAATAACACATCCCGCAGCAAAAACAAAAGCAAATCCAGAAAATCCCGGATATTATCTTTAAAATCATTGAGCGGCTTCAGCTCCTGCATCAGATCATAAACCGGAATATCCCTCAGCCTTCGCATCAACTGCATGGTGTAATCTTTCAGTTCATTAAATTTTTCCGAGGAGGCGAGCAGCATGGCCCAGCCCACATTCCCCTGCGCAAAACTGACACACAGGTCCGCCTGATAATCCGGCACCCGGCAATGTTCCATCAGATGGGCGCGGATTTTCCTGTTCCCGACCGGCTTCAGGTTCAATGTCACACAACGCGAGCGGATCGTTGGCAGAAATCCATCGGCGTTGGTGGTCAGAAGAAGGATCACTGCGTAAGAAGGCGGTTCCTCAATGGTCTTTAAGAGCGCATTCTGCGCCGGTACATTCATTTTCTCCGCTTCATCAATGATGTATACCTTATATCTGCTGCTGTACGGACGGATATCAATGTCCTGATTGACCTGCGTGCGGATATCATCGACAGAAATCTGTGTTTTCTCATGGGTGACATACAGGATATCCGGCTGGTTCCGGTGCATCGCCTGCCTGCACGAGCGGCATTCCATACATGGCTCCGCCTCTGAAAAAGGCATCCCTTTCTTTACATTGGCACACTGCAGCGTCATTGCGAACGCTTCCGCCAGCATGCGTTTCCCCGCATGTTCCGGTCCGTTGAAAATATATGCATGCGATACCTTATCCAGAATGACCGCATTTTTCAGATGTTCAATTATCTGCTCATGTCCGATGATATCCTGAAAGCCCGACATGCCTGCTCCTTCCTGTTAAGTGATGAGAATTTGCTGCTCCTGCTTCATCCTCTACGCATTTGAAGCGGGCGTCATCTCCCATCTGATATAGTCCAGAATCCTGCTCAGCGTATCGTCCAGATTCCGGTTTTCAAAACGGACCGTGATTCCGGCTTTTTCCAGGTTTTCTTCCGAAAAATCCTGTTCATCCGCGAGAAACCGGCGGCACATCTCCGCATAGCGCGGCTGTTTCTGTGTCCTCTCTCTTTTCAGTGCCCGCTCCAGGCGCTCACCGTCATCTGCCCATATATAAATCGGGCAGACATGCTCCGGACCGAAATAATCGCGTATTTTCTCATAGGCCTCGAGGGTCCCGATCATCAGATAATTCTCCTTATCCGGCTGAATCTGACCATCGTCTGCGGTAAAATATTTCCAGACACCGTGCACCGTATGATACGCGCGCATCTCTATGATCCTGCCGTCCCGCTCCATAGCGTCCGCCTGCTCATCTGTCCGGAAATAATAGGTCTCCCCCTCCGTCTCTCCCGAACGCGCCGGCCGCGTCGTATAGGGAATGACCCGTTTGAATACAGGCTCTGCCATATGAAGAAGCTTTCCGTAAATTGTATCTTTTCCTGAGGCGCTTTTGCCCATCAGACAGAATATTTTTCCCATAATGATTCCCTAACAGCTCCCCTGTGTTTTATTCTCCATGGTCAACGACAGCAATCCGGCCGTCTTCCGCTCCCTGCAGTTCAAATCCCTGCCGGCAAAGTACGCCGGCCATCTCCAGCATCTGCCGGTCGATCACCTCTCCCGGCACAATGACCGGGATTCCCGGAGGATACAGGCAGACGTACGATGCGGAAATACATCCGCCGCTTTCTGTCAGCGCAAGCGAATGCTTCTCTGCCTCCAGAGCCTGTGCGATTTCCAGACGTTTTTCCCGGGGACGGTAGATTTCTTCCGGCGTCAGCAGACGGTCCCGGCTTTCCACGGCCCCCGTTTCACAAATGGCCCTCCCGTCCATCTCGTGCAGGGCTTTCTCCAGCCGTTCAAATCCCTCTGCGGTATCCATAATCGTGGTGATTGCAGTAACATATTGTCCGGATGCCATTTCCATCTGCAGATGATATTGATTCAGCAGAATCTCATACAGCTGCTGCCCGCCATTTTGTGCATCCCGGGTAAGGATCAGAATCTTCGAAGGATCCCTGTCCCATATTCCGGGATCATCAGGGCGGCAGGGCAGAATCCGGATATTTTTCAGATCCCTGCAGGATTGATAGAAATGATCCAGCTTCCGGGAAAAAGCAGGGAATAAGTCCCTGCGTTCCTTCAATATCCTCACACAGCGGTCCATCCCCGCCATCAGCACATAGGAAGGGGAGCTGGTCTGGAAGATTCCCAGATACCGCATCACCCGCTCCGGATCGAACCGTCCGGTCCGGTTCATATGCAGCACAGCTGTCTGCGTATAGGACGGCAGCGTCTTGTGCAGACTCTCTATGCACAGATCCGCCCCCAGTACAACCGCCTTTTTGGGAAAACCCTCCGAAAAGCCAAAGTGCGCCCCGTGGGCTTCATCCACAATCAGCGGAATCCCCCGTTCATGAACGATCTGCGCGATTGCGGCAATATCCGACACAACGCCGTCATAGGTGGGCGATGTCACGACCACCGCAGACACATCCGGATATCGTTCGAGCATCTCACGGACATGGGACGGGGCAACACTGCCCTGGATTCCATATTTCGTGGGTTCCGGATAAAGGTACTGCAGCTTCAATTCCATCAGATAAGCCGCATGATAGACGGATCTGTGACAGTTTCTTGCAATCAGAACGCGGTCGTTTTTCCGCACACATCCGCAGACCGCGGCAAGAATCCCGGCCGTACTTCCGTTTACCAGATAAAAACTCCTGTCTGCTCCGCACAGGGCAGCCAGCCGCTCCTGTGCATCCTTCAGCACGTCCCTTGCGTGGTGCAGATCGTCAAACCCATCGATTTCCGTGATGTCGATCTCCTCGGCGGTCCATTCCCCCATTCTCTGCCGCTTATGTCCCGGCATATGAAAGGGATAATAGTCAGATTGTCCGTATGCAATTAATTTCTCATCCAGATATTCTTTTTTACTGCTCATTGTCTCCATCTGCTATTCTTCCGCGTGAAAAAGGATGACGGCAGATCACCCTTATCTGCCGTCACCGTCTTCTCCGGCGTCTGTTTTTGCTCTGACTGGACTGGATTACTTTGTAGCGTGCATTTCTCCGCCGTCTTCTCCGGCGCATCTCTCTGCGGATATTGTTTATGATCATGATAATGATCAGTATGATTACAATGATGATTGCCAGCAGAATCGCCATGGCAATCAGTTTTTCCCGGAAGGTCAGTTCCCGGAACTGGGCGAAGACGGACGACATTTCTTCCGGCATTCTGTCCGCTATGCGTTCCCCGATTCCTTTTCTGGGTTCTTCCGGTTCGGTCTCCTCCTGTTCGCTGTCTCCGTCGGATTGGGTGCCGGATTCTTCTTCGGAAAGCCCCTCCGGTGTTTTTTTCTCCCCGAATTCATAAACGGAACCGTCCGCTCCTGTCGTGATCACATCAGCTGTGCCGACCTGCCTGCCGGCATAGGTATACACAATCGATCCAACGACATCATCCGAAGATGTGTCATAAGAAACACTTGTCTGGGTATCCTGAAAATCCGCTGCAGCCGGCAGCACCACCAGAGCCTCTTCATCAAGTTTGGCAAAAGGCTCTATGTCTCCGAACAGAGAGGTTCGGCTCTCCTGCTGCGCAGCATCGAACCGTGTCTCATTCTGGCTCACATTGCGGACCTGGAAATTTTCAAAGCAATAATCAAACAGGGTCCGGGTATCTTCATATTGTGTGTTCGCCGAATTCATGATCACACAGATCAGAAGCATGCCATCCTTCTCGGCATAGGTGACAAGCGTATGTCCCGCCGCTTCGGTATATCCTGTCTTTCCGCCGATCGCATAGTCGTACAGATACTGTGATCCTTTGTAGCTGCTGATCATGCGGTGATGATTATTCAGCGGCGTCTCTGTATCATGTTTATTGGTTGGCGGAATCGTATACCGGACGGTGCTGATGATTGTGCGGAAGGTATCATTCTTAATCGCCTCTCTGGAAATCAGCGCCATATCCCGGCAGGTCGTCACATGCGTCTCATCGGGCAGACCGTTCGGATTATTGAAGTGTGTGTTCGTACAGCCAATCTCCTGCGCCCTCTCGTTCATCATATCGACAAACGCCTGGCAGCTTCCCCCTCCGATATGTTCCGCTACCGCATAAGCGCACTCGTTCGCTGACTCCAGCATGACACCGTACAGGCACTGCTCCATCGTCATCTCTTCATTCAGATCTCTGGCAATATGAGATGTATTCCCTTCATTCTTATACACAGCGTCTGCTGAAAAAGTAACGATCTCGTCCAGCGGGCATTTTTCAAGCGCCAGCAGGGTCGTCATGATTTTTGTAATACTTGCCGGATAATGCTTTTCATCCGCGTTTTTCTCATACAGGACCGCCCCCGTGGAGGCCTCCATCACAATGGCATTGGGCGCGGAAATCTCCGGGCCGGCAGGCCAGACCGGATCATCCGCATAAACGGGGACAGATCCCAGACATCCGGCTGCGATACACAGCACAACAGTAAGCGCAGATATTATTTTGCATATCTTCTTCATAAAAAACTCCAACAGACAGCAGGGACTTACACGACTTCTCCTGCGTCAGATATTCTTCATAGATTGCAGGCTGTGATTCAGGAAAGCCTGCCGTCTTATAGTATGCCATACAGAGTTCATTTCGTCAAATAGTAAGGGAAAAAAATCCCTTTTCAATTGGATAAAAATACGGTAGAATATAGCAAAAATTACCGTGCGGGACAATGATCGCACGATCTGATTGTTGGAGGACTTATGAGATTAAGAAATGTACCCGGTGCCCGGGAAACGATCGCGGCTCACCCGCTCTGCACCCTGGAGGAAGATCCGAAGGCCGGAAAGTGGCATGAACTGTTCGGCAGCGACCGCCCTGTCCACATTGAGATCGGTATGGGCAAGGGGCAGTTTATCACGGCACTGGCCTCTCTGCACCCGGAAATCAACTATATCGGCATTGAAAAATATTCCAGCGTGCTGGTCCGCGCTCTGGAAAAGACGGGCAGCATAAAACCCCCGCTTTCCAATCTTCGCTTTATCCGCATGGACGCAGAAAATATATGTACGATGTTTGCTCCCAATGAAATCGACCGGATCTATCTGAATTTCTCCGATCCCTGGCCGAAAGACCGGCACGCCAAACGCAGGCTTACCTCTCAGCAGTTTCTGGAAAGATACAGGCAGATCATGAAGCCTGCAGGACAGCTGGAATTCAAGACAGACAACAAAGACCTGTTCCGTTTTTCACTGGAACAGGTCGAACCTGCCGGATGGCATCTCATCGCGGCAACTGAGGATCTGCATCATGACGATGCAATGAATCCGGGCAATATCATGACCGAATATGAACAGCGATTTGCCGCTTTGGGCAACCCCATCTGCAAGATGGTGATTTCTCCTACTTAAGGAGCATCTCGACCGAAACATCATTTCCTGCCGCGCTGACCTTTGCGTAACTTCCGCAGATCAGCGGCATGGCGGGAGGGATGTGTCCGATATCCAGGTCCATCAGAATCGGGACCTGGTATTTCTTTAAGATGCCGGTGACCGCTTCATACTGGTCCAGTCCGAGGAACTCTTCCCCATGATGATAAGGCCGCCCGATCAGGAATCCCTTCACATGGCAGAACCACCCCGCCTGCTCCAGCTGCCAAAGCGCCCGCCGCATCCCCATGGGATTCAGGTCGCAGGCTTCCAGAAACCACAGGATTCCGTCTTCTTTATAGTTTTCCGCAAACTCCCTTACTCTGTCAAACTTCGTTCCGGGATAGAGCGTCAGCACATCCAGGCAGCCGCCGATCAGACGGCCTTCGATCTGAACATCCTGATCCGGGACGCGGATTCGTTTGCATGGCTCTGTCACATGATAGGGAAGCAGCGGATGCTCTTCATCCTTTAATCCCTCTTTTTCATACAGATCATAGCCCTTCATCGTCAGCTTTTTCCCGCGCAGCAGATCAAAAGCGTCCTGAACAGCCGGATGCCACGGCTCCATGCCGAAAGCCGGAGCACAGGGACCGTAGATAGCGGCAGTGTCAGTGAGCGTCGTCAGAAGAAATGTCAGATTGGTATTGTCGGAATATCCCAGATACCATTTCGGATCTGCCTTTTTCAACACCTCAAAATCAATATGGTTCAGATCTTCACACATCAGTTCCCCGCCGCCGCAGGAAATCAGCACATCATTTTTCTCCGAGCAGTAAAACTCCATCAGCTCCTCTGCACATTTTTCCGGCGTACTGCTGATGCCGACTCCGCTTCCCTCATAGCAGTTCGGACCGATGTCCAGCTGATATTCCATGCCGCGGAAGGTCCTCTGCGCGTTCTTAAACGCGGAATAGTAAGGTTCTATATTGCACCCATAGGAAGGCGCAACAAATCCGATGGTTCCTTTTTCCTTTAAAAATGCAGGATATCTCATAACTTCTCCTCATGCCGGCAGATGGCAGCACTGTGCCATCAATCCAGTTCGAACGCGCCGGTGTAAAGCTGATAGTATTTTCCGCGCTCTGCAATCAGTTTCTCATGATTGCCGCGCTCTATAATATGTCCCAGTTCCAGAACCATGATCACATCTGAATTCATGATGGTGGAAAGTCTGTGGGCGATGACAAACACAGTACGCCCCTTCATCAGCGCATCCATACCGCGCTGTACGATTACCTCGGTACGGGTATCGATGGAGGATGTCGCCTCGTCCAGAATCATGACCGGCGGGTCGGCGACTGCCGCCCGGGCAATGGAGATCAGCTGGCGCTGCCCCTGGGAAAGGCCGCTTCCGTCTCCCTCAAGGATCGTATCATACCCCTGCGGAAGCATGCGGATGAATCCGTCTGCATTGGCCAGCTTTGCAGCCTCAATACACTCCTCATCCGTTGCATCCAGTTTTCCATACCGGATATTCTCCATGACGCTTCCGGTAAAGAGGTTGACATCCTGCAGCACCACGCCCAGCGACCGGCGAAGCGACGGCTTCGCGATCCTTCCGATGTCGATTCCGTCATAGGTGATCGATCCCTTCTGAATATCATAAAAACGGTTGATCAGGTTGGTGATGGTCGTCTTTCCGGCACCGGTCGCACCGACAAAGGCCACCTTCTGCCCCGGCTCCGCAAACAGATTGATATCATGCAGAACCGTTTTCTCCGGCACATATCCGAAGTCCACATCATGGAACTCCACATGTCCCTTCATTTCAACCAGCTCAAAACTTCCGTCTTCCTTCGGAACCTTCCACGCCCAGTGATTGGTCCGCTCCTCGCATTCCTTCATCTGTCCGTCTTTAAAACGGACACGCACCAGTGTGACATCTCCTTCATCGGACTCCACCTCTTCATCGAGCAGCTCAAAGATACGCTCTGCTCCCGCAAGTGCCATGATCACAAAGTTCAGCTGCATAGACACCTGGGAAAACGGATTGATGAAGCTTCTGGACAGCTGCAGGAAGGAAGCAATCGCTCCGAGCGTCAGGATCCCGATCCCGGTCAGGCTGATATTGGTCACGCCTGCGATCGCAAGCGCACCGCCGACAATGGCGATGACCACGTACAGGATAAAACCGAGATTGTTCATGATCGGCATCAGAATATTGGCATAGGTGTTGGCTTTTGCCGCATTATTGAACAGATCTTCATTCTTCACTTCAAAAGCTTCTGTCGCCTTCTGCTCATGATTGAACACCTTTACGACCTTCTGCCCGTGGATCATCTCCTCAATATAACCATTCACATCACCCAGAGATGCCTGCTGCTTTACGAAGTACTTCGAGCTGCCTCCGGCTACTCCCTTGATCACAAAAAAGATAATGAAAATGAATCCGACGACAATCAGGGTCAGCCAGACGCTTACCGTCAGCATCGATACGAATACCGCAATAATAGTGATAACAGAATTCATAAGCTGCGGGATACTCTGGGAAATCATCTGACGCAGCGTATCGGTATCATTCGTATAGTGGCTCATGATATCCCCATGGGAATGCGTATCAAAATACCGGATCGGCAGCTTCTGCATATGCGAGAACATCTGGTCCCGCACCTTCTTTAAGATGCCCTGCGCGACAACGACCATCAGGCGGTTATATAAAAACGCGCAGAAAACACCGAGTGCAAAGATAACAACCATCTTTAACATATAGAGAACCAGTCCCGAAAAGTCCGGATGATCCTGCGTCAGCAGGGGCATGATGTAATCATCGATCAGAGACCGGATGAACAGTCCCGCCATGGCTGTCGAAATAGCCGACACGATAATACAGATAATAACGATAATAAAACGGATCTTATACTCACCAAGATAGCTTAAAAGGCGTTTTGCCGTTCCTTTTGCATCTTTTGCTCCGGTTCTCTTATTCATCCAGACCACCACCTTTCTGCTGCGACTCATAGGTCTCCCGATAAATAGCACAGGTTTTCAACAGTTCCTCATGTTTTCCAACCGCTACGGCTTTCCCGTTATCCATGACAATGATCTTATCTGCGTCATCAATGGAGGATATGCGCTGTGTGATGATAAACTTCGTCGTATCCGGGATCAGTTCGGCAAAGCCCTTGCGGATCAGCAGGTCTGTCTTTGTATCTACCGCGCTGGTGGAATCATCCAGGATCAGCACCTTCGGCTTTTTCAGAAGCGCCCTTGCAATACACAGACGCTGTCTCTGCCCGCCGGAAACGTTCGATCCTCCCTGTTCAATATAGGTATCATACTTGTCAGGGAAGCTTTCAATAAATTCGGTAGCCTGAGCAATCTCGCAGGCATGACGGATCTCCTCATCTGTAGCGTTTTCATTGCCCCAGCGCAGGTTTTCTTTGATCGTCCCGGAGAACAGGATGTTTTTCTGCAGCACCATGGCCACGGAATCACGCAGAGTCTCCAGATCATATTCCCGCACATCTACGCCTCCGACCGTAACGCTTCCCTGTGTTACATCATAAAGACGCGGAATCAGCTGTACCAGACTGGATTTTGCCGTACCGGTCGCACCGATCACGCCGACACGCTCACCGGATTTAATCTCCAGATTAATATCGGAAAGGACATCCCGCTCGGCATCCTTTGAATATTTGAAAAAGACATGGTCAAATCGGATCGATCCGTCTTTGACTTCCGTCACCGGCTTCGCGGGGTTCTGAATATCGCTCTCCTCTTCCAGAATCTCTACGATACGGTTGCCGGATGCGGCCGAAATAATAATCATGACCAGGATCATGGCAATCATCATCAGACTCATCAGAATCTGCATCGCATATGTAAACATGCTCATCAGCTCACCGGTGGTCAGGCCTCCTGCGATCCCGCCGGTGTTGCCGCTCATGACAATGGCCTTTGCGCCCAGCCAGGCAATCAGAAGGATACAGATATAGACAGCCCCCATCATGGCCGGCATGTTCAGCGTAATGATCTTTTCCGCCTTTGTAAAATCATTAAAAATAGATTTCGAGATTCTGCCAAACTTCTTGTCCTCGTAGTCCTCACGGATAAAGGATTTTACGACACGGACTCCGCGCAGGTTCTCCTGCACGACCAGATTGAGCTTATCATATGTTTTGAACACGCGCTTGAAATACGGATGCACGCGAACACTGATAAAAGCCAGAGTCACTGCCAGAATCGGCACCACAATCAGAAATACAGAAGCCAGTCTCTTATTGATCGTGAAAGAAACGATCAGAGCGACTACAAGCATGATCGGGCTTCTCGCCGCCGTACGGATCGCCATCTGGAACGCATTCTGCACGTTCGTCACATCTGTTGTCAGACGGGTGACGATACTGGCGGTCGAGAACTTATCAATATTTGAAAAAGAATACTGCTGTACTTTATCATACATATCCTTCCTCAGATTTTTTGCAAGTCCCGCGGACGCAATCGCCGCTTCCTTTCCCGCAAGCGCGCCAAACGCCAGAGATACAAACGCGCAGACCAGAAGAACCAGTCCCAGCTTTAAGATGGCCGGCATGTAACCGGGCTCAATCCCGTTGTCAATCAGGCGCGCCATGATATAAGGAATCAAAATCTCCAGCACGACCTCCACAACGACAAAAAGCGGAGCAAGGAAGGTATTCTTTTTGTACTCGCGTAATGACCTCATCAACTTTTTAATCATTGGTATCATATACGTCTCTCCTCCTTCATTTCTATATTTCTCTGCATTCTATGAATATAGTCATAAAAATGTTCCATCTCTTCTTCCGATAATCCGTAAGATAACGTTTCTTCCATGTTTTCAAACACCTTTGACATCTGCCTTGAAATCTCTATGGCACGTTCCGTCAGAATCAGTTTTTTCAGACGCGCGTCTCCGGGAACGCTCTCGCGGGTGATGAGCTTTTTCTGAACCATCAGATTGACCACCTTCGAAGCGGTCGACCGCGTGATGCCAAAATGCTTTTCCAGGTCCCGCTGGTATGCATTCTCACCATTCTGATTGCGCTTGGCAATATACCCGATGATCCATGCATTCGTACCAGTCACACTTTCTATTTTCTTCATCTCGGGAGAATTATCCAATGCTCTGTGTATCATTTTTGCAAGAGCATGTATCTCATTTCCAATCGACCTGTCCATCTTTTCCCTCCTGAACAATCGGCAGCTGGATTTTATATCGCCGGAACCGCATTTATGTTTACCATCAAACTGTCCGACATTCAACAATTTTATACCGATTTTCAAGACCTGTCAATAGAAAATATTTGCCCCTTTTTTATCTGATTTCTGTCATTTTTTCACATTATTGTTAATAAATAAACTTATCTGGTAAAATGATATTTATGTGCTACAATAAAAACAAGATATGTTTCATATCCGGACAACAATATGAGAAATCAAAAAATTCGACTTGATTTCCGGTATTTAAAGGAGGGTTCTTCCAATGGGAAAGATTAAGGTAGGTATTAATGGTTTTGGACGTATCGCGCGTGTGATTCTGCGCAGCCTGGAGATGAGAGACACAGACATTGAAGTCTGCGGTATCAATATTCACAACGCAGATCTGGCGAGAATGGCTTATCAGGTAGAGTATGATTCCGTATTCGGCCGCTTCCAGGGCAAGGTAGAGGCGACAGAGACCGGAATCCGCATCAATGGCAAAGACATCCGCGTATTTTCCGAGGATGATCCTGCAGATATCAACTGGGCAAGCTGCGGTGCCGAGTATGTCATTGAGTCTACAGGTAAATTCCTGACAAAGATGGCATGTTCCAGACATTTCATCGGCGGAGCAAAGAAAGTCATTCTGACCGCTCCCGGCAAGGGCGGCGATATCCCGACGTTTGTCATGGGCGTCAACAATGAGACCTATGACCCGGCTACCATGACTGTTGTATCCAACGCAAGCTGCACCACAAACTGTCTGGCTCCTCTGAGCAAGGTCGTAAACGACACCTTCGGCATTGAGAAAGCACTGATGTCTACGATTCATGCTTCCACATCCAAGCAGAAACCGGTAGACTCCAACGGAGGCCGCGACTGGAGAACCGGCCGTTCCGTATTCAACAACATCATTCCTTCCTCTACAGGCGCAGCCAAGGCAGTCGGCCTGGTTATTCCTGAGCTGAACGGCAAGATGACCGGTATGAGCTTCCGCGTACCCAGCAACGACGTTTCCGTTGTCGACCTGACAGCTGAGCTGAAGACACCGGCTACATACGAAGAGATCTGTTCTGCGATCAAGGCAGCGGCAGAGGGTCCGATGAAGGGAATCATCGAGTACAATAACGACGAAATCGTTTCCGCAGACCTTCGCGGCAACTTCAATACCTGTATTTTTGATGAGAAGGCAGGCATCATGCTGGATGACAAGTTCGTAAAACTGATCGCATGGTATGACAATGAGTGGGGTTATTCCAACAAGGTCATCGACCTGACCATCTATGTGGCACAGACAGACGCCGCAGCAGCAGCAAAAGCCGCTGAAGAATAAGCATACAAGACGGCGGTGATTGTCCGCCATCAAAAAACCTGTGTAAGCGTTGAATCCGCGTACACAGGTTTTTTATATTCCGTAATGGTTTCTTATTTCTGAGAGCGTCCGATCTCCAGACCTTTCTCAAATGCTTCTTTATTCAGCGGAAGCAGTTTTGCTTTCTTTGCGAGTTTGTGCTCGATCGTTCCCCATACGACCTCGGGGGAAACCACTTCTGTATAACCTACATAGACACCGAGCATGATGACATTTAAGACTTTCGCATTTCCCATCTCAAGAGCCATCTCTGTAACAGGAGCCTTTACGACCTTCACGTCTGCTCTGTCTACCTCGTTCTCATCAACGATGGAGCTGTTGATGAACAGGGTTCCGCCCTGTTTTAAGGTCGGCAGGAATTTTGCCAGGGACGGTCCGTTCATAACGATCAGATCATCCATCACATCGCCGAGAGGCGCTCCAACCAGGCCGTCAGAGATAACTACGAAGCAGTTTGCGGTACCGCCGCGCTGCTCAGCGCCGTATGACGGGAAGAAAGTTACGTTTTTATCTGTAGAATCGCAGGTAGCGGTAGCAAGGAATTTACCAAGTGTCATAACACCCTGTCCGCCGAATCCGGCAACGCATAAATTTGTTTCCATATATTCTTCCTCCTTATCTATCTCTAATCACGCCAAGCGGATACTCCGGAAGCATCTTCTGCTCGATGAAGTCCAGCGCATCCAGCGGCTCAAGGCCCCAGTTCGTCGGGCAGCTTGTAACGATCTCGACCATGGAAAAGCCCTTGCCGTCGATCTGGTTCTGGAATGCCTTATGGATAGCCTTTTTGGTCTTAATAACATTCTGCGGTGTGTTGCAGCTGGTTCTCTCCAGATATGCGGGAGCGGTCAGCTGATCCAGGATCTCACACATATGCATCGGGTAGCCGTGCTCTTCTGCAATACGTCCCTTCGGAGCCGTGGAAGCCTTCATGCCGATCAGTGTGGTCGGTGCCATCTGTCCGCCGGTCATGCCATAGATACCATTGTTGATAAAGATAACGGTAATGTTCTCGCCGCGGTTTGCAGCCGATACAGACTCAGCAAGACCGATGGAAGCGAAATCTCCGTCACCCTGATAGGTAAAATACAGGCTGTCAGGATTGACTCTCTTTAACCCGGTCGCTACCGCGCAGGCACGTCCGTGGGGAGCGGTGATCGTATCATATGCGATATAATCCATGTGAAGTCCGCAGCATCCGATACCGGTGATCATGACTGCTTTCTCGACAAGATTCATCTCCTCCAGAACCTCACCGATGAGTTTTACAACCGTACTGTGCATGCAGCCCGGGCAGAATCCGGATACTTTATCTTCCTGGATTGTTTTTGTTCTTGAATAAATACATTTCATTTCATCCATTATACGTATCCTCCTATTATCCTAAAATCTTCTTTACAGCTTCAATCACTGCCTCACGGCTCATGATATTGCCGCCGGAGCACAGGCAGGTCTCAATCGGGGCACGATCCTTTACGCCCATGGTCACATCTTCAATGAACTGTGCCGGAATGGACATCTCAACATCCAGGATAGCCTTGCACTTGCTGTAGTCAATCTTGTCATATGAACTGTACGGGAACGGGCTGACCGTAATCGGACGGATCAAGCCAAGCTTGTATCCTTCTGCGCGGAGCATGTCTACAACAGATCTGCAGATACGTCCGGAAATACCATAAGCGGTCAGAACCAGCTCAGCATCCTCAATCATATACTCCTCAACCAGGATATCCTTATCCCAGGAATCATACATCTTCGCTGCCGCCTCGTTCCACTGCTGCATCTTAACGGTATCCCACTGACCGGGCTGGATCCAGGAACGGTTCGCATAGTCAAGTTTATGTCCCTTACATGCCCAGACATCTTTCTTTGCGCGGATTTCTGCGATCTCTTCATCGGATTTCATCTCCGGAAGCTCCACAGGCTCCATCATCGTTCCGATGACACCGTCTGCCAGAAGGAGAACAGGGTTCATATCTCTGTCTGCGTAATCAAATGCAGCATAGGTAAGATCTACTGCTTCCTGCACGGTAGAAGGAGCCAGAACCATCATCTTGAAGCCACCGTTTCCGGAAGCCTTGGTCGCCTGGAAGTAGTCCTGCTGTGCCGGCTGGATCGCGCCTACACCAGGGCCCCCTCTGGAAATATTTGCATACACGAGAGGCATACGGGCTGCTGCACAATAGGAAATACCTTCGCTCTTCAGCGAGATTCCCGGGCTGGAAGAGGATGTCATCGCTCTGCATCCGCCTGCCACTGCACCGTAAGCCATATTTACAGATGCAACCTCAGACTCGCCCTGAACGAATGTGCCGCCCACTTCCGGAAGTCTTCTGGAAAAATACTCCGGGATCTCATTCTGCGGTGTGATAGGATATCCGGCGAAAAATCTACAGCCGGCTCTAACTGCTGCTTCAGCGATTGCCTCGCAACCTTTCATTAATACTCTTGCCATAATTCTTCAACCTCCTTATTTGTAGATCTCTATCGCGCCGTCAGGACAGATGCGTCCACACATGCAACAGGCGATACAGGCATCCATGTTTACCGGTTCTACATACTCATACCCTTTGGAGTTAACTTTTGTCCCGATGGCCAGTACGCCTTTCGGGCAAAACTTAATGCAGTAACCGCAACTCTTACAGCGTTCTGATTTAACCACGATTTTTGCCATTTTGATTAAATCCTCCTCTCAATAAACTTGTTTGAAATATTACAAAACGCCAAATCCAGCCAGCGTTATGTGTCAGTGTTTGATTCTATCCTCTCCCCGGAATCGGCTGACCGTTCGGAAATTGCTGTTCCGCCAGCAGCCAGGGATAGGTCAGATACAGATGGATCGGAAAAACGGGAGTGTCAGAGGAATCTTTTACCTCCTCGTATAAGTCCTCCCGTACGCAGGCAAAATCCACCTGAATATAGGGAGCCATCATTTCTTCCATCTTCTTCATGCCTTCGATAAACTCCGCCTTTGTCGTCGTAAGACCGTTATTCGGATTATTCACCATGTGAAGTCTGCCCAGCTGAATATGCGAAACACCGAGGATCTTGCCCAGGGTCTCATCAATATGTTCAATATCATTTGACCAGGGCCGGTAGGCATTCAGCACATAATAGACGATGGTCGTATCCTTGTTCAGCTTAGGGGCATACCCGCCCACGGAGCGGGCTCCGATATAATCTCCGCCGACATCCATGATCACGTAGCAGCTCTCATCCTTCAAAAGCATGTTCACTCCGCCGACCACCGTGGGCGCATCCATGAACTGCTCCTCATAATGAAAGATAACGCCTGCTTCCTCCAGCTGTTCACACACATCTCTGGAGCGGAACAGCGGCTTGGTCATATCCATATCAAAAAAATGTACCGGTTTATCCGCGAGATCCACCAGCCATTTCGCAAAGTTGATCGCGATCTCGCTCTTACCGCTGCCGGCTTCGCCGACAAAAACAAAATTCACATGTTCGCCAATCAATGTCTTCAACGTATCCAACATAGAGAACCTCATTTTCCAAAACTTCGTCACTATGTATATAATACTACACTTGCTGCAGTTAGTCACTACTTTTTTGCACAAAAATATAAGAAATATTTTGCATGATATAATATTTCGGCTCAGAAAAAGGACTGCCGGGGCAGCCCTTTTTTCTTGTTATTTCTTTCTTACATCACATTCTGCGGCGTGCCTTTCAGGTACTGAGCTACGTTTTCAAATGCGATAACAGCACGCTTCACCATGGCCTCTTTGCTTGCAAATGCCACATGCGGGGTAAGCAGGGTGTGCTTTGCCGTAATCAGCGGATGCGTCCTCGCGATCGGCGGCTCTGTCTCAAATACATCGATGCAGGCTCCGGCGATTCTGTCCTGATTCAGCGCATCAGCAAGAGCCTGGCTGTCAAGCACCGGCCCTCTCGCCAGGTTGATCAGCACTGCCGTCTTCTTCATCAGTGCGATTTTCTCTGCGCTGATCATATTCTTTGTACCTGCGTTCGACGGAACATGAAGCGAGATAATATCGCTCTCACGCATCAATTCATCCAGAGATACATAACGGATACCTTCCAGATCCTTTTCCGTCCGGCTGTACGCAATCACCTCACACCCAAAGGCCTGTGCAATCTTTGCCACCCTGGTGCCGATTGCCCCGGTTCCGACAACTCCGAACGTCTTTCCTTCAAGCTCACAGCCAATCAGACCTGCCAGTGTTCCCTCATTTCTGGTCGCGTGATCACATTCGGGAATGTTCCGGTACAGACTGATCAGCATTCCGAACACCAGATCCGCCACCGCCGCCGTCGAATAGCCGGCGCAGTTGCTTACCGTGATATTCCTCTCACGGCATGCATCCATCGCAATATGATCAATTCCGGTAAACGCCACATCCAGATATTTCAGGTTCTCACATCCCCGGATCACTTCCGCGTTCAGCGGATTGTTAGCATTAATAATGATATCTGCGTCCTTCCCGCGTTCAATCAATTCCTCTGTGTCCGTTGTCTTCGTGTCATAATAAACAATCTCAACAGATCCTTTTAATGCTTCTTCTGCCATTGCAAGCAGTTTTTCTTTGTCCACTCCCAGTGGTTCCATGATGACCAGTTTCATACAATACCCCCTCCCGGAATCTCTGCTCCATAATTTTTTGATCATAAAGCCAGTATATCATTAATTTCCACAGAAGTGAAGCAGGCAGGCAAGTGAAATTAGAGCCCGTTTTTTTCTCTTACTGTAGAATTCTGATTTTCTTCTTTTTTACAGTAACATCTATGGATTCGGTGTGATTTATGCCCCAGATGCTTGAACATCGGAAGTATATTCGATATAATATAAAATGTTTAATGACATAAAGAAAGAGGGGTTTTACTATGGAAGAAAACATCAAATACGTTCCGAATGCCGGCCAGACCTATCAGCCGATCAAAGACAATATTCACATTGAGCTGATGCCGTTTGAGCATCCGGCAAAACCGGATCCGCTTTTACCCGAAGTGGAACTGACAGAGGAAGCGATTGCAAAGGGATATGTGCTCCCTTCACAGAAGCAGCATTTTCTGCCCGGCGTGACAGCCGAAATGATCGACTGGTTCTGGGCAAACATGGAGAAGGGATATTATCTGTGGGCTCCGGGCTCCCACAAGAAGTTTACCTGGGTGAAATCACCTGCAGAAGTCGGATTTGAGGACTCCGTACACATGATTGCCGAAACTGTCGGCAAGGGAATTCCTGTATTTGGCGGCGAAGGCGTTCAGATCCACCGCCTGAAACTGACCGAATTCTTCCCTCTGAAGACCAGCCTGAAACATGTTCTCTGCGAGGGTGTCTTCAATGATATCGGAGAATTTGTAGATTCCACGATCCATATGTGGGAGGATGTCGAGGGCGGTATCGTACACATCACGGCTACCGTAGCCAACTCAAAATGCTCCATGCCTCCCGGATTCGTGCTTGATATGATCAAAGAAAACCCGGATTTCAAACCGACTCCCAACTGGGCAACCGATCACGAGGATTATGAAGCAAGCCAGTGGCCCATCTTCCTTCCGACCCTGTACAATCTCTGGAAAAACCATCCGGATCCTTCCCAGAATGTACAATGCAATCTGGAAGCTTATAAGGGCGAAGACGGAAAATTCCATTACGTGGCCGAAAACGGTCCGGTCAAAATCTCCAAATAAATCACACAGGGGCATCCCGCCGGCAAAAGTCAGCGGATGCCCCTGTTCTTTCTTTTGAATTACAGGAACCGGAAAATATTCAGTCCGGAAACCTCCGTATCATGCAGGCGTTCTACCTGACCATTGATCTTTCTGACGATAATCTCACTGGTGGCGGAAATACGGCACTCATTGAGATGTCCGCCGCGGACAGCCATCGCCTCATCGCAGAGATTGATATGCAAGTGAAGATAAACCTCTCCGTCCTTCGTTGTAATGTTGCCAATCAGTGATGTAATCTCCATTGGCCCGTTCAGCTCAGTTTTGTGATACTGCCGTTCTCCCACATTGTACAATCCGATCACCGCATGATCTGCCGCTCCCAGACCCTCCAGGGTTCCCAGACGCACCTGTTCCTTCTTGCAAAACTCCGTGATGGATGCAATGATTTCATCACCCCGGTCCAGACGTATTACATAAGTATCTTCAAATCTTCTATATTCCATACCGTATTTGCCTCCTCTCCATATATTGCAGGCGTTTTCCGGCTGCTACTGCTGCGGATGTGCGTTCAGCCACGCTATGATGTCTGCGCTCTCATACATCGGCTGTCCATCGATGAAAAGGCAGGGAACCTGCTGCTTTCCGCCTTCTGCAATCAGCCTCTGTCTGAATGCTTCATTCTCATTAATATCACACAATTCCACATCTGTCCTGCCTTCGATTGCCGCCATGACACGCCGGCAGTACGGGCAGCTGTCCATTTTGAATAATTCCAGTTTCATATCTGTCTTGTCTCCTTTCACTTCTGTTCCTCTCTGTCAGTCTTCTTAAGACAGTGTTTCATTCATGCTTCCGGTCCGGTAACCCTTCAGATCCATCGTCACATAGGTGAATCCATATTCCGTAAGCTTCTGCACGATTTCACTTCGGATCCGCGGTTCCATCAGCTTATCAAACTCTTCCGGTAAAACCTCGATTCTTGCCATTTCCCCGTGAATACGCACACGGAACTGATGAAATCCCAGATTCAGCATCTGCTGTTCCGCCCGGTCGACCATGGCAAGTTTTTCTTTCGTAATCATCTCCCCGTATACAAAGCGGGAAGCAAGACAGGCAAACGACGGCTTCTCCCAGGTCGGAAGTCCCAGGATTTTTGAAAGCCGGCGGATTTCCTCCTTATAAAGCCCCGCCTTCCGCAAAGGGCTTTTTATGCCAAGCTCTTGAATGGCCTGATGCCCCGGACGGTAATCGGACTCGTCATCCATATTGGAGCCTTCGACCACACAGTCGATTCCCTGCTTGTTCGCAGTTGAAAGAAATGCTTCAAATAACGCGTGTTTACAATAATAGCACCGGTTCGGCGGATTCTTAACGAAGTTCTCTATTTCAAGTTCGTCAAACGCACAAACAATCTGCCGGATTCCCTCTTGATTGCAGAACTCCTTCGCCTCCGCGAGTTCCCTCCCGGGGAAAAAGGAAGAACGGGCCGTCAGCGCGATTGCATTCTCCTGCAGAACATCGTGCGCCACTTTCAGCAAAAGCGTGGAATCCACACCGCTCGAATAAGCTACAGCTACACGTCCCAGGCTTCTCAGATATTCTTTCAGTGCCTCGTATTTTTTCTCCAGAAGTTCATTCATCATTTCTACGTCCTTTCTCCGCAATCATATCTTAATAGTATGATTTAAAAGAGTATACCACGCAGTTTCTTTTTCTGCAATATTTTTATCCATTTGATATTCCGACCAGTACCGTCATGATGATCAGACTGGCCACCGTAGACACGGAATTGGTAAATGCCGCCAGTTCTCCATCTCCGTGACAACGCTCAATAAATGCCGGCGCCATCGCTCCGATCGGGCAGAGCAAAAGCAATACCACGATTCTCCGGATCTCCAGAGAGAACGGAAGCACATGAAACATGATCACCGCAAGGACCGCCATGATTGCAAACCGGAATGCCAGGATCCGCACGGTGATTCCCCAGTCTGATTTTCTCCTGGGCGGCGTAAACAAAAGCCCCAGCATGAACATCGACAGAAAAGCATTCGCATTGGCAAGCGGACTGATAAAATCTATGACGGGTTCCGGAATGTGCACGTCGCATATGGAAATGATAAACATGATCAGATATACACAGATGGGAACCGACGAAAAGAACCGTTTCAAAAGATCTGCAAATCTGACCCGGACATTATCTCCGTCTGTTTTTAACAGAATCGATGTGAACGCATAGTTTCCGCTGGTCATCATGATGGAATTCCCGATATCGAACATCGCGCAGGCGACAGATCCGGCTGCGCCATAAAAAGCATTGATGATCGGCATACCGTAGCATCCGATATTAAACCCGGACACACAGACCATATAATTGACACGGGTTGCCTTTTCCATCTTCGGCGTGAGCACATACATCAGAAAGTACGGTCCGAGCGACGCGCCTAATCCCAGCGCCACCAGAAGGCAGAGCGAAAGATCCCTCTCAAAGTTGGAAAACGCGGAAACGACCACGCAGGGAAGCGTACAGTTCATAATGATCTTCAGGACAATCAGAGAAAGTTCTTTCTTAAATAATCCCGCCCGCTTCAAAAAGTATGTAAAAAAAATGATAAACAAAAAAGAACAGGGTCTTATTAAAAAACTCATTTCCGTTCCAAATCACTTTCCGATATGAATCTTTGACGCAAGGCAGGCAGCGCCGTAACCATTATCAATGTTTACCACGCCGATTCCGTTCGCGCAGCTGTTCAGCATGGAAAGCAGCGCGGAAAGTCCGCCAAAATTAGCGCCATACCCGATGCTGGTCGGGACTGCGATCACCGGAACATTCACAAGTCCTCCGACTACGCTGGCCAGAGCACCTTCCATGCCGGCCACCACGATAATCACATCTGCCCTGCGAATGCGGTCGATTTTGTCAAAAAGGCGGTGGATGCCCGCCACGCCCACATCAAAGATGCGGTCGACACGGTTCCCGAAATACTGTGCCGTCAGGGCTGCTTCTTCTGCTACAGGGATATCTGAAGTCCCTGCAGTCACCACCGCAATCGGGCCCTTCGTTGCGACCGGTTCCGGCATATCTCCGACAGTAATGATCCTGGCCTGTTTATGATAAATGGCCTTCGGCGCAATTCTCCTGACCGTCTCATAAGCAGTCTCATCCGTTCTGGTCACAAGAATACGCCCATTACTGTTCACCATATGCTCCACAATCCCGGCAATCTGTTCCGGTGTCTTGCCCTGACCGAAGATCACTTCCGCCTGACCGGTCCTGATATTTCTGTGCTGATCAATATTCGCAAACCCAATGTCATCATAGGGCAATGTCTTTAACTGTTCCAGGGCCTCCTCCACACTGACATTCTGTTCAGCCACGTGCGTCAGAAGCTTCTTTAAATAGGTCACATCCATACTTTCTTTACCTCGTATATCGTATAATACGTGCCGGATTGCCTGCCACAACGGCATTATCCGGGATATCTTTCGTCACCACAGAGCCTGCTCCGACAACCACATTATTGCCGATCGTCACACCCGAAAGCACCACACAGTGTCCGCCGAACCACACATTATCTCCTACCGTGATGGGTTCCCCGTACACATAGTTCGCCACACGGGTCTCCGAATCCATCGGATGATTCACCGTATAGAACCCGCATTCCGGCCCGATCAGGCAGTTATCTCCAATCGTAATCGGAGCGGCATCCAGCATCACACAGGCAAAATTCGCGAAAAAATTTTTGCCCACATGCAGATTAAATCCATAATCACAATAAAAGGGAGGCTTGATAAAAATATCATCTCCACACTCCCCGAACAACTCTTTCAAAAGCCTTGTCCTCTCCTCCGGCTGATCCTCTGTCGTTGCATTAAAACGATCGGCCAGTGCGCGCGCACGGCTCTTGGCCGCAGAAATCTCCGGGTCACTGTTCCAGAACATCTCCCCGGCCTTTAACTTTTCCATCTCCGTCCGTGTATCCTTTTCCATTCTGATAAAACACTCCATTTTCCCGCATTTTATTACTTTCTTTATGCAAGAGCCGCTTCCCGGCGTACTCTTTTGGTCCGTCTCCCGCGCGCCTTCGCAAACTGCGGGCACTCAATGATCTGACATCTGAAGCTCTGCTTGCAGGAGCGGCTGCACTCCAGACAAGTGTCATTGTATTGCACCTCGTGCGCCTCATTCATCATAAAATCTGCCTGATCCATCGGAATCCCATAAACATACTGCAAAAAATCCATCTGCTCGTACATATTCATCCTCCTGTGAAAACAAACCAATACATCAGACTTCATTATACCACCGTTGGCCCCTTCTCTACAACATGGCATTTTGTAAAATCCAGGAACGCCTCGGCGTTCTTGCCGCGGCGCGCTTCCTGCCACAACAGAAGTCACAGGAATCCGCGCGGCGCCATTTTCAAAAGGCAACTTGGCTAAGACGCAGAAATAATCTCGCAGGCTGACGTTTTTGAGAAAGCAACTTGGCTAAAAAAAAGAATTATTCTCTCAGGCTGACATTTTTTTGATGAAATGTTGGCTAGGTATAAGAGTTCCCATCTTTGGCCAACAATTTCTAATAATCATGTCAGCCTGTGCAGAAAAAACAAAATAATAGCCAACGGGGTATTCAAAAAACGTGGACTATCTCGAAAGGAGGCTCATTTTTTAGTCCACATTGCAGATAAAAAACAAAGTAAAAAATAATAAAAAAGTTCTTGCATTTTGTAACTCAGTGGTATATAATACATTTTGCGTTACGAAATAAGCACCTTTAGCTCAGTTGGTAGAGCAGTAGACTCTTAATCTATTTGTCCAGGGTTCGAGTCCCTGAAGGTGCATTCCATGAGACATCCAAATGGATGTCTTTTTTCTTGCACCTTCGTGACTCGGACCCGCTTCCCTTCGGGAAGCCGGGGTTCGTTCTCCGCTGCCGCTCCGGTCGGTCCAACCCGAGGTCCACCGGACCTCGTGGACCCCTGAAGGTGCACTCCACGAGACATCCAAATGGGTGTCTTTTTTGTTTCTCCCGGATCCGGTTCTTCCCTCAAATCTTCCCTTGAGTCAAGGGAGAATCTGTCTTATAATATTTACGTTAAGGAATACCCAAATTAAACTATTTGCAAAGGTGGTGATACGAAATGATGAATATTCGTGTACGGAGGGTCCACGATATATGACCCTCTAAAAAGGAGGATTATATATGCAAAAAGAAAAAACTATGCGGGAACCTCATCTCCTGCACACCTATCAGGATTTATTTCTTTCAGAATTCCATGATCGAAACTTTCAAATCGCTTTCATGAAATATTTCGAGGAAATGGATATCCATCTGGACGACTGGAATGGACTATGGCAGGAAATGAATGAGGATAAGGAAACCCGCGCCTTTGTCAGAGTTTCAGACACCGGCAGTGTCATCGGCTTTATTCAGTTTAAACCCATCACATTTAAAAGTGACTTCTTTGAGGAAACTTGCGGTTTCATCCGTGAATTTTGGGTAGATGCCCCTCTCAGAAATCAGCGGCATGGTACGGAATTGATTACTCTTGCCGAAAAGTATTTCATTGAAAACCATATCTTCACGTGCATCTTATCAACAGACTCTGCAGAACGCTTTTATAAAAGACACGGCTATGTCAAAGCAAGCGGTTGTCTCGCCAAGAACCATATGGATGTTTATGTGAAGAGAATTCTACACGAAACGTAACTGCTTGTTAAGAGGCATTCGAAAAGAATGTCTCTTTTTTTACATCCTTAATATCTGATATTTAAATTTTGCAATAAAAAGTGGATTGCTGTATAATAGAGACCACTTTCGAATCACAAATAATATGCTTAGATGTTATTGCAGTAGCTGATATGTGGAGGATGGTATGGGAAGAATAGTAGCAATCGCAGGCGGAGATTTAACTTCAACAGAGCCAGTGAACAAGTTCAGCATACAGCTGTCCGGCAAAAAGCAACCGCATCTTCTTTTCATCGGCACCGCAAGTCAGGATGCATCGGACTATATAGCGCGCATCAGCGCACATTTCAGCCAGCTCGGATGCATTGTAGATACATTATCTCTGACCCGTGAAACATATAATCAGACACAGATTGATGAAAAGCTGGCCTGGGCAGACATCATTTATGTCGGCGGAGGGGATACAGTCGCTATGATGAATATCTGGAAGCAGAATATGCTGGATCAGAAGCTGATTGAAATTTATAGATTAGATCGTGCCGTTTTGACCGGCATAAGTGCCGGTGCCCTCTGCTGGTTTCAGTGCGGGCACAGTGACAGCGAGTCTTTTTCAGGCAAATCAGACTGGAACTATATATTTGCAGAACATATGCTGGATCTGCATCACTTCGCATTTTGTCCGCACTATAATGAACCCGGGAGAGACAGCTTTGATCACATGTTAAAAGAGAAAGATGTGCCCGGTCTTGCTATGGAAAATGAAACCGCATTTGTAGAAGTGGACGGTAAAATATCTTTTGTCCGTTCAAGAGAAGATGCTTGTGCCTATAAGATTGAATATCGAAACAATCAGATGATAAAAGAAGCGGTCGCACTTGAAAATATCTCGTGATACCTCATCATAAGGAGAGATATAAACTATACGTTTTTCAGTATTAAAAGATGGTTTTCGGTTCTTTCAAACACAAAACTGCCCGGTAGTGGGCAGTCTTTATAATATCTACAAAAACTCCAGTTTTTAATTCATACTATCATTTACGCTCTTTTCAAAAACTGTCTGAAAAAAGCACACTCTCTGCCTTTGCATTCCTTCGCTTTCTCAAGACGGAAATCCAGATGAAATACATGACCAGGCGCTTCTGTGTCGGAATGATAATACTCATAAACAAATGGTATGTTCTGTTCCATAAATGCATGTGCCAAAGCCTGCGTCTGTTCCTTCAGAAAATCTCCGGAAGCAGTCATCATATAAACCGGAGGAAATTCACCGTTGAGATTGTCGAGTACATTCACGATCTCCCGTCTGAACCCGGATCCTTCCAGCAAATCAGAGGCCAGGTCTTCCTCCTCGTCGCTCACATAGGAGTCCATCTCATATTTTCCGCAATTGAGGCACACGGCTTTCGGATATCCGTTCTGAGGCGCTGTCAAACCAACACGTTCCGCATAGTCTGTATTTTTGCACAATATACAATAAAGACTGAGCAGATGCGCTCCGGCCGAATCACCGACTGCGAATAAATGGTTTGTATCAAAACCGTATTCCCTCGCATGATCCTGTACCCACCGAATCACGGTGCACAGATCTTCCATCTGGGCAGGATATTTATTCTCAGGCGACAGCCGATAAGAAAAATTCACCACTGCGAACCCACGTGCTGCTAAATCTGCGCAATAGAACCGGTAAAGTTCCTTATCACCGTAGGCCCATCCGCCGCCGTGCACGTTGATGATAACCGGCAGTGTCCGTCTACAGGCCTCCTTTGGACGGTACACGTTCAGACTCTACCAGACAGGATCCGCTCCATACATAATATCAAGATATTGCTCTACCGTGTCCGGAATGCATAGGCCAGCATCCCGGATTGCATCATTTTTCTTCCATTCTATGCGTATTTTTTCACTCGTTTTCGACATTTTTTCTTCTCCCTTTAATCAAAGTACGCTTCAGCTGTTGTCTTATTATATCATCTTCCTTATTTTACCTCACTTGATCAAGTACGCCCGAGGCGTACTTGCCGCGGCGCGCTTTCCTCTTGCGCGCCTGCGATCCGCCGGAGGCTTCAAACTTCGTCGCGAGTTTGGACTCATGACGAAGAAGGATTGTTGATAAGCGCTTCCTCCCACGACTGAAGTCACGGGAATCCGCGCGACGAAGTTTTGAAAAACGAAAAGATATCTTCATATTTTCCCTGTTGATATATCTTTCCATTCCTCATCAAAAAAATTCCATCTGCTTTCTTTAACAACTCCGGTGCCCACCTATGTGTAATCATCAGAACACCAATATCCCTGTTAGCCATGATAGAATTTTCTATCTCCACCGCAAGCCTCGGATCCAGATTGGCTGTGATCTCATCAAATACAATAAACTCTGCACCTGACAGCAGCGCGCGTGCTATTCCGATGCGCTGACGTTCTCCTCCCGAAAAATTCTGTCCATTTCCATTGATTCGGGATTCCATTCCATCGGGAAGTGATAAGATCAATTGCTCCAACCCGGCTTTTCTGATTGCATCAGACAACTTGTCCTCCGGATAGTCTCTGTACAAGGTAATGTTTTCTCTCATTGTACCGTCAAACAGGAATACATCCTGCTCCAGATAGTTCACAATCTGATATAACTGTTCTTCCGGATACGCATTCAAATCTGTCCCGTCAATCGTTATTGTACCATTATCGCACGGGTAGAATCCTGCGATCAGTTTTGCTAATGTAGATTTCCCGCAGCCGCTCTCCCCCAGGAGTATATATTTCCTCCCCTTATGCAGATGCATCGTAATGCTTTCCAGCACATTGTTTCTGCCATAAGAAAACGAAACGTTTTTCAGACATATATCGCATGTCCTGACCTCAATTGGCTCTTTATGCTCATCCGTTGCTGCATTCCCGCCTGCAAGGATCTGATCGATTTTCTCCCGGATTCCTTTCACGGATCTGATATTTGCGATATATTCCGGAAATTGCTCAAATGGAACGACGATCCCGCCTATCATCTGGGAAAGGGCAATCACTGTCCCCACTGTCATCCATCCTTTTAACGCACAAAAGACACCAACCACCATTGTCAAAACAAAACTGCACTGACTGCACAGCATCGAAAACCAGGAAGCTGTGAAATTAGCCTTCACACTTTCATAATTAGCTTCTTCCATCTCCCGGTTGTTCTTTTCCAGCATTTCCTTTACTATGCTCTGAATATGAAAGATCTTGATCGTTGTAAATCCGTACAGATAATCACTCAACCGTCCATAGTATTTCCCGGATTGGTCAGAGGCTTCCTTCTGCTTCTGTATCAATCGCGTCTCAAATAATCTTGGAATAAATACAGAGCCTGAACTCGTCAGGATATTGAGCAATGCGATCCATGGGCTCATATATACGATCAAAATGATATTGATTACAAAGTTCACAGAGACTTTGTAAAAACCACAAAAAGATTCAAAATAACAGGTGTCCATCTTCGAGACATCCCGCAGCAGAACAGACTCGTATTGCGCGGCTGGCGCAGATGTAAAGTCTCTTATACTTCTTCTCATAATACCTTGAAACAGGTCCCGTCTCAACCCTGTAACATAATAAACTCTCAATTTTTCTTTCAGGATTTTATGGATGTAATAACAAGCCATATCCAGGATAGCACATAACAAAAGCAGAAGCGAAAAAAACCTGAATTCCCTGGTGCTTCTGGTATAAACAACATCCATGAATGGCTGAAGGCAAAGGCAGAATAGCGCTGATGCGCCCGCAGATATGGGTACCGATATAATATAAGAGACCAATAGCTTTCGATTTTCATTTACATAGTGCAACATATAAATTCCTCCGACTAATCTTATAATCAAGTACGTCGCACGAATTCATATTTTAAAGCAGCTGCACACTTTTGTCATGTCAACAAAACCATGCCGGACGCTCTCCCGTAAAATATGAACGCACGAAAAGCAGTCCTCTGCTTGAGGACTGCTTTTTTGATTGTTCATGTTTTACTAGTAAATGTTTAAAGACATGATCTTTATGACCTCAGTATTTATTTAGAGATTTTTCTCTCTTTATGCGTTCTATAATAACACATATCAACCGGCATGCCAATCTTATTCGTTTAGAAGGCACTCTTTTCCCCCCCCTTAATTACTACACTTTCTGACTTCTGGTAGCAATAAATGTCGGCACGTTTTTCTCGTGCAGCGGACCAGCTCCGTTCGTATCTTCATATAGATCCAGAAGCCGGAATCCGGCTTTCAATTGTCCGCCGATCTGTTCTTCCAGAGTATGTGAGAACTGCAGTCCCATATCATTCTCCATCAATTCAGCATAAATATCTTTATCTTTTAGCGGATTAAAAGGTAATGAATGAACTGCTTTTTCTTCCTTATTGTCGAAAATCCAGTAAATGCCGGTATCTAAACCACAAAGCAGAAAGCCGCCGGGTTTCAGAACCCGATAGCATTCGGCAAAAACAGGAACGACCTCCTCGATATATTGGTTGGATACCGGATTAATAATCATATCAAAGGTATTGTCTCCAAAAGGAAACGGTTCTGTCATATCACCCTGTATGATCTGTATCTGATAGCCCTCCCGGATGGCAACAGCTCTTTCGCTTTCTAATTGTTCTTTCGATATATCCAACACTGTGCAATCAGCGCCCAGTGCAGTCATAATCGGCATCTGCTGCCCGCCGCCCGATGCAAGTCCCAGGATTTTTTTCCCTGCAACATCTCCAATCCAGGTATGCGGAACTGCTTTCACGGGAGTAAGCGTGATATCCCATTTGCCGTTACAGGCATCCAGAAAGGTTTGATGACTGATCGGCTCCATCCATTGTAAACCATATTTCTTTTTCCAATTATTGATATAATCCGCATTTTGTAATGTGTACTTCATTGTATTCCTCCATAATGATATCGTAGATGAACTGCATTCGAATGAATTCATCATCATGGTGGAGTAATTCGAAAAATGTGCATATTAATATCCTTATAATTTTATTGACAAATATAAACAGACCTCTCCAGCTATATTTCTGTTTTATATCCGCTGTTTTCTATTCTTCTATTTTCTCCCACAGCATTTTTTATATTTTTTCCCGCTGCCGCAGGGACACGGATCATTTGGGTAAATCTTTTTGGATGAAGTCACTGTTTTTCCATTTAATGCACTCGAAAAATGCATCTGCGCTGCCATATTGCTCATAGGTACGATGGACGATGGCTTGCCAAACGAAGCAGAGGATGTCATCTCTATCGGTTTATGTCCTTTTAAACAAAACATTCTAGTATTATTGTTCACCTGCATCATCAGTGAAGAAAACTCGTATCCCAGCTCCTCCTTCTCGAAAACAATTTCTTTCTCATTTAAAATATCCATAAAATCCGAAAGCATCCCGCCGGTCGCAAATGTATAGAATGCCTGCAGGCACAGATTATCACATACTTCATCACTCAAATGCATTTTTTCACAAAAGAATTCGTATAATTTCGAATATGCCTTTTCACACGTCGGATATCCATCCTCCCAATATGCGATCATCTCTGTCATAGTCGGAATATAATAATCTACATCCCGCTGTTGCTTTTCCAGCTTTTTATAGATTTGATTTTGCAAAGTATCCTTTGATACTACTTTATCCCCGACCATACTGCACGGATTCAATCTGTCCGGGATCTTTGACAGTATGGTAAGGAAATCCTGATAATCTGCCTTTATCGTTTTGTTCTGCCGATACATGCGATATAGTGTTTTATTCGGTGCAACTACATGAATCAGGCGAAATACTGTCAGACAGATGATAAGCCAATAAGCCTTCGCATGAAATTCGCGATAGCCATTCTGCTTAATGATATTGTAAATGTAGCTTACCTCTTCCGGAACTTCCAGCTTCCCATCGTTGTATTCGGCTATATAGTCCAGTTCGTAAATCTCTGCAAGCTGCTGCCATTCTTCCTCCGTTGGTGTGAAGCAGCCTTTTTCCATCGCGGCCTCAAACGCATCCAATTCACTTTCATCCGCTTCCAGCAGCAGTTCCCTCATGTTTTGGGGATCAAGAAGATATCTGGCCATTTCATGCGCCATTTTTCCCTTTCCTGACGCCGTTATCTGAAAGCCGTACTCCTCTGCCATATCCGAAAGTTCCTGTTTGGTATATATTTTTAACATCCCCTCCAGAGTGACGTGTCTCTTATGATTCGTTTCCGGATCAAATCCAATCCAATCTGAAGCTGCTTTTTTTGTCTCTTCGATCACATCCGCGGACAGCCCGCCGAACAGAGATTCCACTGCCTCCTGCACCGTATCCTGCGAAGCGTTTATAGTGTCATTTTCCTCATCATAATTCAGTTTTTCTTTTAATTCCTCCATACGCTGCGAAATCAAGGGCGATAATATACGTTCAGACAATTCAGCCAGCATAGCGCTCATCGATTTCTTTGAGTGTATATCTCGATTGACCATTTCATCACACGCAGCTATGCCCTGCCCGGCTTCGATACACTGACGCAATTCGGAAATGTACAAGTATTCCGCTTCGGCTTTTCTCGTAAAATACGACGCTTCTAAAGCTGCATTCAATACTTTTCCATCCGTCCAAATGCGATCGTTCTTTACAGACACCTCTTTCAGAATGAGCGGATAGTTTAATTCGATTTCATCGCCTCCACGCGAAAAACGGATGCTCTCCAGCCTTTTTTCTATCTCAACTCTGTAATCAGGGCATTCCGGGTGATGCTTTCTCAGGCGAAAAGTGAACCATTTTTCATTCATCATCCACTCATTGATAAATGTATCCGGTGCGTTCAAATAAGAATAAGAGTAATCATGAATCGATGCATCCTCTTCATGCCATTCTATGATCCGGTCCTTCTTATGAAAAAATTCAAACTCATATTGATCCGATTCCGGGTATTCGAGGATTGTCTCAAGCAGCAATGCCAATTGAGCGAATGTGATATTTGATGGTATGTAAACGCGTCTCCATATGGGCGGTTTCGTTTCTTTGCGGATTGCTTTTATCTGAAAAAACATAATACGGCCTCCTTTATACATCATATCTGCATATCTTAGTACAATCATAAACAACTATGGGGCGAAAATCAAGCATTGCAAACCGGGGTAATATCCTGCGAACGCTCTCGTCAAAAGGAATCTTAAGGAGCGGTGAAAAAACTATATGGAACCAAAGCCCGAAACAGGAAAAAGCAGAGGTCGTAATGGCCTCTGCTTTTCTATGATTGCAATGATTTAAACTATCTGTAAGAAGATGCATTAAATGTAAGATCCGTAACCGTAAGAAGGTTCTTGGGAGCTCCGCACTTCGGACATTTTCCGTTCATATTGTCTGTCGTGGTTCCGCAGATGTTACAGCTGTATCTGCTTACATATCTGAATGTTCTGGTATTATTTTTCATATTTGTCTTCATCACAATAAACTCCTCTCAAATGTTTTGTCTTTTTTTAAGAACAATGTTATGATACAATGGATTCTGACGGATGTCTAATAGAAAATATATGTTTATTAATAACCAAATGTTATTATTAAGCAAAAAGGAGATTCTTGAACAATGAACACCAGACAATTAGAATACTTTCTGGCAGTGGCTTCAGAACTCAACTTCACCAGGGCTGCAGAAAAGCTGTATGTATCACAGACAGCGGTTACGAAACAGATCCAGTCGCTGGAGCTTCAGCTGGGGGTTCCTTTATTTGAGAGAACGAAAAAGAAGGTGATTCTGACCGCTGCCGGAAATGTGTTTCAGCGGGAAGCTTCCAATTTGCTCGAACACTGGAAAACATCGATGGAAAAAGTGAAAATGGCTTCGAACGGCGTAACGGGATCTCTGAAGATCGGCTTTTCGACCGGAAGCGGCAGAACGAAAGTCGGGCGGTATATGAGAACTTTTGTCTCACGTTATCCGAACATCGGTCTGACTTTTGAAAACGGGACACCGACGGAACTGATCCGCAAACTGCGTGCAGAAGAACTGGATCTGGCATTTTGTCCATTGTTTGATTCCAAAAAGTATGAGGGGATCGAATTCAGAAAAGTAGATGAACACGGCCTTGTCGTCGTAATGCCTACAGGAAGTGTGCTGTCTTATCACGATTCCATACATCGAAGTGAACTTCTGCAGGAACGTTTGATTCTTGCCTGCTCTGAGAATAGTTCTCTTGGAGAGGATCAGTTCATTGTAGAGCCTTTTATCCGGGAGGGACTGCACCCGAATATTGTTGCAAAAAATGAAAACGTAGAAACCGTTTTATTCATGGTCTCTGCAAATATAGGGATCGCTATTTTGCCGGAGTATCTGGGAATTCAGTCCAATGCAGGAACGTCTCTTAGGGAATTAGTCGAAATCCCGTTTGAGCCCCAAACCCGGACCAGCATCATTGCTGCATGGATTCCCGAAAACAGAAATCCTTCCCTTCAGATCATTCGAGATTTCCTGCTGGATTCGGCAGAAATGTAAAAATTATTTTCAACGCCTTTTCATTCCTTAAGCGGCAGTTGACTGGTATCCGGTAATATGCGAAAATAGATGCTGCCAATGCACCGATTTCTTATGAACGGCACACTTGATTGGAGGAAACGATGGAACTATTACAGGCAAAGGGCAATACCTGGTACATTAATGACTGGCAGCTGATTCCGCTGTATAAGACAGACGATACGCACTGTATCCTTTTGGACACCGGCATTATAGAGCACCGCGATCAGATTGAGCAGACTCTGCTCGATCATCATCTGACTCCTGTCGGAATCCTCAGCACACACTCTCACACGGATCACTCTGCCAACAATCACTATTTTCAGGAAAAGTATCAGATTCCGACTGCCCTCTCCTTTGGCGAAGCGGGACTGTGCGCGACTCCGCTGAATCTCAAAGCTTACTATTATATGCTCTCACCGGGGCAGATTTTTGAGTTCCCGGAGTATAAAGCGATGCTTTTTACTCCGGATCAGCTGATCATGCCCGGGGATACTTCTGTCCATTTCTGCGGGGTGGATTTTCAGATTGTGCATACTCCCGGTCACTCCCCGGACCATATCTCGATCGGCACACCGGACGATGTCCTGTACCTGGGCGACGCGATCCTGACCGGTGAAAGTCTGTACGGAGCAAGGCTTCCCTACTTCTTCTCCATTCAGCACGCTCTGGATACGATGGAATCTCTGAAATCCCAAAAGGCTTCCCTCTATCTGGCTGCACACAAGGGGATTCACGATGACATTGCCACTATTGCAGACGAAAGCATCCGCGTAATAAAGGAACGATGTGCGGATATACTGGAAATCCTCCGCCGTACCGCGGCAGACAAAAATGGACTGCTTTCGGAAACAGACATCCTGTCAGGCGTCTGCATGGAGCTTTCCCTGCGCTCATCGAGAGTGAACCGCTCTACCTATTACAAGCGGAATATCCTCACTTATGTTGAGTATTTTCTGGACTGCGGCACGCTGACAGCTTTTGCGAAGGATGGAGTGACCTGGTATCAGATATCATGATATGGCACTATTGCAGTACATGCGTAGAAAATGTATAATAAAACCACACTATTTAGAAGGAGTATAAATATATATGGAACAACCGATGAAGTGCTGACAAGATATTATGATGCATTCCTTTGAATCGAATCTTTTCGTCTACAGCACCACCTCTTCCCCATTGATGATGATACTATATACTTCCGATGCGTTCAGCAGGATTCCCTCCTCCGCACAGTTATTATATCCCTGTAGTATCTCAAAAAACGAAGCGCTGCGGGTTCCTGTCTGGTCGCTCTCACCAAGATCAATGAATGTCCCGTCCTTCAGATTTACACCGGTGATCTGAATTGTGATTTCACCCCTGCTCTGTTTTCGGAGTCTTCTCCCCTCTATATGAATCCCCAAAGGCGACACCACTGCCTTTGTCACGACAAACGGATTGCCGTCATTGGCAATCTGTTTATGCAGATGCCGGGTCTTACTGTGACTGTGATAGGAAAACGTCCACTGTAAATTCCATTTTCCCGCAAAGGCAAGCTGTTCCGGTTCCGACGCAGCCTCATCGTCCATACCCAGATCATGATAGAGCACGATATCTTCTATTTCCAGCGTAACATTTGCGCAATTGATATCCTTCGCATCCTCAACTGAAAGAAGGAAATATAATTTTCCATCTTCTTCGCCGGTAGTCAGAGTACTGCCGTATCCCTGTGCTTTGTTCCTTCTTATGCCTGCTGCCGGGCTTTCCAAATAGAGCTGATGGTTCTTCGGCAGGAAATAATCCGTCTGCTCATTGAAATCTTCCGGAACATCATAATCCGTATTCAGGCGGACATAAACAGCCTGCTCATCTCCGATTGATTCCGCAGAAGTGAACGTACAGGTCTTCGCAATCCCCTCTTTCTTCTGCAGATAGTCCACACCATCACAAGGCACATTCATTTCCCATTTTACCGTACCATCTTCTAATTGAGCCGCTCCGCCATCCAGACCCATAAAATGCATCAAAGCCACATTCACATCGTTCCGGTTCTCCGCAACCACACCGACTGCCATTCCCGCAGCCATGACCGCAACGAGCAGGAGAGCAAACCATTTCTTTTGACCTTTTTTCCTGCGGCCGGTCCGGCCTGCTCCCTGTCTGGGCCGCATTGATTCGGAATCCGGATCAGCTTCCATCCACTGACTTCCCACAATCAGTTCTTCGTCCGCATATTCAAGCAGTTCCAGCAGTTTTTCTCCTGTCATAACCGATACCCTTCTTTCTCCAGATACTGCTTCAGATCTTTCCGGATCCGAAACAGAATGCTCTTCACCTTACTCTCTGACGCATCTGTGTGTTCAGCAATGTATTTCACCGGATCTCCGTACCAATACCGCCTCATGAATATCTGCATTTTCTCCGGAGGCAATTGATGAAGGAACGAATTCAAAAGCCCGATCAGCTCTTTTTCTTCCAGCACATGTTCCGGCATATTATCTTCAGAAGGAATACATTGCTGCAGTTCTGCAGACAGTTCCATAACCGCTGCACTGCGCTTGTTCCGATTCCTTTTCCGGCAGACATCCAGAGAGATATGACGGATGATCCTGGCCAGAAAAGCAAACAAATACGTCCGCGGTTCATGCGGCGGAATCCGGTTCCAGGCCTCCAGGTAGGTATCATTTTCACTTTCCTCTGCCGACTCACGGTCCAGGAGCAGGTTGTAAGAAATATGAAGCAGCGCCTTCCCATATTTCTTCCGGCTTTCCGCCACTGCACATTCATCTCTTTCCAGAAAAAGATCCACAATGTTTGTATCTTCCATATTGTTCCCCGTTCCTTTGTATTTTTCTTTACACTTATTATAGCGATATTATCTTTTATTGGTTGCAAAAGAAGAAGAAAATTGTCTGATTTTTTTGCTAATCTTCTTTTCCTGTGATATACTTAACACCACGAACCCGGAAAACCTGACAGAACCTGATCAATTACGCCTCGTTGGTTTCCGCGGGAAAAATACATGGGAGATTTCAGTATGGAAAGTAAAAACAGAGCTAATTTTTCAGGAAAGATCGGATTTATTCTGGCTGCCGCAGCCTCTGCAGTTGGTCTCGGAAACATCTGGCGTTTCCCGTATCTGGCCGCAGAATATGGCGGAGGGACTTTTCTGATCACTTATCTCATTTTAGCGGTGACATTTGGATTCAGTCTGATGATCACGGAAATCGCGATCGGACGCATGACCGGTCAGTCAGCCGTCGGCGCATTTCAGAAACTAAACAGGAAATTCACCTTCTGCGGTGTACTGGGTTTTCTGGTCCCGGTCATTATTACACCGTATTATTCCGTAATTGGAGGATGGGTCACCAAGTACATGCTCATTTATATCGGCGGACAGGGATCACGCGCAGCCGAAGAAGGCTTCTTCGGATCCTACATTTCCCAGATCGGGCAGCCTCTGTTCTGGACGATTGTTTTTGTTGCAATCACCTGCATCGTGGTTGCGGCAGGTGTAGAAAAGGGAATTGAAAAAGCCAGCGTCATCCTGATGCCGATTCTGATCGGATTATGTCTGGTCATCGGAATCTACGGGCTGACCCGGCCGGGCGCGCTGGAGGGACTGGTATATTATGTGAAACCTGATTTTCACAAATTCAGCGGCAAGCTGATTCTCGCCGCTCTGGGACAGCTGTTCTACTCCATGTCTCTGGCCATGGGCATCATGATCACCTATGGTTCCTATATGAAAAAAGAAGACCACCTGGAACAGTCTGTCCGGTGGATTGAAGTTTTTGATACACTGGTTGCATTTCTGGCTGGTCTGATGATCGTACCTTCCGTTTATGCATTTTCCGGCGGAAACGAAGAAGCAATGAACTCCGGTCCCGGTCTGATGTTTGTCACTCTTCCGACCGTGTTCGAGTCAATGCCGGCAGGACATTTCATTGGCGCAGCATTCTTCATACTGGTATTTTTCGCTGCACTGACCTCTGCCATTTCACTGACGGAAGCAATCTCCTCGGTGATCATGGACAAACTGAAAACCGGACGTCTGCAGACGGTTACCGGCGTAGGCGTCTATCTGATCCTGATGGCCATTCCGTCATCCCTGGGATTCGGCATCTGGAGCGGAGTGACACCTCTCAACATGGATCTTCTGACGTTTTTTGATTTCTTAAGCAACACCCTGATGATGCCGGTACTCGCATTCTTCACTGCCCTATTTGCTGCTTACGTCATCAAGCCGAAGGCCATCATTTCCGAAGTGGAACAGAATGGCGTCACCTTCCGTGCAAAGAAGTTCTACTCCGTCATGATCCGTTTCGTAGCGCCGGTCGGAATCGTCGCGATTCTCATCAGCTCCATCATGGCGAGCATGGGAGTTTTCTCATGGTAAGAGACAGCAGGCGGACTGTATGATCTAATGACGCGTATATCAAATAGCCGGGACTATCTGAAACAATCCCGGCTATATCTATAATAAAAAGGTGTTTTTGCCCCGAATCACTCTAAAACCTCCACTCCATTCAGCGTAACCGATGTAATGTCATCTACGTTTAAGAAATCAGGAAAATCAATGGTTATTTCTCTTGAAAGCTCATCATAATTCTCTACAACTGTTATCCCTCCGAATATTTTTGTTATACCATCTTCCTCTTCCCAATATGCGAGCTCTTCGGGCGTAAGCATATGTCCATACTCTGCATTATTCCAATCCGGTTTTTCTTTTTCCCATTGATAAATATGTCCGTCTGACATTGTGATCTGCATTATTTCAAATGGAATGCTGTTTTCGATACTGTTCTGTTTCATATCCTCAGCAGGCATTTGAAGCATCACAATATTCAAATATGCTCCACAGATTTCTGCTCTCTGACAATGTGATATATTCGATGCATCCAGTGGGCAGAATCTCATTTGGCCGCTGTCCTCAATGGAAAAATCACCCATTGATTCTCCATGCCACATGCATGTCAACGCACCCATTGTCTCATTCGAATAATCTTTTCCACGAATGATACTGTACTGGTGAAAAGTATGTCCGTTCTCCATTTCTGTATGTACCGGGCCCTCACAGTCAACATTTCCAGTCATGCTGTAATCCGATTCAAACATCGAAATAATTGTATTTTTATAATCCAGATTGAATTCTTCTTCGGACAATTCCTTCGTTTCTTCATCCATGTTTGTCTGTATCTCCTCTTCGCTGTAAAAATCAGTCTGATCTATGGTCGATACAGTAACCTCCGCAAGAATAATCTGATGTTCCTCATCGTAAAAATAATCGTTCAGCGTCACCTGTACATTTCCGGAAACAATAGTCTGACCGGATATCACAAACCCATTTTCCATCTGAGAAACAGCGTTCTGAGAATGTCTGTCAAACATAGAAGCGAACAGTTTTACAGGGCTCATACCGGTCTGTGCATAAGAAAAAGCTGTTCCCACACCTCCAGCAATTATAATACAGAAAACTATAGCCGCCGCTCTTGCACAGTTTTTTTTGCGAAAGGTCCTGTTTTTTTCACCTGCCTGTAATAAAAGCTTTTTTCCGGTTTCATCATCCAATTGAACTGGCATGAAGGCTCTCTGAAAACTATCATGATTCATTTTCATACGTAACTCCTTTCTCTTCCAGAAAACGGCGGATTTTTTCACGCCCTCTCTGAAGCTGTGTCTGGACTGATGTTTCTGACCTGTGCAGTATATGCGCAATCTCTCTAACCGTATATTCTTCATAATAATACAGATGGATGGGTGTACGATATTTGTCAGGAAGTGCCAATATGGCCTGCTGCAAAATAACATACTCCTGTTCTTCAGGGTTCAGAAAGGTATCCGTCATATTCTCTTCAAATGGGACACGATCCCGATTCCACTTCAACTTCAGCAGATTTTTCGAAGTATTAATGGTTGTTCGGATAAACCATGCCTTTGCATGTCCCTCATCCCGGAAAAAAGGCATATACCTCATATACCTGTAAAACACATCCTGAAAAACATCCTCTGCCTGTGCTTTATTCCGGCAATAAGACCATGCAAGCTTATAGACAGTATCCCGGTATTTATCGTAATACTTCAGCACCTGTGCTTCGTTTTCCGGCTTCATTTGTAACCTCACATAAGCTTATCTATTTATAATGATTACTTCTCCCATCTGATATATTAACAGTTCATATGGCAATAAAATCACAGATTTTAAAAAAATATTTTTTTCATGAATCCTTTACCTTCTCCTTCTTAACATGGATGTGACTTTCATGTGACTGCGTTTATGTAATAATAATAGTACCAAAGAAATCCTCCCTTCTATGATTCGCAGAGGTGCATTAAAATGTTGAAGTGTCTTCTGGTTGGAATTGGCGGTATGATCGGTTCGATTTGCCGGTATTTAATCAGTTTGATACCGGTCAGGGAACCCTTTTTGTTCCCTGTCAAAATTCTTTTCATCAATCTCACCGGCTGTTTTGTTGTGGGCATGTTCACTGCTCTGGCAGAGAAAAATCCGATCATCGATTCCAGAATCATTCTCTTTCTGAAGATTGGCATCTGCGGAGGATTCACAGCTTTTTCTGCCTTTGCCCTGGAAACAGCCGAATTAATGAAGAACGGGCACGCCGGAATGGCAATTCTCTATATCATCGTCAGTGTGCTGGCGGGAGTCCTTGTGATCTTCGGGGCAGACCGAATCATTACATCCATCTCTTGACCAGACTCAACAATCCTCTTACAATAAATATAACGACGGAAACTGCATAACGGAGGAATCAGCATGGGCGAAGGGATCTTACATGCAGAACATTTCACAGCCATGAATATCGTGCTGCTCGCAGTCGCTGCAATCATCATACTGGGATTTCTGGTACTGATTTTAAAAAGCAGCCGCGCAAACAAAAAAATACCGTTGCAGACAGAGTCAGCATGTGTTTCTGAAATCAGGCATTCTGTCTCAGGCAATGCAAAGAACGGACAGATGGGGCGCAATATGAATCTGGGAATGCCGCTTGAACGAAACATGGTGATCTTTCGGTTAGACAACGGAGACCTGATAGAATTTTCTCTCGATGATCATCAGCTGCAAAAAATCACGGTACAGCAAAGAGGTCAGCTGACCTGGCAGGGGAGCAAATATATTTCCTTCACAACGTAAGAGAGGGCACTATGAAACTCAGCATGTGGATTCTTGCTGACTGGCTCAGAAAATACGAGCCGGAAGCAGATATTAAAACAGACAATCGCAATCTGCAGAACGTCAGGCTGTTTTCCGAAGACCTGACTTTTTCTTCTTCGACCGTTTATCTCATGCCAATGGAATATAACCGTGTGGTATGCTCTAACGGCAACAACATCCTGACCCTGCACTCGGATGATATCAACAGTGTGCTGAATGATATCCTGGATGCGTTTGAATACTACAACGCTTTTGAAGACACTGTATCAGACATGGTTTCCCGGGGCTGTTCTGCCGCAGATCTCTTAAAAGAGATATCCGGCCGCACCGGTTTTTTACATATTCTTGCGGACGCTACTTTTTTCATGCGGGAGAGCTATGGCCCGGACACGATTCTTTCCTTCCACAGCGGTTTGGAATCTTTTCTTGCCCACAAGATGCTGCCGGTCGATGTGCTGCAGAAAATCAATGCGATCCCCGGGATCCGCAGACCGGACATCGGATCCTATCCCATCAAAATACCAGAGCTTGGGACTGCTCTGACCACGAACCTGTTTTGCCGCAGCCGGCATATGGGATGGCTGATCACATGCAGCGACCGGATGGATTTCACGCAGGGTGAGAAGGATCTGCTGGATAATATCGGCCATTTTCTTTCCTTGTGGATGGAAAATGATCTGGAAATCAAAAAGCGGAACGAGAAGACCGGTCTTTTTATTGACATTCTGAACGGAAATATTCAGAAAGATGACAATCCCGAAGAACGGCTGGAAACATTCGGATGGTATCCCAATGATGAAAAACAGCTGTATGTCGTTTGTCCGAAAGAACACACCACTGTCCCTGCCTCCTACCTGGTAAATTACCTGGACAACACAGCCCATGGCATTTTCTCTTTTGAATATGAAGGATTCCTTCTTGTAATCGTCAATCACGCTTTGATGGATGCCGGGCAATTTGCGGAATCTCTCACATCGGTACTTCGCTCTGCCCGCTATACAGCCGGGGAAAGTCCTGTATTTTCCCATATGGATCAACTGTGCAGTGCCTATGAGGCGGCGAGACTTGCTGCCCATTATGCCGCTTTGACTCCCGCCGGAAGTCCGCTGGTCCTGCGTTTTCAGGAAGCGATCATTCCGTACTCGGTATCTCTGCTGAAAAAACACGCCATCGCCGATTTAAGACATCCCGCATTAAAAACACTGAAAAACTATGATCGTGTTCATGATTCGGACCTTTACCGGACACTCTACTGCTATCTGGAAGAAAACTGCAGCCATTCTGCTGCAGCCAATAAGCTTTTTATTCATCGAAGCACGCTCATTTACCGGATTGAGAAGATTGTGGCCATGACAGGAATAGATTTTTCCATAGCGGACGAAAGATTTCATCTTCTTTTGTCTTTCTATATTGACCGGCTGCATGCCGATACACAGATTGCCGATTCCTGACAGTCTTTCACAAAAGCTTCCTACAAAATGTAGGAAGCTTTTTGTTCTATTTCATATTTATTCATTATTTCTTCGGATGAAATCTTATAATACAGTCTATATAATGGTTAATAAAGAACAGGATAAACATCCTTAAATATAAGGAATGAATTCATCAGAAAAGGAGGCAACCCTATGAATTCAATGGAAAAATACATGAAAATGATGAGCCTGACACCTTATAATGACCGCTCGGAGATGCCGGTGTTCCCCATGATGATCGTCACTTACGGTGCTTTTGCGGGAATTACCCAGGCGGAAACCATCCAGAATCCGGACAAATGGATCGAAGCCATGGAAAAAACATTCGAAATCGTCGGCAGACCGGATGTGGTTATGCCGATGTGCCCCGGAGACACGATCTTTGTCATGGGACTGCCTGCACGTATTCCCGGAAAAGAGCTGGGAGAAAATGAGCTGTATCAGTTTGTAGAAACGCCATTTTTCGATGATCCGGAAGAATATCAGAAAATCATGCAGATGGGATGGCAGAACTGGCATGGCATGTATTTATGTCAGATCCAGAACCCTCCTTTTACCAGTCCTGGGCAGCTTGGCGCACGTTATGGTCTGTTAGGTGCGAACCTGGGGAAAACAATGGGACATATCTACAGCAAGGGTATGGTTCCGGACTTTGACAGTGCAACGGCTCCGATCTTTGACACCCTGTCCATGGCCCGTTCCATGGAAGAATTCATCTATGATCTGTATGATGATCCCGGCCCGATCATGGATATTATCAACAAGTATCAGCCGGAAGCAGATGCCGCTACCATTGGAATGCTGAAGGCAAACCACGGCACCCGCGTCGGATGCTTTGCGATGCGCTCCTGCGCGACCTTCCTGTCTCCGGACATGTTCGAAGAATTTGCATGGCCGGCCATGAAAGGCATGATCGAACGTTTCCATGCTGCCGGCATCACCACCATACTCCATGCTGACGCAGACTGGACACCCATGCTCGAGTACTTTACACAGGTCCCGAAGGGAAGCGTTCATATCGAACTGGACGGCATGACAGACATCCGGAAAGCATATGACATCCTTGGCGGATACCAGTCCATCCGCGGTGACGTTCCGGCAACCATGCTTTGCTACGGTTCAGAGGATGAGGTTGCAGAATATTGCGAAAAACTCATTCAGATGGGCATGAAAGGCGGATTCATGCTTGGTTCCGGCTGCGAAGTGCCGATGAACGCAAAACCCGAAAATGTCAAAGTCATGATTGAATCGGTAAGAAAGTAAGAAAGAGGGGGCACAGCCCCCTCTTCACTCTTTTTCACGTTCTCAATTGAGTCTTGCCTTCAGCAGCACCGGATTGTGATCAGCCGTCCATGAATCCTGTGATCTTTATTCGTCCGGCTCGTCATAACATGTCAAAACAAATTGTTCAAATAACGGCAATGTAAATGATACATATCCCCTCTGATCGCCATTTAGTATGCCCTTTTTGATGAGTCGTTTCCGGTATGGATTAAATTGATTGGTATCAATCTGCAGAATGCTTCGGATATCGCTGATCTTACCGCTCTTGGACTTTGCAACTCCATAGGCAATTCTTTGATCTCCTCTTGATAATTCTGACCAGATTTTTTCATATACATAATCTTCCAAATATTGTCTGTAATCATCTATAACAGCTTTATAATCTCCGCTATTTTCCCATGTAAAATATCCAAGGACCTGAAAAGCAAAGGAATATCCACGCGTCAGCTTTGCCATTCTCAGCGCACTTTCCTCATCAATTCGGAATGTCTGCCTGTAATTATTCGCAATGGTACCTATATTCAGCGGTTTTAATTCCAGTTTCGGAGCGCGATAGAGAAAAGTAAGACTTCTCTCGTTCTGCAATTCATTGATATTTTCATAAAGACCGGTCATGAGCAAAAACAAGGGCAGCTCCTGACGTATAAAAATCTGAAACGCACTGGCAAACACTCTCATTTCCGGTGAACTGGTCACTTCATCAATGGTAATCAGGATTTTTTTCCCATGCTTTTTCAGGCTTTCCAGCATCTTTGTGAGCGCAGTCTCTATGTCAGTGACAGGAGCAGTCCCGGCAATTTCCAAACCAAATCCGAAAAAGGACAGATTGATCTTTGCTTTTTGGAATATTTGCGCCAATACATTTTCGCTGCTTAATTTTGCCGCCAGACTGTTTAAAAGATCTCGCTCCGGATTCAGCTCGATGACGATCCACTCCTCCATTTGCCTGATCTTTTTGGATACCTCTGTCATAAAGACAGTCTTCCCACTGCCTCGAACCCCAGTAATCATATAAATCTGCTGAACAGGCGGATCGGAGCAAAATGTATCAATAATCAAAGACGCCTGTGCGGATCTGGATATAATCTGCGAAGGTTCCTTTCCAAATATAACGGTGTACGGATTCTGATTCACAACAGTTCCTCCTTTTTTACTGTCATTTACTGTTGTTTTAAATCTTTACTGTTGTTTACTGTTTTTCTATCATTTTACTGTCGTATACTGTTTTTGTCAACCTCCGATCCGTTCGGCGGGCCAAGTAAAATTGTTGTTACTGTAAGAGTGGAATATCTTTAATCTATACAGTAAGATGTTGATAGGCTATTTGAGAAGCTTACTGAAGATTTCATATATATACCACTTCTTACGGTATCGGAAGCGGCAGCCGCCGCAAAACTTTTCTTGTTTTTTCTCCTCGAATTCTGTATATTGGAAGCAGAGAATGATGACATTCTTTAATGCAGGGGGGCTTTTACATGAAAGATAAGTTGCTGAAGCTAAAAGAGAAATATTCCGGAATATCACAGGTCAGTGATATGCTCTATCAGATTTTCAAAGATGCCTTGATCTGCGGTATTTTTAAGCCTGGTTTCCGCCTGAAGGAAGAAGAGCTGGCTGATATTTTCCAGGTGAGCCGTACGCCTGTCCGGGAGACGATCAAACGGCTTGAGAATGAAGGACTTGTGACGACGGATCATGTGCAGGGAACGATTGTGAAGAAGCTTATGCTGGATGAATGTCTGGATACGCTTGAGGTTCTGGAATGGCTGCGCACGGCAGCGATTGATTTCCTGAAGGGCCGGATTCCAAGGTCTTTTCTCATGCGCCTGGAAGCTAATATGCGGCACGGGGAGACACTTACCGATCCGGCCAGACAGTATGAAAACAATCTGGAATTCCATTTCCTTCTCATCAAGGCAACCGGGAATACCGAACTGATCCGCATCACGGAGCGCCTGCAGTTTAAGGAAAAGATTATCGCCTATAACATTCTTCCTTTTTCCTATGAGGAGAATTATGTTGAGAAGCATCGCCGCCTGATTGCAGCAATCATCGATAATGACAAAGAATACTTAGAACAGTATTCGGTAGAAAACAATGAACTTGCTCAAAAGTACATGAACCAGTTAATTCTTGCCTTTCTGGAAGGCGGAGAGAATCTGAACTGAAAAAACAGCGGCAATCTTCAGCAGGGGAGCAGCCCCCTCTCATTTTGACAGAGAGGGAGCCACTCACTTGATGAAGATGCTGCTGTCTGAATTATCCGTTATTCTGTGTCTGTTGATAAAGATCGTTTCCGTAAGTATCACACACCACGATGACCGGCATGCGATTCACCCGCATTTTCCGGATTGCCTCGGTTCCGAGATCATCATATGCAATGACTTCACTTTCTTCAATCGTTTTTGACAGAAGGGCACCTGCCCCGCCGATTGCGGCAAAATAAATGCTGTTGTTTCTTACGATGGCGTCTTTGACTGCCTGTCCTCGTCTGCCTTTTCCGATCATTCCTGCGAGGCCCTCATCAAGGAAGGTCGGCGCATATTTGTCCATGCGGGTAGCAGTGGTGGGACCGGCGGATCCGATGACTCTGCCCGGTCTGGCCGGGGAAGGACCGACATAGTAGATGACATTCCCCTTCAGTTCGATCGGCAGTTCTTTCCCTGCCTGATATGCCTCATACATGCGCTTGTGGGCGGCGTCCCTGGCTGAATAAATTGTTCCCGTCAGATAGACCATGTCTCCGGCATACTTGCCGCGCAATATTACAGCAAAGCAGATGCGTGACGGTTGACGTGGCAGCAGATATTCACCGCGACGGGAAGTCGTCCTGCGATATGTGTTGCATACGTTTCGATATTGACCCCCAGCGCCGTGACGCTTCCGCCCAGTCCGCCGGGGCCGATGCCGCATCCCATCCGTTCCTCCATGGACACCTGAACCGGAACCTTTTTCTTTGCCGCAATGTCCGACACCGTCTTCATCATGGCATTCGGTCCGCAGGTACAGATCATATCGATGTTTTCCGGACCGTCCAGCAGACGCTCCAGCACGACCGGAAGCTCCCTGCGGTTCTCACTGTATGCCACCGGAAAAGCTTCTTTCAGATCCCCATAAGATTCCAGTACCGCGGCATCAAAGATACTGATCGGACGCCGCAAAAACGGCTCCATCCCTTCCGATACTCTGACCTCCACGAACTGACCGGGTCTCGCCTTGGAAGCAATCCCGCGGCAATCAAACGTATAAAGCATGTCTCTTGTCCCGAATTTTTCTTTTTTCGTTAATTTTGCTATCATGTCGTCCCCAATCTTTTTTCTTTATTGTAAAAGGAGAACGGACGTTGTTCAACGAATACATCCTTTTATCGGCGTACACACCCGTATATTGCGGTATACCAGATGGGAATACGCTCCGCGAGGATTGAACAAAAAAGAGTCCGCTGCGAATGCAGGCTTTCCGGTCCTGTTCTCATTCACAGCGGGCTCTCTTTTTTGATGCTCTTACTGAATTTTTACATTTTCTTTCTTTTCCGCCCGAATCTTCCCTGACCGCGGATAATCTTCAGGCGCTTCTGGCTCATCCCCGCACGGATAAAGCTATAGATGCTGATACCATACAGGACCATAAAGATATCTACAGCGATTCCGCGGACGGCGGGAGGGACATTTGCAAACTGCACGCCCATGATAATCGGGGGAATCACTCCGATTACCAGAAGAGACAGCGCGATCATGATATGAAAGGCAAAGAATTTCTGCTGTTCTTCATAGCATTCCTCCACATATCTTTTCGCGATTCCATCCATGCGGAATCTCTGCTGCTTCATCTCCTTCCACGGTTTTCTTATAAACGAAGAATAAAAGACCAGACTCAGACCTGCGGCGAGAAACACGAGCAAAAACGGAGCTCCCAGGCATCCGTAGATCGCCGGGGATACAATCGGGCGATCCCCCGTATTGAGGCAGCCCAGAAAAATCAGAAGAACGGGAGATACAAAAAGCAGGAATATCCCGAATCCCAGACAGCGGTCTGCCTTTTCATTTGCCGCAAAATATCTTTCCGCATCTTCTTTCATCAGATATCTCTCCTGCGGATCCGACGCGATGGTCTTTACTCCCAGTTCATCTGCAAGCTCTTCGATATTCCCGAACTCCTCAATCACCGTACCGACTGCCTCATTTTCTGTCCGTCCTTCTTCCTTCAGATCCAGATAACGCTCCTGTGCCATGGAGAGCAGTTCTTCCCGGGCCTTCTGCACAGCCTCGGTCGCAGGCAGCGCCAAAAACATATTGTCAAAATAAGTTAAGATGGTATCCATATCTTCATTCCCCCTTCTGCAGGGCTGTTTCCCCGCGGCTGATAAACCGTTCCACGACATCCTTTGTCAGACGCCACTCTTCGCATTTTTCATAATAGTATTGCCTTCCGGAGTCCGTGATCCGGTAATATGTGCGCTTTCTTCCGTTTGTCTCCGTCCCCGGCCAGGAAACAATGAATCCATTCTTCTCCAGCCGGCTGAACGCCGAGTAAAGCGTGGTTTCCTTGATGATGTATTTCCCTTCCGAAATCTCACGTATGCGCCTGGAGATTTCGTATCCGTATGACTCCTCGTCCAGCAAAAGATACAAAATCATGGTATCATTATATCCGCGGATGACATCACTGCTGATCCCGCTCATTCCCTCATCCCCTCCTCTGTCTGGTCTGAAAAAAGTATTTTGATATCACCGGTATCGTTTCTGACCTTTACCGTACTTTGGGCGTGATTGTCAACCACATAGGTCAGCTCTGACCTTCCCGCGTGATCCGATCCGATCACCGTATTTCCAGTCATATTCACCAGATCATAGTTGTAATCTGCTTCCCTTCCCGGCAAAGTAAGGGAAAAATCTCCGGTATCCAGCTGTGCGCTTACATCTGCTCCTGTACTCAACTGAATCTTCGTATCCCCGGTATCGTTCTGAAGTCCGATCTGACCGGTGCGCAGACCGGCCATCCGGATGTTCCCTGTATCGCTTTGCACATCCATGCTTTCCGCCGTACAATCTGTCAGCACCAGCTTTCCGGTGTCTGTTTTTGCCTCGATACTGTGCGCTGTGCAGTTTTCCAGGCTGACTGCTCCGCTATCATTTTTTACAGTCATCCCGGCCGATCTCAGACCGGACATCTGCACATCTCCGGTATCCGCACGAACTGTCAGCTGATCCGTATCCAACCCGGAAATCACTACATCTCCGGTATCTGACTCCACGGTCAGGGTATCTGTAAAATCCTGCGGCAATGTCATCACAATCCGGTTTCTGAATGAAGAAAAATGAAATATTTTTTTCCAGAACGGTTCACTGTCCTTTTCACTCAGATAAAGGGTATTGTCCCTGACGGTCTGCTCCATGTGGTACCATTTGTCCATATAGACTTCACAGGAAGCCGTCTCGCCGCTCCGGATCTCAATATCGGCAAAATCGGTTCTCAAGTCAATGGCGGAATAACTGCCATCCAATGCAAGAACCTGCGTGGGAGCTTTTCCCTCTGCCTGACCGGAAGACGGTTCTTCAAACGGCCGGAAGCCGCAGCCGGCCATCGTCATCGCGGACAGCGCCAGGGCAGCAGCCAGAGCAACCGGTAAATGTCTTCTCATATGCACACCTCCTATTGTCAGTCGTTGCAACGATTGACATAGCAACGACTGTCGTAGTAATTTCTGAGTAAAATATACCACAATTACTACGACAGGTCAAGTACTTTTTATTTCCTTCATACGTCCGCACGAATCACTCTCTGTAGCCCAGATACTTGATGAATTGTTTCACTGCGGCCGATACGGTCCGCTGATCCCGCATGGCCAGCCCGATTTCACGGGTTAGCGGCCTGGAAAGTTCCCGGATTTCCAGCTGATAGGGGCATCTTTTTAAAATCAGTCTGGGCAGGATCCCTATGCCAAGTCCGATCTCGACCATCGACATGATGGCATAATCCTCCCATGTGGTAAAGTGAATATCGGGTTTCACCTGATAGCGCTCCAGATATTCCGATATTTCTGTCTTCCCGCCATGTTCCAGGAGCATGAATTTCTGCCCGTCCATATCCTGCGGATCAATCCGTTTCTTCTTCGCAAGCGGATGACCTTTCGGCAGGACTACAACATATTCATCCGTTGCAAGCGGAATCGTGTCAAAATCCGATCTTGTGGGGAAAGGAAGAAAGCCGCATTCCACCCGGCCTTCTGCAATCCACTGCTCTATCTCTGCGTAATCCCCCAGAAGCATTTCGTACTGAATATTCGGATAATCATTCTGGAAAGCATGAATGATGTTCGGCAGCCAGTGTGTCGCGACACTTGAAAATGTGCCGATCCGGATCCAGCCGGTCTGCACCCCGTTTATATTTGCCACTTCATCCTGAATTCTTCGATAGGAATCCCACAGATTCCTGGCCAGCGGAAGCATCGTGATGCCGTCTGCAGTCAGTTCCACGCCGGCCCGGCTCCTTTCCAGAAGGGTCACCTTCCACTCACGCTCCAAATCCGCGATCATTTTGCTGACCGAAGACTGCGCATACCCCAGTACCTGTGCCGCTTTTGAAAAACTGCCATATTCCACCGTTTTGATAAATGCCTGATATTTCTGAATTCCGTTATCCATTATCTATTCCTTTTTTCGATTTATTATATGCATATTATTCGCTTTTTAGATTATATAAAAAGTGTTACACTAATGCAAGCGTTAACAGAAAGAGGATTTCCCACATGAAAAAACATACCATTCTATATATCATCAGCCTGCTTGTCTTTGGCTTCAACGGCATTGCGGCAAGCCGGGTTTCGCTCAGCAGCTATCAGATCGTTTTTTACCGTACTCTGATCGGCTGCGGCATGCTCATACTGCTTTTTCTCGCGTCAGGCGGAAAACTTGCCCTCAGGCAGACAAACAAAAAACACCTGTTGTATGTCATGGGGTCCGGTGCTGCCATGGGCATCAGCTGGCTGCTTCTCTTCGAGGCGTATAACCGGGCAGGCGTAGGCCTGGCATCTCTTCTGTATTATACCGGTCCGGTGTTTGTTGTCCTGTTGTCCCCGCTTATTTTCCGGGAAAAACTGACCATGCATAAAATGTTTTGTTTTTTGATCGTTCTTCTGGGAATGGTTCAGACAAATCTGTCACAGATTCAGGGCGGAGGGAACAAGACCGGCCTTCTGTTTGGCATACTGGCCGCTTTCATGTATGCTTTTATGGTCATCCTGAGCAAAAAAGCAGATTCCATTACAGGCCTCAAGAACTCTGCGATTCAGATTGCGGCAAGCTTCCTGACCGTTGCCGTCTATGTGCTTTTCAAACACGGCGTACAGCTGCCCAGGACGCATGCGGAATGGTTCTGGCTTGTTCTGCTCGGAGTATTGAACACAGGATTTGCCTGCTATCTGTACTTTTCATCGATTGGACATCTGCCGGTACAGACCTTTTCTGTACTCGGATATATCGAACCACTGTCCGCACTTGTCTTCTCCGCCGTTCTGCTTCATGAAAGCTTTCATGCGCAGCAGATCTTCGGAGCTGCGTTAATCCTCGGAGGCGCCTTTCTGCTGAACGTAAAATTCTCAGCACTGATTCCCCACAGAGCAAAATCTGTGCCCGGTCATATATGGTAAATAAATCGAGGGCTGCCCGAAGGCAGCCCCCTTTTCTTTTTCACATTCACAGCTGCCCTGTCAGCAGCTTCATCAGAAGCCCTTCCAGTGCTTCTGATGTTGTCATGCATCCTTCTTCGGCGTATCTTCTCGCCACACAGGCAATCCCGCCCGCATAAAAACTTGCCGCATAGCTGCGCTCGCACGGATCGACGTCTCCCAGAAAACAGTTGCAGCCCTCCATGGCTTCATAGAAACTGTCATACAGCAAATAGTCAATATGATTGTCTACCAGAAGTTTGATCAGCTGACGGTTCTCAAGGATATATGCGCTGTACCCCCGGCAGAGCCACCGGAGCGCACTGCTCCTGTCAGGCGCATGTTCGGGCAGGGAAATCTCCGGTCCGTCGCAGTATCTGGCCTGCAGGGTAAATACCATCACGTTCTCCCTGCTGGTAAAGAGGCTGTAGAAAGTCTGTCTCGATACTCCTGCCGTCTTGCACAGTTCACTGATTGTAATCTGCGCGTATGGTTTTTCCTGAATCAGCATCATCATCGCGGAGGCAATCTGCCGCTGCGACTGGAGTGCTGTCTTATTTTTTCCACAATACATTCCAATCTCTCCCGTTTATGTAATTGTTACCATTATAAAATCAGCCTTGACAAATGTCAAGGTTTGGTGTATGATTTACAAAACATTGACATCTGTCAAGTTTAAATAAGCATATTAAAGGAGGATAAAACATGTCTGTTATGCCATTATATAACGTCATTGCCCTGCCCGGAGCAAGGCTCTGGCTTCACACCCGTATCTACAGTGAGCTTGCCGGCAAGAATCCGGTACAGGGGGAGCGCGTCACGCTGCTGATGCAGAAGAAAGAGCAGGAACGCAGCAGTCTGAATTCCGACAGCTTCTATCCGATTGGATCTGTAGGGAGTATCAGCAGTGTCAATGAGAATGGATTTATTGCGATTGACATCCAAAGCCGTATCAATATTGAAGGAATTACCGTGCAGCGGGATCACAGTTTCAGCATGACCGTTTCACGGCGTGCCGATATAGAAGATCTGGATTCCATGGAAGCCGGCCGCGGTCTTACGAATGTGAAAGACCGCATCCTCGCCTTTTCCGAGGGGCAGCAGTGGGAAGGATGGATCCGAAGTTTTTCCGCGCACTGGGATTCTCTCTGGACCGTCGCTGCGGCCATGTCTCCCTGGCTGTCTGTCCCCAATGAGGAACGCTATGCATTGCTGGCCGAGGACAGCCGGAGAGCCCGTTTTGAAAAACTGGAAACACTCCTGATGGAGGGGCTGGAGATGGCGGATGTGCAGAATGCAGCTCAGTCTGCCCAGCAGGAAGATCACGAAAAGCTCTATCGGGAATCCGCGATCCGAAAGCAGATCGATTATCTGCAGAAGGAACTGGACGCCATGCATCCGGAAAATGTTTCCGAGATCAGGCAGCTGGAACTGAAGCTGGAGGAAGCCGGCATGAATGAAGCCGCTCTGAAGGAAGGACGCAAGGTTCTGAACCGTCTGAAAGGAGAAGGGAGCAACAGTCCCGAAGCCGGCATGCTGACCGACTGGCTGGATCTTCTGACCAGCCTGCCCTGGAAAAAGGAAAAAGCCGAAGACATTTCCATGGACTCTGCCCGTGCGGAGCTTGATTCCGGCCATGCAGGACTTGATAAAGTGAAAAAAAGAATTTTACAGCAGATCGCTGTGATGCGTCTGAAGGGCAGACAATCCGGATCGATCCTGTGCTTTGTCGGAGCACCGGGTACCGGCAAGACGTCCATCGGAGAGTCCATCGCCAAGGCCCTCGGACGCAAATACGTACGCGTTTCCCTAGGCGGTGTGCGTGACGAAGCGGATATCCGCGGGCACCGCCGCACTTACATTGGCGCAATGCCCGGAAGGATCATCGATGGTATTCACAAAGTGAATTCCTCGAATCCGGTCATGGTGCTCGATGAGGTTGATAAACTTTCCCAGTCCTACAACGGCGATCCCGCCAGCGCGCTTCTGGAGGTACTTGATCCGGAACAGAACTTCTCGTTTACCGATCACTATCTGAATGTACCCTTTGACTTAAGCGACGTTCTGTTCATCTGCACAGCCAACACACTGGACACCATACCGGAGCCGCTGCTGAACCGTATGGAAGTGATCCGCTTCCAGGGATATACCCCCATCGAGAAGCACAAGATTGCAAGAGAACATCTTCTTCCCAGAGCGATGCAGACAGTCGGCATCTCTGAAGAAATGCTGTCTGTGACAGAGGAAGCCATTGACGCCATCATCGAGGATTATACCCGTGAAGCAGGCGTGCGCGGGCTCAAAAAACGCATGGATCAGCTCTGCCGCAGCGCGGCAGTCAGCCTGGTCGACGACGCGGACAAAAAGCTGGTCGTAACACCGGAGGATCTGCCGGATTATATGGATTTCAACCCGATTCATCATAAACAGGTTCCGGAAAGTGCGAAACCCGGCATCGTTACGGGACTTGCATGGACACCTGTCGGCGGCGACATTCTCTACATACAGACGCTGCTGACCAAAGGAAACGGCAAAATCACAATCACCGGACAGCTGGGAGATGTCATGAAAGAATCCGCCCAGATTGCCGTGAGCCTTGTGAAATCCATGCTCCCGGAGAAGGTACAGATGCTGGAAGAAAACGACCTCCATATCCACGTTCCGGATGGCGCAACACCCAAAGACGGTCCGTCCGCCGGCATAACCCTGACCACGGCACTGGCCTCGCAGCTGACTGGATGCGCAGTGCCTCCAACCGTCGCCATGACCGGCGAAGTGTCCTTACAGGGAGACGTCAACCCGATCGGAGGACTGCCTGAAAAACTTATGGCCGCACAGCGTGCCGGCGTCAAACAGGTCTTTATCCCGAAAGAAAACACGGATGATCTGAAAGAGGTTGCCGCAGAAGTCCGCCAGGCCCTTAAGATCACACCGGTCTCCACAATCGAAGATGTTCTGGTCGCACTGGGAATCCCGGCAGCTTCCACGGTCAGAATCGCAGTTTAAAGAATACCCCCCATTCTATGAAAAGAAAAAAGAGCCTCTGGAGGCTCTTTTTTCTTTTACGAAAACAGTAAGACAATCGCTCTCTTTTATCCGAAGATCGCCATAAAGAATCCGGCCGCCACTGCGGAGCCGATCACGCCGGCCACATTCGGGCCCATGGCATGCATGAGCAGAAAGTTCGAGGGATTTGCCTTCTGCCCCTCTGTCTGCGAGACACGTGCTGCCATCGGCACCGCAGACACTCCTGCCGAACCGATCAGAGGATTGATCTTTCCTTTGGAAAGAACGCACATCAGTTTACCGATCAGCAGACCACCGGCCGATGAGAACGCAAACGCGATCAATCCCAGGACAATAATTTTAATCGTATCAACGGTCAGGAACCGGTCCCCCAGAGTCGTCGCTCCGACCGAGATTCCCAGGAAAATCGTAACAATATTCATCAGAGCATTCTGAGCCGTGTCGGACAGACGCTGTGTGACCCCGCACTCCCGGAGAAGATTTCCGAACATCAGACATCCGATCAGCGGAGCCGTAGAAGGCAGGAACAGGATCACCACAACCGCGACAAGGATGGGGAAAATGATTTTTTCTGTCTTCGACACTTCCCTCAGCTGCTCCATTTTGATCTCCCGCTCTTTTTTCGTCGTGAGAAGTTTCATGAGCGGCGGCTGAATCATCGGAATCAGAGCCATGTAGGAATACGCCGCAATGGCGATCGGTCCCAGAAGATGCGGGGCCAGTTTTCCCGTTACATAGATGGCGGTCGGCCCGTCAGCTCCTCCGATGATTCCAATGGATGCTGCTTCTGTTCCGGAAAAGCCCAGCGCAATTGCCAGTATGAACGCGCAGTAGACGCCCAGCTGAGCTGCAGATCCGAGAAGAAAGCTTTTCACATTGGCAAGAAGCGGCCCGAAATCCGTCATGGCTCCGACTCCCAGAAAAATGAGAGACGGATACAGCCCGCTTTTTACTCCGATATAAAGGATGTCAAGGAATCCTCCCTCCAGAAAAACATCGCCATAGCTTTTGGTATGTGCAAGGATTCCGTCCCAGAGCTCCGGATGATAAAGATTTGCGCCCGGAATATTGGTCAGAAGCATGCCGAAAGCAATTCCCACCAGCAGGAGGGGTTCAAATTTCTTTTTGATCCCCAGGTACAGAAGGACACACGCGATAACAAGCATCACGATCTGACGCCAGTCTGAAAAAATCAATGAGAAACCCGAATCGTTCCACAGGTTTCTTAAAATATCACCTACTGAAAGCATATACACTCCTTCCTGATCAGCCTACCGTAAACAAAGGATCGCCGGTATCTACAACCATCCCCTTTGATGCCAGCACCGTTACCCTGCCATCATGAGGAGCCAGGATATCATTTTCCATCTTCATCGCCTCCAGGACGCAAAGGATGTCCCCTTCTTTGACGGAAGCGCCATCGCGAACCTTCACATCCAGAATATTGCCCGGCATGGGCGCATTGACCGCCGTTCCGGATCCTGTCTGTACCGGCGCCGGGGAACTCTTTTGCGAAGCCTCCTCCTCTTTGGCGCGCTTCGGTTCCGGTGCAGTCTCTGCCTGCTGAGGCCGCAGTGCCTCGTACTCATCCAGTAAAATTGCCTCGGAACGCTCTACTTCCACCTCATAGATTTTCCCGTGCAATGTAACTCTATATTTCATCCTCTTTTACCTCTCTGATTGAAAGAAACCGCAATTCATTCAGCGGCATCTGTAATTTTTCCGCAACAATAGCCATAATCATGGCTGCCTCCCTGTCAGGGACCTGATACAGCTTCACATCTCCAGCCGAACCGGGTGCCTTCCGCTCTTTAGACGGCACATCTGCACTTTTTGACTGTGCCGTCCCCGGACCGGAGGATCCGCCGGATGTCCCCGTCACCCGGACAACAACGGCAGACATGATTCGGACGACCAGCATCAGCACAATGATCAGCACAAACACGATCAGAATCCCCAGAACGGAGTATTCCAGTGCTTTTCCAATTGTAATTTCCATCTGTTTCCTCCCGTCTGATTTAATCTATTTGCTCAATCGTATAAGCGGACCGCTTCTCTTCTGCCTCTTTCCGTTTCTTCAGGAAGGCTTCGGCAAGCTGCGGAAACGCGATCCAGGAAAGAACATCCTCATCGCATTCTGCCAGGCCGGCAAGCTTCCTTTTGGCATCTTCAAACTGCGGCTCCAGAGAGTCGGCAAATCTTCCTTCTACTTCCGGCAGATCACCGAGTATCTTCTCCTTGATGACCGGATCGATCGGCGCAGGCGTCCGCCCGTACTCTCCGCGGCAGTAGGCCTGGATTTCTTTGGATACCTTCTTATAAGGCTCCCCCTGCAGAACATTCGTCACAGCCTGGACACCAATCATCTGGCTGGTCGGCGTCACAAGGGGAGGATATCCCATATCCGCCCGGACCTTCGGCGTCTCTTCAAGCACTTCGTCCAGCCGATCCAGCGCATTCATCTGCTTCAGCTGCGACATCAGATTCGAAAGCATTCCTCCGGGAATCTGATAACTCAGGCACTGTGTATCCGTCCTCAGGGATTTTGCCATCAGCGTACCATCCTCAATCATCTGATCACAGATCGGTTTGAAAAAGTCTGCCATCTGCAAGAGTTTCCCGTCGTTTAAATCCACCTGGTAGCCCATTTGTCTGAAAGCATAAGCCATCGTCTCGGTAGCCGGCTGAGAGGTTCCGCCGGAGAAAGGGGAAATCGCGGTATCAATCACATCCGCTCCTGCCTCCACTGCTTTCAGATAGGTCATAAACGCAAGTCCCGTCGTGGAATGGGAGTGGAGCACGACCGGAAGATCTGTGGCATCTTTGATACGGCTGACCAGATCGTAAGCCTCCTGCGGTCCCATAATCCCCGCCATATCTTTAATGCAGACAGACTGCACGCCCATTTTCTGCATGTCCCGGACGAGCTCCAGATACTTCGTATGCGTATGAACCGGGCTGGTCGTATAAGCGATCGCTCCCGACGCATGGGCATTCCACTTCACCGCTTCATCGACCGCAGTCTCGATATTGCGCACATCGTTCAGTGCGTCAAAGATCCGGATGATATCAATCCCGTTCTTTATGGAAAGCTCCACAAATCTGCGGACCACATCGTCCGGATAATGGTGATATCCCAGCAGATTCTGCCCGCGAAGCAGCATCTGAAGCTTTGTGTTCGGCATGTTTTCGCGAATCTTCCGCAGCCGCTCCCACGGGTCTTCGTTTAAATATCGAAGACATACATCAAATGTTGCGCCTCCCCAGCATTCCACCGAATAGTAACCTGCCTGATCCATTGTCTGAAGAATCGGCGCAAATTCATCATAGGAAAGCCGTGTCGCAGCCAGGGACTGATTCGCATCCCGCAGCACTGTCTCAGTAAATTGAACCTTCATAACCTTTTGCATCCTTTCTTTTTTTATCCGCTCGTTATGAGTCTTCCCGGAAACAATCCTCTTATTCTGATCCTAAAATGGGAAGACGTAATGCACAATACGAAAGAATACCAGAATAATACCAACACATTACTGATATACGCACAAAAAAAAGACTGTTTTTCCAACAGTCTTTTCTTCGATATAAATTTTTTACAGAAACGCCGCCACAAATCCGATGATGACGCCGAGTACGCCTCCCAGGTTGACCACGGCCTGCATCTCTCTTTTGATTGTGCGCATGACAAGTGCCTCAACCTCCTCCGGCCGGAATTCAATGATTTTGCGCTCTGTCAGTCCTGCGATATCAAACTGGCCAACCACTTCTTTCCCATGAAGGACGATAAATTCGGCATATGCCTTTTTGGCAATCTCACGCAGACTTTCCGCTGAAATGCCGATGTCGCCCATCAGACGGTCTGCCGGCGTGGTCAGAAGTGATGCGGTTTCTTCCCGGATGACCGGCATGATCAGGTCATCCGTGTGAAGGCGGATATAATGCTGCAGATAGCGTCCCAGGTAATCCGACAGGGTTACGATTTTGTCTTCCGTCATGACGCGCGCAGCCACCGTTCCCCTGACACGTTCGCGGATCTGACCTTTGCATTCATAGGCAATCCTCTGACTCATGTCATTGCGCTCCATCGCTCCCATGACTTTTTCCCGCAGGGTTCTGTCGATGTTCTCCAGAATCCTGGCTTTTTCTTCCCCGGGCAGATACTGTTCCATCAGCTGCAGCAAAGTGCTGCTGTGCTCCTCCGTTCCCTCCCCTGCAAAGGAAAAAAGCACGCCGTCAGCGACGGCCTGCTTCATTCCCTCCGAGGTGAATATGTCCCGGATATCCCGGTCGGTAAAGACCTTCTCGGCTACTGCCTGTCCGATCTCACCGGCCAGTTTATCCTTTCTTCGGGGAATCACTCCCGGGGTGAAAGGAATATGAAAATTCCCGATTTTCTTTTCCTCGCGCGGACGAAACAGCATCTTGATCGCGATATAATTTGTAAAATATCCGATCAGTCCGCCGACAGCCGCGCTGATTATGAAATGCAGCATCAGAATAATTTACCTGCCGCACGGCTGATGCGCTCTGCTAAAGAGTCCTCAGCCTCTGCTTCCAGATCATACTCCGTCTGATCTTCCAAATCGGAAAAATCAAGCAGATCTGATTTTTTGATGAACTTTTCATACAGTTTATAAGCCACATAGCCAATTACGAGCAGCACACACAAGTTTTTGATGGTCTCTTTCATTCTATGCTCCTTTTCTTATCCCTGACGGTACAGCACACCGACTGTTCCGAACGGATGATTCCATTCTTTGACAAGCTTGCCGTGCGAAAGCACACGGCAGGTTCCGCATTCCAGGCAGCCCAGATGACTGAATGTTACCTTTCCGTCGATATACTTGTAACATTCCGCAGGACAGGCCAGTACCACTTTGCGGATCTCCTCCTCATTGGCATAATCCTTATTGATCTCAATATGCGAATTGTCGTCGTCTGTGTGGAACACATTCAAAGCAAGCTTGTTCTCAATTGCCATTTTCTTCATAGGGCACTACCTCCTACAGTGATTCCAGAGCCGTGCCGGCCAGACCCAGCAGCTGTGCCGGTGAAGCCATTCCTGTCACGGATTCAAGCACACCGGAAACCAGATCCGGATCCTGTTTCCCGTCCACTGTGAACAGTTTGGTTACGATTTCTTCTGCTGTCTGCGGTACGTTCTTATAGATCATGCGATTTGCCGTAAGCGCAGGGAACCCTTTATAAGCTCTCATATCGCGCAGAACAAAGCTGTCCTCCAGTGCTTTTTCATATGCGGAAAGCATCTTTGCGCTGTAATCCTGCATCTCATGTGCCTTAATCACCGTTTCAGCGGCAAGACGTCCGGATTCAATCGCAAAATCCATTCCGCGCACGGTAAAGCCAAGATTCACAACAAATCCTGCGGCATCGCCGGCTACCAGTACGCCGTCCCGGTACAGTTCCGGAACCATATAGATCCCATCTTCTGATACGAGATGCGCGGCATACTCGATGGTGTTTCCTCCCTCCAGAAGCGGCGCGATTGCCGGATGCTCCTTGAAACGGTCCACCAGATTCGGCACAGAGATATCACTGTATCCGATATCCGAAAGTGTCGCAACCACACCGATGGAAATGCTGTCTTTATTTGTGTAAATAAATCCTCCGCCAAAACCTCCAGCTGTCGGGTCTCCGGCACACATCCAGGCCACGCCTTCATCGCTGCTGACACCGAACCGCTCATTGATCAGCTTTTCATCCAGCTCGATGACTTCTTTGGCGCCGACTGCTACCTGTTCCGGCTCCAGCTCTTTCTTCATTCCCAGTTCCTGTGCCAGAAGGGAATTCACACCATCTGCCAGAATCACACAGTCCGCGTACATTTCCTCACCGCCGGCATCGATTCCGATGACTTTTCCGTCTTCGTCCAGCAGACAGTGATCCACACGGATTCCCGGTACCATCATCACGCCGGCTTCTTCCGCCTTGGATTCCATCCAGCGGTCGAATTTGCTGCGCAGTACAGAATATGATGCATTTTCCGGCTCTGAGCTGAATTTTTTTGAAGAAATGCTGATGTCTACACTGGTATCCTCCGTCATCAGCGAGATTCTCTCTTTTTTTATCACACGCTCGATCGGCGCTTCCTTCTCAAATCCCGGAATTACTTTTTCCAGACTGTGTCCGTACAGACGCCCGCCTGTTACATTTTTGGCTCCGCAGTAGTCACCGCGCTCCACCAGAAGCACTTCCAGCTCATGCTCTGCCAGAACAATACCGGCCGTCAGACCTGCCAGTCCGCCTCCTACTATGATGACATCAAATTTATCCTCGCCCATATCACTCCTCCTTGTATCATTCAAGACTTGCGATACGCTTTTTTACATCAGCGCGGATTTTGCGGCCTTTTTAATCTTGTCCGCCAGAGATTCCTCTTCCTCCGCTTCCAGATCAAAGCCCTCGCTCACACCGTCATCGTCAAACTCTTCATAATCCGGTTCTCTCATAAACTTCTGATATAACTTGGATGCGGCATAGATCACCACGCCCAGAATCGCAATATTCTTTAAAAATTTTTTCATGATCTGATCTCCTTTTTACGCTGCATCCCCTCATGAACGGGGGACATCTTCTTTGACGTTATCCGTTTCATTTCTGTGCACGGCAGCATACCGCCATGCCGCCTGTGATTGCTCTGGCTCCGATATGCTCAAATCCGGCTTTCTGAAGCAGGCTGCACATCTCTTTTACAGAAGGAACATCGCCCTCCATCAAAGACATTTTCAGAAAATCTTTTCCTTTTCCCGCAAGCAGCAGTCCGGCCGCGGGCATCATCACACTTCTTCCGGCCGAAAGCAGAACCTTCAGTCTGTCATCTGTGGGATTCGCATAATCCAGGATAAAAATCTGTCCGCCGGGAACCAGCACACGGTTCATCTCTTCAAAAAACTTCACCGGATCAGGGATTCCTGCCAGTCCGAAGGACAGCACGACACAGTCAAAATATCCGTCCGCGAAATGAAGCTCATTCGCATCTTCGCAAAAGAATTCCACGTTGTTCAGCGCCTTTTCCTTTGCGTGATGATTTGCGATACAGATCATATTGGACGAAAAATCAACGCCCACTACCTCTGCCGCCGGATTGTTCTGTGCCAGTGAAAGTGTCATTTTCCCTGTTCCGCAGCAAACATCCAGAATATGTCCGAAACGATTTGCGCTGATTTCTTTTTCCGCGTTATTTCTCCAGACGCGGACAAGTCCGAAACTTGCAATGTCTTTCATTGCGTCATGATCTCTGCATACATTCTGATACAGGTCATGTACTTTTTTCGCCTTTCTCTGCTTGGGTGACAAAATAATTGCCATTCGCCTCCATCTCCTTTCTTACACAGTACGGTGATCGAGCATCTTTGCCATCTGCGCCAGCGCACGTGTACTCAGGCTGCCGGGCAGTTCCTTCAAAGCTTCTACCGCTTCCTCTGTAACTGTCCGGATGCGCTCCTGTGTATATTCCATTCCATGCGCATCGATCACATACTGTATCATCTGCTCCACCTCTGCCTCGCTCTTATGCTCTTTTTGTGCGATCCGGAACATCTGCGGATCCGGACAGACCGCAAAGGCATGCAGCAATGGCAGCGTAAAAATTCCATTTTTTAAATCCTGACCTCGTTTTTTCCCGAAACGGAACTCCGCCGTAAAATCCAGCAGGTCATCCCGCAGCTGAAACGCGATCCCGATCCGTTCTCCATAGATCCGGAGCGCTTCTTTCTGCCTCTGATCCATTCCTCCTGCCGCGGCTCCGCAAAAACAGCTTGCGGAAATCAGATATGCCGTTTTCTGGCGGATCTGCGTAAAGCAGGTTTCCTCGCTCTGACCTGCGATCCGGAAGAGATTCCTCATCTGAGAGAATTCTCCCATGCACATCTGCGCCGAAACATCCGCGAGCATTTCATTGATGCCTGTGCCGCGGTAGACCTTGAGATATTCCATTGCTTTTCCAAGAAGATAATCTCCGCTGTTTACCGCTGTCAGGCGTCCTGCCTGTGCATGGATGGTGATCTCATTGCGCCGCAGGCCGGCGTCGTCCACGATATCATCATGAATCAGGGACGCTGTATGCATCAGCTCCAGCATGCACATCAGCGGCAGGATCGGCATCGTTCTTTGTGTCCCCGCCGCATAACATACCCAGGCCAGGCTCGGCCGCAGCCGTTTGCCTCCGGAATGGATCAGACGTTTCAGGGCGTCCTCCATTACGGGATGTTCCGGTATTTCAAATCTGCCCAGCTCCTGATCCATGCGGGAAAGTTCCTCCTGCAATTCCAGGAGCAGATCCTCCATACCATTCAGTTCTTCTTCATTACACCAGGTACTCCAATATGTCATAACCTCATCTCCGCCGCCGTCTGTCTGATGAATGCAAGATACGCCGCAAGATCAAACTCTCTGGTATCCGCTTTTGCATCTTTTTTCAGATAATCGGAAAACCGGTCAATGAGTTCCACATTGTCGATCGGAATCAGTGCGTGAGAGAATCTGCTGAAAAAATAGTCTCCTGTCAGCACTGCCCATCCCGGAAGTTCCTGTGTATACCGGTGTACGATCCGGAAGAGATAGAAGCATTCGCACGCATCTGCAAAGAATGTGCCATGCTCTGTATGATGCACAGATGACAGGGCCGTTTCCCGGATCTCTCTGCGGTCTCTTTTGCTGATGACAGGAATCTCTTCCTGCTTCCAGACCGAAGCCGCTTCCTCAAAAATCTCATCCGCGGAACTTTTCTTTTGTGTATCCAAACTGTTTCTGACTGCTTCCATCTCTATCCCTTAAAGTTATGCCTTTTCAAACATCAGACAGCCCATATTCACGCTGTCGTTTTCTATCGTTACTTCTTTTGTAATGTCCTTATAGCCCTCCATGGAGCACTCCAGCGTATAGGTTCCGCTGTTTTTCGGGAGTTTATCGAGTTTGAATTCTCCCAGGAAATCCGCATATGTCTGCAGAAGCGGCACGCCGTTCATGGAAAGCTTCACCTTTGCTTCTGTCGCCGCTGTCTCAATGTCCCCGTCCATATAGGCCATCGCTCCGGCTATAAAGCACTTGTTATATTTATAAAGGTTTTTGTAAAGGACACGCGGACGGTTGCTGCCGTCTGTGAGCGGTTTGAGCTTCTGTTTCTCTGCCATCTGCTCGAATTCAACATCGTCACAGAAGACGACGCTGAGCGCCCTTAACGGACATGCCTGTACACAGCGCGGCTCTTTCCATCCCTGATCCAGCAGATGTGCGCACATCGTACATTTCTGTGCGACCTGAAGCTCCTCATTCCAGTGGATATGTCCGTACGGGCAGGCATCCACAAGGTTCTTATTGCCGCGCGCGCGTACGGGATCGATCAGAACAATTCCGTCTTCTCTCTTCTTAATCGCCTCCGGGCAATTCTTCGCGCAGGGCGCGTCATCACAGTGCATGCATGTCTTTGTTACGAATGCAACCTCTGTAAACGGAACGCTTCCGCGCTCCACGCGTTCAGGATTGATCCATTTGTCATCATGCAGGGTCTGCTCGTCCGTATAGGGAAGCCAGGAATTACCCACATGTTCATCCTTACATGCCAGCATACAGTTGTAACAGCCGACACATTTTGCAAGATCAACGATCATATGCCATTTTTTCATGCTTCCTTGCCTCCTTCCCACTTGCGCACTTCCACAAGACAGGAATTTGCGCTCATGCCGTGTGCCTGTTTCACAATAAAACGTTTATTTGTCAGATTGTTGATACATCCGTTCTTCTCTACGACTCCCTCTCCTCCGGGCTCGCCAAGGGCGATATAATCCGCGCAGGATTCATAGGAATGAACCGTTCCCTCCGGGAGACGCTCTGTCAGCTGCAGGCCGCAGAGAACGTTTCCTCTGTCATTATATACTTCAACGATATCGCCCTCTTTCAGGCCGCGCGCCTCGGCGTCTTTCGGATTCATCCGGAAGATCCAGTAGCGGAATCCGTCGATCAGCATACGATGCTCGTCGATATCATTGATATTGGAATTCTTGCTGTCTCCCATGGTATGGAAGCTGTACTTCGGATGCGGAGAAATCAGCTGGAGCGGATACTTCGCATACAGTTCAGACTTCGTTCCTTCCCAGGACTCGTGGTACTTGCAGATCGGCTCACGCTCATCATCATCCGGATCAAAGCGCTTCAGTGTCTGTGCTTCAAACTCATACAGGCCGGAAGGTGTCTGCAGACCCTCTCCGTATTTTCCGTAATATTCGGACGGAAGCGGGGTCAGCTCCGGTGTGTCTTTCTTGATTCCTTTTGCGAACCAGCTGAAGGCTACCGGATCTCTTCTGTTTGCCGGAAGCGGCGGTACGACATAGTATCCCTTCTGAAGCAGAGACTTCCAGGTAATTTTCTTCTTCAGATCGGTCGCATTAAAGTAACGTCTTGCCCAGTCATAATCTGAATTTCCCTCTGAAAATACCTGCCATAATCCAAGCTTGTTTGCCACTGCCTGATAAATATCGAAATCTGATTTGGACTCGCCGAGCGGTTCAATACATTTATGCTGGATAAAGCAGATTCTGTGGTTGTTCTGCAGATAGGATTTCTCAATATATCCTCCGCAGTTTCCGGATTCCGCGATATCCCAGCGCTCGAAGTTCGTGCAGGCCGGAAGAATGATATCCGCAAATCTGGTCTCGCCCTCGAACCAGATGGACTGGTTGACAACGAACTCCAGACTGTCTGTGCGGTACATCTGCGCAAAACGTTTGGACTGCGGCTGGGTTCCGATGTGGGATCCGCCGTACTTCCAGTACATTTTGACCGGATTGTGTCCGGGAGCAGGATATACCGTCTTCGTAAACTGCCCGACTACGGAATAGACCGGCATATTGTGTGCCTCCGCATGCTTCTCGATAATCGCTTCCGGAATGCGAAGACGGGGAATCTGCTGGATCGCAGAACTTACTGACGGAGACTGCGGCATACGGTTGTAAAGCGCAACGCCGGCACCGCTGCCGATGAAGTCGCCGGAAAAACCGCCGTCCGCATAGCCCGGGAACCAGAATTTGGTGTCAAGAGGCGTACCGTACTGAAGTCCTCCGAAGTTAATGCCCGGCTTTCCGCATCCCTGCATAAATACCAGACAGGTCATGGCTGTTGCCCAGTCGGTACCAAATGCTGTACGGCATGCTCCGCCGAAGCAGGTGATTCCGCCGCAGGCAAGATAGGTCTTATTGCGTGCCCACTCCTGTGCAAGTGCGCGGACGGTTCTTGCGGGGACTCCTGTGATCGGCTCCTGCCATTCCGGAGTTTTCGGAATTCCGTCATCCTCACCGAGAACGTAAGACTGCCATTTTTCAAATCCATAGGTTCTGGTGGCTACATATTCTTTATCATAAGTGCCTTCATTCATCCACACATTCGCGATTGCGATGGCCATCGCTGTGTCCGTGCCCGGCTTCGGCGCGATCCATCTGCCCGGCACAAATGCCGCCGTTGCATTCTGATACGGATCGATATGTACGACCTTCATGCCAAGCTCCTTGATCCAGGAACGGCGGATCGTACCTTCCTGCGCGCCGTATACACCGGCTGTTGACTCGGGATCAGAAGACCAGAAAACGATCATATCCGCATTCTGCATACAGTCTTCTACCGTGCTGTAAGGCTCGCAGCCGCCGTTTCTGGCGGAACCGCCGTAATGGTGCATGGCACCCCAGGCAAATCCTTCCCAGCTGTCCGGATTCAGACAGGCAGTCGTAGCTCCGATTACGTTGAAGAAACGCTTTGAAGCGCTCAGATAATAACCGATATTTCCCCAGGTATGATGAGAACCGCTGGTGTGGAAAACAGAGCCCGGTCCATTTTCCCGGCGCACACGGATGATTTCCTTTGCCACAATATCAACCGCCTCATCCCACGAGATTCTCTCATAGCCGGAAACACCGCGGTTCTCCGGATGGCGCTCCCCGTCCGGATCAAAATCGACACGTTTCATCGGATAAAGAATTCTGTCTTCAGAATAAATCAGCGATTTCCAGAACGCATACGGTGCAACCGTCGCACGGCGCGGCGGCGTAAACTTTTTGCCCTTCGCCATAATTGTCCAGGGCTGTGCGTCCTCCTCGTCAAAATCGATGGGCGTAATGCGCACGATTTTTCCGTCTTTTACATAAACAAAGACCGGACCTCCGTTTGTCGCATTGACATACCGGGTCTCTCCGTTCGGCATCTTTGTGCCGTAATTCTTCAGGTACAGAACGTCAAAGGCAAATACCTTTAACAAAAGACCGGAAAACCACATAGCGTCCTCATCCGGTCCGTTCAGCGCCAGAGCCCCCGCTTTCGCTGCGTTGACAAACTCTGTCTGATTGCCGGCCATCATTCCTGTCATGACACGCATGGCAAGCTGCTCCTCGGAGAACACCATATCCACGGTGGAATCTCCGAAAACGCCGTTCCTTCCGGACACCTTCCCATCCTTAAAGATGATCTGGCGGCCAGCCGTGCTGTCCTCGATCCGGATCTGGACCTTCAGATCCTTATCTGCCCACTCCTTCTCAAATTCAGGAGACGCCTTTGCCAGGCCGGCCAGGATCTTGTCCAGCATGAACAATGTACCGCTAAGCGCTGTCTTGTTCAGCGATTTTGCGCTTCTGTTTCCGAGTAAGTTCTTTACAACGGAAGCATTCGCCTTCACATTGTCGATGTACTTGTTACCCATACATACTCCTCCTTGTTCTCTAAATATTCTCTCTATAATTCCAGTTGTATTCGTATTGTATACCAAAAATTTGTATGAAAAGCATTCTGTTACTGCTGATCCTTATAGAACCTTTCATATTCATTGTCTCTGTCCAGGACCTCAGCAATGACCTGCTTTAACTGATCAGCAAATCTCCTGCCGTTCTCCAGATCCCCATTCGTCCCGTGATAAGCCGTCACGTTAATAATGGTATTGATCATCACCATCATTTCATCCGCAAAATGCTCAACCGAGTTGAATCTGGTATCCAGCTCGATCTCATTTTTCTCTACATCCAGTTTTACATTAATCATATAGATACCTCTTAGATTCCTTTCATATACCTTATCACATCTTCTGTGTGATTGTAAAGTCATTTTTGGGGAGTGTCGGAATACTTCATTATGCCAAAATTGCATACTCACATCCTCATATCAGCATACTGACAATACACCGGTATATCATCCGCATTTACCGTCCCGTACGAAGTGGTGATTTACAGATTATGCTTCCTTTGTTATACTAAAACAATACCTGCACAATTCCCGGTCCTGAAATAAGTCGACATCATCCATGAGCTAAAAAGGAGAAGAAAACAAATGAAAATTACTTACCTTGGACACAGCGGTTTTCTGGTTGAGACACAGACATCTTACTTCGTATTCGATTACATCCGCGGCAGCCTTCCGGAATTTGATCCGGACAAAGCTCTCTATGTGTTCGCCAGCCATGCGCATCACGACCACTGGATTCCGGAGATTTTCTCTGACAGGCAGCTGAAAAAGGCAAACTGTTTTCTGCTGGGATTTGATATCCGGGAACCTTTTGACAAAATGGCTGCACAGAATCCGTCCCTTCAGGATCTGCCTGTACACTGGGCACATCCGCAGCAGGAGATCCGGACCGATGATTTCGTGTGTACTCCGCTTCTGTCCACGGATGAGGGCGTTGCCTTTCTGATCCGGACCGGTCAGGAGACCATCTATCATGCCGGAGACCTCAACTGGTGGCACTGGAACGGCGATCCGGCTGAGCGGAACATGGAACGGGAACAGAATTTCAAACGCGAAATCGACCGTCTGAAGGGCATCCGCATGGATGCGGCCTTTGTCCCGCTGGATCCGCGCCTGGAAGACGCATACCGCTTCTGTATGGATTATTGTCTTGAGACGCTTGAGGCAGACCACGTCTTTCCGATGCATTTCTGGAAAAATCATACTCTCTGCAGGAACTATCACGACTCTCTGAAAGAGGCGCATCCTGACTGGTACGAGAGATTTATTCCGATTACCAGTGAACCGGAACATTTTTCAATCTGAGCGCAAGAGCCGCCCGCATACATGCGGCCGGCTCTTTTTTTACAATTGTTTTTTCCCCGGATCCTGTATATAATGACTTCTATATGTCAATTACGCGGCAGAGGAGTTTTCATTTTATGAATACAAAAACAAACTGGAAAGAAAAATACCTTGGCGACAAAGCCTTTTATATACGAGTGCTGAAGCTTGTGATTCCCATGATTCTGCAGGCCGGGATCACGAATTTTGTCAGCCTTCTGGACAATATTATGGTGGGCCAGATCGGTACCGCGCAGATGAGCGGTGTCTCCATCGTCAATCAATATGTCTTCATCTTTAATCTGACCGTTTTCGGCGCGGTTTCCGGGCCGAGCATTTTCGGCGCGCAGTTTTTCGGCAAAGGGGATCATGAGGGGCAGAAATATACCTTCCGCTTCCGTCTGCTGATCAGCATTCTGATCATTCTCGCCGGTATTGCCGTTTTTGTTTCCCTGGATACACAGATGATTTCTCTGTTCCTGAGCAAAAACGATGCGCCTTCACTGGTGCAGGCGACGCTGAATTACGGTCTGGATTACATGTCCGTCATCACGCTGAGCCTGATTCCCTTCTGCATCGGGCAGGCTTACGCCAGCGTGATCAGAGAATGCGGGGAGACACAGATCCCCATGATCGCGTCTTTTTCTGCTGTCGGCGTCAATCTGTTTCTGGACTACAGCCTGATCTTCGGAAATTTCGGAATGCCTGCGCTGGGCGTTCGGGGCGCCGCGATCGCTACCGTGATCGCAAAAATCACGGAAGCCCTCGTCATGATTCTGTGGGCGCATACGCACAGGGAGAAAAACCGTTATATTGACGGACTTTTCCGAAACTTCCATATTCCGAAGGATCTGACGAAAGAGATGATTAAAAAGGGGCTTCCTCTTCTGTGCAACGAATTCATGTGGGCCGCCGGAATGTCGCTGATCGCACAATGCTACTCCGTGCGCGGTCTGGATGTCGTGGCCGCCCGCAACATCGCCAGCACCTTAAACAACATGTTCAATGTCGTATTCATACAGATGGGCGCCAGCATCGGAATCATCATCGGACAGATCCTGGGCGCGGGCAAAAGAAAAGAAGCCCGTGCTGTGAACACAAAGCTTCTGTTTTTTACAATGATCGTTTCTACGGTGATCGGACTTTGCATGCTTCCGCTCGCAGCAGTCTTCCCGACCATCTACAATACGGAAACTGCCGTCCGCTCACTGGCATCCTATATGATTGTCATTCAGGCACTCGCCACCCCGATGTGGACCTACACAAATGCCTGCTACTTTGTCCTGCGGTGCGGAGGCCGGACCGGCATCACCTTTTTGTTTGATTTCGTTTTCACCTGGGCTGTCATGATTCCCCTGGCTTTCCTGCTCACACATCTGACATCGATGGATATCCATCTGCTGTTTTTCATCGTGACCTTTTCCGAAATGCTGAAGGTCGCGGTCGGCTACTTCATGGTGCGAAGCGATATCTGGGTCAATACGATCGTCGACTGAGACAGATATTTCCCTCAGTCAGACTTCCGGCTGCCGAAAAATCTCCTGACCTCCTTTGCAACGACTCCGCTTAAGGCAAACAGGGCAATCATGTTCGGGATCGCCATCAGCCCGTTAAAGATATCTGCAATCCTCCATACTGCGCTGACCGTCATATAGGGTCCGATAAAGACGGCAAGAATATAAAGCGTACGGAATATTTTGATAGGCCTGCTCTTTCCCCCGGTCAGATACTCCAGACAGCGCTCGCTGTAGTAATCCCAGCCGAGGATGGTCGTAAACGCGAAAAATACCAGACACAGCATCAGGATAAAGCTCGCTACATGTTCGGGAAACGGAAGTCCCTGCTGAAACGCATAGGTCGTTACCTGAACGCCTTCCAGTCCTTCCTGCTTCCATGCGCCGGTCAGGATAATGGAAAGGCCCGTCATCGTACATAAAACGATGGTGTCGATAAAGGTTCCCGTCATGCTGACCAGTCCCTGACGCACCGGCTCGTGCGTCTGTGCCGCAGCCGCTGCAATCGGCGCGCTTCCAAGTCCGGCCTCATTCGAGAAGATTCCTCTCGCAATTCCATTCTGCATGGCAATCAGCATGGATCCCGCGATCCCGCCGGCTACCGCCCTGGGGCGAAATGCTCCGACAACAATCTGGACGATTGCATCCGGGATGCGTGAGAGATTGCACAGAATCAGAATCACGACAAACACTACATAAATAATCGCCATGAACGGAACAATAACCTGACTCACGCCGGCGATTCTTTTTACTCCGCCAAGGAGTACCAGCGCTACGACGAAGGCCAGTACCAGCGAGGAGATGACAACCGCCCAGGAGTATTCTCCAAACAGAGGAATCGCAATGGTATTCACTCCGTCCGGATCAAAAAAATTCAGGACCGCACTGGAAATCCCGTTTACCTGTGTAAAAGTACCAATGCCAAAGAGCCCGACACAGACTCCGAAAAAGGCGAACATCTTTGCCAGCCACTTCCACCGGGGCCCCATACCGCGCTCGATATAATAAAACGGTCCGCCGAGAGAATGCCCGGATTCGTCTACCTGGCGGTATTTTACAGCCAGAAGTCCTTCCGCAAATTTGGTCGCCATCCCAAAAAACGCGGCAACGATCATCCAGAACAGGGCGCCGGGTCCTCCGGCGGTCACGGCCGTTGCCACTCCGACAATATTTCCGGTACCGATGGTCGCGGAGAGCGCAGTACACAGCGCGCCGAAACTGGAGATTTCTCCTTTTCCCCCCTCCTCATTCTTCACCATCCACTTCAAAGCCAGGGGGAGCTTTCGCACCTGCAGCAAACCGATCCGCGCAGTCAGCAAAATACCTCCCGCAAGGATCAGAACGATCAGCGGGATTCCCCACACATAATCATCCACCGTCTTCAGCATCGCATTGATCGTGTCAGCCGCATTCATACTTCCACACATATTTTATTCTTCCTTTCTCTGTCCTTTTGCCTGAGAGTTTCCTGCCTGAACCTTTATACCCGGTACATACAGTTGCCCCTTCGGCACCCGTCCTGATTGATCTCATTAAACAAAGTCTCGCGAGATGACTTGAACTTATGACGGGATTCTCCAGAGTGCAATCCTCCGGCTGTCTCCTTATCGGATCCGGCCGGAATCCTATTGCCTCGTGTTATAAATTTTAATAGAAAAACCAGTTAGTGTCAAGGAACAATACCTTTCGCTTCCAATCAGGCACATACAAAACCCCAGACCGCAACCAGAAGAAACATGGCAATCAGCGGAATCACGACAGAAACCACAAAAATATCCCGGTAGGAATCTTTGTGCGAACAGTGTGAGACCGCCAGAAGTGTGATCACGGCTCCGTTATGAGGCAGTTTATCCAGACTGCCTGCCGCGACAGACGCGACACGGTGAAGGATCTCCGGGCTTATTCCCATGCGCCCGGCCATGGCCAGATACTGGTCCGCAAAGGTCTCCAGCGCAATGGAAAGGCCTCCGGATGCCGATCCGGTCGCACCCGCGAGAACACTGGTGGAGATGGCCTCTGAAAACAACAGTGCGTGTGTGCCGGATGCCTGCCCGATCAAAAGAGCTGTCAGCAGGGCAAACCCCGGAACAATACGGATGACAGAACCGAATCCCACCGCACAGGCGGAATTCATGATGGCCGTGACAGATCCTTTTGCTCCTTCCGAAACCGCTGCCGGCAGTTCCCGCAGCTTGGAAGGATGGAACAGACTGCATACCAGGATCCCCAGAATCAGGGAAACAACAATGTGCCACTTCAGTACATTCAGGGTGAGAAAAACCACCACCAGCGGTACCAGGCCGGACAGCCACATCCAGGCCGGCTCCTTTTTGGCATCCATGTTCTGTTCTTCAAACAGCGTATCATCCTCAAAACCAATTCCCAGGCTTCTCGCCTTTCTGACACGCCAGTCCAGATACAGGTATCCGGGAACCGCGACCAGAAGCGTGGCAGCCAGTCCCAGCGCCGGAGCTGCAACGGCCGTTGTTCCGAAATACTCCATGGGGATCAGATTCTGAATCTGAGGCGACCCCGGAATCGAAGACATGGAAAACCCGAAAGACCCGAGAGCGATGACCGCCGGCAGATAGGTACGCGGAATGTTCGCTGCTCTGTAAATGGCATAGCCCATCGGATACATGATAAAGACAACGACAAAAAGGGACACGCCGCCGTAGGTCAGCAGCACGCAGGGAATGAAAACAGCCAGAACGACAAAACGCCTCCCCACAAGTCTCACGATCAGGTCCGCAAGCGCGCGGGCCGCGCCGGTCCGGTTCATCACCGTCCCGTAAATGGCGCCGAGCAGGAAAGCGGGAAACCAGGATATGAAATAGTCTCCCACTCCCTTCATATAATCAACAGTATAGGCAGACAGCAGTGTCCTGCCATCGCCGAGACCGGCCCCCAGCGCAAAGAGCGTCACCACAAATGCGCAAAGCGGCGCTGCCCAGATAATCGAGTGGCCTTTATAGGCCAGCAGGATCAGGAGCGCAAGACCGGCAAAAATCCCAATCAGCGACAATACTTCCATATTCCTATTTACTTACTCTTTCTCTTTTGTAAATTCAGTATTTTACTCTTTTGTTTTCTCTTTCTTCACAAAACCGACTGCCAGCACAAAGGTGATGACTGCAAGGGCGGTCATGCCGAGATAGCTGTGACGTACATTTTCAATCGTATAGTTCTGATTCTGTACGCCAATGGACATGATCGATACGAAACCGGCCGCTCCCAGAGCGCCGCCGATCGTCCGAAGGCAGGAAAGAAGAGCTGTTCCGTCTGTTTTGGCCGCGCCCTCCAGCTTTGCCATGCCGTATGTGACCATATTCATCATGACAAAGGACATACCAAAGCCCAGCAGTGTCAGCGGGAAGATCAGAATATAGGAAGAACTCTCCGCTTTGATAAACAGCGTCAGGATCTCACTGACAAGAACAAGCGTACAGCCGATGACTGCCAGCGGTTTCATCCCTACCTTGTCGTACATTTTTCCGGTCACCGGGCTCATCAGGCCGGTCACCAGCGCGCAGGGCGCAATGACGATTCCGAATACGGTCGGACTCTGATGCTGGACGGTCTGTACAAGAATCGGAATGATGGTTGACATCCCGTTCATCAGCGCGTAAAAAATCATGCAGACAATGACCGCAATCGTAAAGTCTCTCTGGCGGAACACGCGGATATTTAAAAGCGGCGCATCGATCTTAAGCTGACGGATACAGAAGAAGATCAGCGCGATGATGCCGATGACCAGAAGAAGTCCGACCTGTACGCTTACAAACGGATAGCTTCCCATATTGCTCGCCGTCAGTACGATGCCGGTAAAGCCGACCGCCGCCAGCACCATAGAAAGAACATCAAAGGGCTGCACGGAATTCTCCAGGATATTTTTCATAAACTTCGCGCCCAATGCCAGATCCGCCAGACAGATAACGAGGATGATGTAGAAAATGGCTCTCCATCCCAGAGCGTCAATGATAAGGCCCGCCACCATCGGAGCGACTACCGGCGCAAAGGTCACTGCCAGCCCGTAGATTCCCATCGCAAATCCGCGCTTTCCTTCGGGGATGATGATCAGGATGACCATCTGCGTCATGGAAATAATGATGCCGTAGCCGACGCCCTGCACCACGCGCCCCGCAAGCATCACAGCAAAGCTCGGAGACAATGCGCACAGGAATACGCCGATCGTAAAAAGCCCCATTCCAATAAAAAACAGCCGTTTCGTCGGAAACCGCTTAACGATAAATGCCGTGGCAAGGATCATGATCCCGCTGACCAGTGAGTAGATACTGGTGACAAGCTGCGCCTGACTGGCCGGGATATCAAAATCCACCATCACAACAGGCAATGCGGTACTCATGACGGTCGATACAATGGATGTAATGACCGACCCCAGCACCAGAACAATAAAAATGCCCTTTCGATTCATATTCTGAGTTTTCATAGTTCACACTCCCTATTAAAATTCATGATTTCTTATTGTAGCACATACCCTCCGTTCATGCAAAAACAAACTGCCGACCAACGCCGTTTTCTTATTCCCGGGCGCTTTTAAGCTCTTTTAAAAAAACAAACGATATGATAAGATGATAGATAACTAATTTTTTTGCACAAATCAGGAGAATCACATGGCAATCAAAGAAGATATCAGAAAAATGAAGCTGGTATCGCCCTATGCGGCGGCCAGCACCAACGAAACCAGAAATCATGCCCTTATGGCGGCTGCTGAAGCGCTGAAAGCAAACGCAGATGCCATTTTCGCAGAAAACAGAAAAGATCTGGCGGCCGCTGAAGAAAACGGCATTTCGCCAGCTGTCATGAAACGCCTTGCTTTTGACGAACATAAACTGGAGGATGTTCTCAGTGGAATCAGCCAGCTGACTGGGCTTCCGGATCCTCTGGGGAAAAAGACGCTGCAAAGAAAGCTGGATGAAGGGCTTGTCTTAAACAGAGTCACCTGCCCGATCGGTGTGATCGGTGTGATTTTTGAGGCCCGTCCGGATGCCCTGGTGCAGATTTCCTCTCTGTGCATCCGAAGCGGCAACTGTGTCGTTCTGAAGGGCGGGAAAGAGACCGCCCACACCAACCGGATCCTGTTTCAGCTAATCAGCGAAGCAGCGGTCAGAAGCGGATATCCCGAAGGGAGCCTCCTGCTGGCAGAGACACACAGCGAGATCGATGAGCTTCTGGAATGCGAAGGACTGGTCGACCTGCTGATCCCGCGGGGATCCAATGCCTTTGTCCAGTATATTATGAACAACACAAAGATTCCTGTCATGGGCCATGCGGACGGCATCTGCCATATCTTCGTGGACAAAGATGCGGACTTTGACAAGGCAATCCGCATCATCAGGGACGCCAAGACGCAGTATACTGCCGCCTGCAATGCCGTCGAGACCCTGCTCATCCACCGGGAAATTGCACCTTCCTTCCTGCCGGTTCTCGCATCTGCTCTCCATGAGGCAGGCATCCAGCTCCGCACGACCGCAGAGGCAGCCGGCTATATTCAGGATCATACGGCTGATCCGGTTCCGGTCGAAACCATTGAGACTTCCGAGTTTCAGGAATACCTGGATCTCATCGTCTCCGTCGGGATCGTATCCGGTCTGAAAGAGGCCGTCGATCATATCAATCGATACGGCTCCCACCATACAGACGCCATCATCACGGAAAATGACGCCCGCGCGGAGCAGTTCATGCAGCTGGTCGACTCGGCAGGTGTTTACCAGAACTGCTCGACCCGGTTTGCGGACGGATTCCGCTATGGCTTCGGCGCGGAAGTCGGCATCAGTACAAGCAAGCTCCATGCCCGCGGCCCCGTCGGCCTCGAAGGGCTCGTAACCTACAAATACAAACTTTACGGACACGGCCAGATCGTCGGCGACTATGCAAGCGGAAAATCATCCTTCCACTTTGAAGATCTGTAGATCTGCCTGTCCACAATCATCAGAAGAGCAAACAATGGACGTATTAAAAAAATTTATTCGCTATTATAAACCCTACAGAGGAGTCTTTTTCCTGGATCTGGTCTGCGCCTCTTTCATCAGCCTGGTCGATCTTGCCTACCCGCAGATCCTGCGGACACTGACAAAGACCCTCTTCCTCAGAGACAAAGAAATCATACTGCACTTTCTGCCAGTCATCGGCATTATACTGCTGGCCTGCTACATTGTGCAGGCTCTGTGCAAGTATTACGTGACCAGCCAGGGGCACATCATGGGAGCCCGGATGGAGCGGGATATGAGAAAGGATCTCTTTGATCACTACGAGCGGCTTTCTTTCTCCTACTATGACCGCAATAACACGGGACAGATGATGAGCAAACTGGTATCCGATCTGTTCGACATCTCGGAATTTGCCCATCACGGTCCGGAGAACCTGTTCATTTCCCTGGTAAAAATCGTCGGATCCTTTGTATTTCTGTTCCTGATCCAATGGAAACTGGCGCTCATTCTGCTGTGTGTCGTGCTGCTTATGATTCTTTTTTCTGTCACACAAAACAAGAAAATGCAGGCCACTTTCTTCGATAACAGAAAAAAAATCGGAGACATCAACGCGACTTTGCAGGACTCTCTTTCGGGAATCCGCATCGTTCAGTCCTTTGCGAATGAAGGAATCGAGCGGGAGAAATTCCGACATGGCAACGAAGCTTTTCTGGAATCCAAAAAGCGCAATTACCACGCCATGGGCGCCTTCTTTTCCGGCAACACCCTGTTTCAGGGACTAATGTATCTGATCACTCTGGTCGCCGGCGGATTTTTCGTCGCCCTCGGGCAGATGTCAGCCGGAGATCTGGCGATGTATGCCCTGTATATCGGCATCTTCATCAGCCCGATCCAGATTCTGGTCGAGCTTACGGAAATGATGCAAAAAGGGCTCTCCGGCTTTAAGCGTTTCCTGGAAGTCGTCGAGACAGAGATCGAGATCAAAGACGCGCCCGATGCCAGACCGATTGCAAATCCGGGCGGCGACATCGTCTATCACAATGTCAGCTTCAGCTACGAAAAACAGGATGTTGTCCTGGACCGGATCAATTTCACGATCAAAGCAGGCAAATCCATCGCCCTTGTCGGCCCTTCCGGCGGAGGAAAGACCACGATCTGTTCGCTCCTTCCCCGGTTTTATGATGTGACCGGAGGAGAAATAACCATCGGCGGACAGGATATCCGCTCCATGACGCTCGAGAGTCTCCGAAAGGCCATCGGCATTGTCCAGCAGGATGTCTATCTCTTTGGAGGCACGATCCGTGAAAACATTGCCTACGGGAAACCGGACGCTGCTGAAGAGGAGATCATTCAGGCAGCAAAACAGGCAAACATTCACGACTTCATCATGTCCCTGCCGGACGGATACGACTCCTTTACCGGTGAGCGGGGCACAAGGCTGTCAGGCGGTCAGAAACAGCGCATCAGCATTGCCCGCGTCTTTCTGAAGAATCCTCCGATTCTGATTCTGGACGAGGCCACCAGCGCCCTGGACAACGAAAGTGAACGCTACATTCAGAAGAGTCTGGATGACCTTTCCCGGAACCGGACAACAATCACCATCGCCCACCGGCTTTCCACGATCAAAAATGCCGATGAGATCCTGGTCATCGATGATCAGGGCATCAAGGAGCGCGGCGATCACGAAAGCCTTCTGGCACAGAACGGGATCTACGCCCGGTATTATAATATGTAAAAATGAGGGAAGCAACGCCCGCCGCATATTCTGACGGTGCGCTGCCTCCCTCTTATTCTCAGATCTCTTCCGGATTCAGCACAAGCCGGATCGCCCACACTGGCACCTGCGGATTTTCATACCCTTCATCCAGATAGATGACCGCCACCTTGTATGGCGGTTGTTTTTTCGGAAATTCTCCGAATCCGTCTGTGAAATAAATCATGCCCTTTAGGTTCGTAAACTCCCCTTTCCCCATCAGATATTCCACATAGGAGAATACCGGGCGGAAATCCGTCCCTGCCAGCCCCCGGATCTGCATGCGGTCCAGATAGTCGTCAAATTCCTGCTGTGACGTGATTTTGACATCTTCCTGGATCTCCGCGTCGCACTGTATAATATGCAGATTGATCTTTGTAAAAAAATTCTCCTGCTGCTTTAAAATGTTATACGTTTTCTGGACAAATTTCTGCACCAGCGTCTCACTGGTCGATCCCGAGGTGTCCAGTGCGATGACGAACTCTTTGATTTTCTTTACTTCTTTATACTCCAGCGGCTCTACCAGCGGCATTTTTTTGTATACGGAAAGCCCGTAGGTGTAGAAAATATAATCAAACTCTTCATCGTTGATCTTCAGCATCTCTCCGGGCGCGGCAAATTTTCTCAGAAAACTGCTGTAATCATAATGCTCCCGGTTCACCGCCATCAGATTCTGTGTCAGAGTGCCGGCCTGTTCCCCCTGCTCTCTGGAAAACGTCTCGAGATCGAGCTGCATCTTTTGTGAGATGTCCTTCCACAGCTTCTTTACTTCTTTCGGGGAAACGCTCTGCGCGCTCTGTTCCTGCTGCTCTTTTGTCTTCTCTTCCTTTTTCCCTCCCGTATCTCTTCTCTCTTCCTTATTCTCCGCTCCCTGATCGAAATCCGGATGATACCAGATGCTGTGATCGTCCCGCACGAACAGCTCCTGCAGACGGGCGATTTTGTCTTCGCTGAAATGCCCTTCACACAAATGACGGTATAAGACTTCCGCTGTCATATACCGGACCTGTGTCCGGAGACTTTGGATCTCCTGTGCAATCGCCTGATCTGTCCGGACAGCGGTACAGGGGAGGTCCATCTCCTGAATCACGGTCTCCACCGCAATATCACATGCCAGATTCCAGAAGTCCCGGTTGATTTCCTTCTTCACAAAAGCATGCAGAAAAATGCAGTGCAGAATCATGTGCAGATAATCCCGGGTCACAAGTTCTTTTTCCTGTTTCCGGGAACGAAGGATATAAACCGGATGATACCGGATAAATCTTCCGTCCACTGCGACAGACAGCTGCTTCTCATCACAGACCGGCGTCAGACTGCTGATCGCTCTGTCCATAAACCGCAGGTTTACAGTCAGTGCATTGCGTGAAAGCTGCAATACATCCTGTGCCAGCTGTTTGATTTTATCTTCTCTGTCATCCATGCGTGTACGCTCCTTCTTTCTCAGGAAAACCATCCCGTGCCGTCAAGAATCGCATCCCAGGCCGATCCGCTTTCCTTTTTGTTTCTTCTGTGCCGGTATTCCAGAAGACAGGCTGCCGCCTGTGTATTTCTTTCCGCATTGGCCCTCTGTATCAGATCATCGATTTCCTCCTCAGGAATCATCTCTGCATCCGTCAGGAAAGAGAGGATCTGCGCATCTTTCAGAGCCATCCCGTAAAACACGCTGCGGTTCTGCCGGATATACTCCTCATACCCGCTCTGATAGGGAGACAGAATCTCCTCCCCGTTTTGCCGGAGTTTCATATAGCCGATCGCCGCCAGCTTTTTCTGTGCCGGCTCCGTCACATTTCGCAGGGGAATCCCCCGCAGCTTCAGAATGCACGCATCTTTTGTCCACTGCGCATATTCCGTGACGCTTGACGGCACGTCCAGTTCCCGGAGATTCCTGCATCCGAAGAAAGCCCGGCGCCCGATTGTCCGGATTCCATCCGGCAGGACGACCCTCTTCAGATTCTTACACTCCGAAAAAGCCTCCTTCCCAATCTGTTCAACGGAGGAAGGGATTTCCACTTCGGTCAGAAACTGACAGTCATGGAATGCATACTCCCCCAATTCCTGCAGGCTTTCCGGCAGCCGGATACGCGGAAGGCTCCGGCAGCCGTAAAACGCGCGCCCGCCGATTCCGGACACCCCGTCGGGAATTGAGACGGATGCCAGCTGCCTGCACATATAAAACAGTCCATAGGCAATTTCTGTGACTCCCGGCGGAATGTGAATATGTTTCAGGCTGCCGCAGTTGAAAAAAGCGGACATTCCGATTTTTGTAAGGCCTTCGGAGAGAACGATCTGTTCCAGCTGACCGCAATTGCCGAATGCCTTGTCGCCGATACAGGTGACTTCATCCGTCATGGAAAGTTTTTTCAGGTGACCTGCCGCAGCCATGCTGACAGAGATTTCAAATGCCCGGCCGGCGATTGCCGTGACGCCGCGGGGAATCGTGTACGACTCTTTGGTCTGCCCCGCTGGATACCAGATCAGCTTCTTTTTATCCCTGCTGAAAATCACACCGTCTTCTGCGCAGAACCGGGGATTGTCCGGGGACACTTCCACGGCCGCAGCGCCGTACAGTTCCCGCAGCGGTTCGATGACTGCAAGCTTCGGCGGTATTCGAAGTTCCTTTGGCCCCGGGCAGTAGGAAAACGCATACTCCCCAATCGACTCCAGATCTTCCGGAAGTGAAAATTCTTCCAGCCCCGTATCATAAAATGCCTTTCTTCCGATCTTCTGAATCGTGTCCGGCATTTCAATCCTCTTTAATCCCGCAGACTGTTTATGGGCAGCCTTTTTACTGAACGCCCCGTCCCCGATTTCTGTCACCGGATATCCCTCCAGATATTCCGGAATAGTCACGGTGTCCTTCGCGCCCGCATAACTGGTGATCCGCACCTTTCCCTCTGTGATGACATAGGAAAAGCTCTCCGTTTTCCGCTCTTCAGGCATTTCTTCCTCCTTTGTCATTCTGACCTCAGCCCGTCTATACTCAGCTCATCGATCCGTCTGTCGATTTCCCGGTCGCGTTCGTAAAACAGCAGTTCCTTATTATGCCTGAAATATGCCTCACACCCATATTTCCCGATAAATCCGGAGCAATGACGGTTTGATGTCAGTTCCGTGACAAAAATCAGCATCTCCTGTCCCTCTCCGAAAACGTCCTCACAGAAACGGAATGCATTTTCCAGCTTTCTTCCGGCTTCTGCTGCCGCAGTTTTCAGTTCTTCAATCATCCTGGTGAAATCATTTTTCAGGATTTCAAAAGCTTTTTCACTCCCGGCAGTCACTGCGATCAGAGTTTCCTGCCGCTCCATCGTCCCGGCGATTTTTTTCATGACACGGACCTCATCCGCCGGCCTGCCGGACCCGCGCCGGGCTGCGGCAATCTCTTTTTGCTTTTCCTGGATCAGCATCTGCATGATTTCTGCCGGATTCTGCTGCCCATGCAGCGAATTTTCGCGAAATTTTTTCAGTTCCTCCAGATCCCCCATCGCAGTCGCATCCTGCTCCATGACTCCTTTTAACAAGTCACGGATTCCATCCAGAATCAGGCCGAGAAGGGAAAGCCGCTCATCAAACAGCGCCCTGCCCGCACGATCCTTAATCTCCTGCGGGACATCCCCGTTCAGGATCCGGTCCACCTGATAATCGCTGCGGTACTTCCGGAAAAGATCATAATAGGCAGAAAAATCCTTCGCAATCTTTGCATTCTGCAGGTACTGGCGCACCAGATCTTCATCCACTTTCAGACCGTGCATTTCATACAGCCGGATCATCTGGCTCAGATCATCCCATCCCCGGGCTGTCACAAAGGATTTTCCCTCCACTGTACTCTCGACCCGGTAAAAATCATTCTTTTTGATTTCCAGATATGTCAGCACAGAAGGATGCACCGATGTCTGGTACGCGTACTCCTTCCAGGCTTCATAGTCCGGCTCCACATCGATTCGCTTCAGCCTGTCCCATGTAACGATATCAAACTCGCGTACCGAATGGTTGTACTCCGGAGGATTCCCCGCTGTCACAACAATCCATCCGTCCGGGACCCGGTGGCGTCCGAACACCTTGTACTGTAAAAACTGCAGCATCACTGGTGCCAGCGTTTCCGATACACAGTTGATTTCATCCAGAAAAAGGATTCCCTCTCTGACCCCGGTCTCCTCCATCTGTTCATAAATCGAAGCGATGATCTCGCTCATTGTGTATTCCGAAACATCGCATTCCATTCCCTGATAATTCTTATGTTCAATGAACGGAAGGCCCAGTGCGCTCTGCCTCGTATGATGCGTCATGGAATAAGACAGCAGGCCGACGCCCATCTCCGAAGCGATCTGCTCCATGATTGCCGTCTTGCCGATTCCCGGAGGTCCCATCAGAAAAACAGGACGCTGTCTCTCGACCGGGATCACATATTCCCCTGTTTCATCTTTGGTAAAATAAGCCGTCATGGCATTTCTGATCTGTATCTTCGCATCACGGATATTCATGCTCTGCACCCCTTAAAACTTTATTCATGAGGTTATTATAACACAAAGGAAGAGTAAGAGAACGCCGGATGTTCTCTTACTCTTCCTGCTGAATCAAGTACGCCTCGGGCGTACATCTTATCTCTTATTCAAATTCTTCAAATGTGTACGGCAGATTCAGTTTATCCCTGACTTCCAGAATTTCTTTCTGAACAGCTTCTCCTACCGGAACGCCTTTGTCCTTCCGGTCCAGCCATGCGTCATACTCTTTCTCCCCTGCCGTATAGATGCGGTCCTGACCGGGTGCTTTTTTCGATGCGCGAAGCGCACGGCAGATCTCGCCTGCTGTTTTCCGGAATACATCCTGTCCCATGAACGCATCGGGATCAACCACAAAGAAGAAATGTCCGAGATGATACATCTGCGGGCTTCCGTCTTCCGCGACGCCGGTCAGTGCCTTCATGAAGTTTCCGCCGGTCAGTGCCGCTGAGAGGATCTCCACAACTGCTGCGTAACCGTAGCCCTTATATCCGCAAAGTTCATCTCCCACTCCGCCAAGAGGCGCGAGTGCCGCGGTTCCGTCGACCAGCGCCTTCAGGATTGCTTCGCTGTCGGTCATGGTTTTGCCGTCCTGGGAAACAACCATCCCTGCCGGAGTGTCTTTCCCCTGACGCGCATAATACTCGATCTTTCCTCTCTGTACGATCGAGGTCGCACAGTCGATGCAGAACGGGAATTCCTCATCGGTCGGGAAGGCAAAGGTCAGCGGGTTTGTACCCATCATATTTTCTACACCGAATGTCGGCGCGATGGACGGTCTCGCATTCGTTCCCGTCAGTCCGATCATGCCTTCTTTGCTGGCCATGGTAGCCCAGTATCCGGCAATCCCGTAATGTGTGGAATTCTTGATTGCGCCGCCGGCCATACCGTATTTTTTTGCCTTTTCGATCAGCTTCTCCATCATATGATAGCTTGCTACCATGCCCATGCCGTCATGTGCATCCATAACGACCGTCGTCGGTGTCTCCTTCAGGATCTCGATCTCGGTCTTCGGCAGAAGCGTTCCCTTTACGATGCGGTCGATGTAAATCGGTTTAAACCGGTTGCATCCGTGGCTCTCGATTCCGCGCCGGTCAGACTCCAGCAGAACATCCGCGCAGATCTTTGCATCCTCACGCGGTACGCCATAGCCGGCAAAAGCGTCGATCAAAAAAGCATTCATCTTTTCCCATGATACATAAGGTCTTGTTTCCATTATCATAACCTCTCCTTATAAAAAATTTTCCCTATTCCTCAATGATCCGCATCGGCGTCCAGTAGGATTCGCCATACAGATCCGTAAACAGATAGGATGCCAGAACATCTCCACTGCCTACCGGCAGGTTCTCGATCACCATATCCTCCATCGGTCCGCTCACCGTCATGGTCTCTCCCAGATTGTAGCGTGCCGAATAATTGCCGTCATAATCATAGAAGTCACACAGGAAGTCAATCTGATCTCCCTCCTGCAGCTCCGTCAGATTTTTTGCGACCGTATCTGTCTCACCGTCCACATAATCATAAGCGGCACCGGCCACATATCCATCCGGATGCTCTGTATCAAAGACCAGAATCAGATTGACCGCGGTACCATTCAGCTGGGCCGGAACCCGTCCGGTAATCGTGTACTGATCCGAATCTCCGGTCATGCTTACTCTGTAATACGCGACGATCTGTCCGTCGATGGAAAGCCAGGTCCGGTCTGAAGGCTCCAGAAGATTGCCGTCATCGTCAAAATCAAAGACATTATCCATACCGAGCTCTACATATCCCTCGCCATCGTCATAGAACATGTTCAGATCCAGATTCTGTACAAGGCTCCACTGTTCCTCCGGGAGCATGACTGCTGCCTGTCCCGCATCGTTTTCCTGCCATACCAGATTCATCGGATCAAACTGATTATCCGCGATATACTCCGAAGCGGTATCTACATCCAGAGCCTGCGACAGAAACGCAGTATTGCTGCGGTCAAGACCGAGAGATCCCAGAAGGCTGCTGCCCGTCCCGCTCGTCAGCAGGGAGCTGAGAAGCGATGAGATATCCGCCTGTCCCGGGAGACTGCCGGAAGAACTTCCCCCATAGGCGGATGTTCCTGTGCTTCCCATCCCGGTCAGCTGCTCTAACAGGCTGGTCGCCGGGCTTCCGTTCTGCTGCGCGCTGTGCTGGGAAACAACCTGACCGGCCACCTCCATGGAAGCAAACTCCTGAATGCAGCGTGTATACTCCTCATCCATCCCGATCGCCTGATACGTATTGACCATCGAATCGACCTTCGATGTCCTCTGATACGGGAAATAAATAGAAAGTCCGTATGCATTCGTCATAGAGGAAGAAGTCTGGTTATACTTTATCGATCCCAGAAGAGCCTGTGCCAGTGCCTCTCCTTCTTCTGTACCCATCTTTTTGCTCAGATGCACCAGATCCACCTGATCGATCCGGCTGGACGCGGCAAATTCTCTCGCTGTACCGCGGGCATTCGATACCGTCCGGTAGTCTTTCTCTCTGATCAGACCGGAGACAGATTTTGAAAAATCGGTCAGTGTCTGCGGGACCGAAGTCTGCAATTCTGCCAGATCCACCACAGACAGGGTGGTACTCTGTCCGGGCACGGTCTTCGCGCACGCGTTTGTAAAAGAATCTACGATTTCTTTACCCAGTGTCAGGGTGTCCATTGAGGGATCTGCCGAGAAATCTGTCAGCCAGTCCGTGTAGTACCAGCCAACACCCGGCTCTGCCTCCTCGGAAGCGATCATGTAGTCCGCATACTGGCCGACCACGAGCCCCGTCTCCACGGTCGCCATCAGGCAGGCGTCAAACCCGACAAAGTCAAAAGTCACGCCGGAATCTCTGAGCGCCGTATTGATCCCGGAAAGAGTCATCGATCCGGAATTCGGGAACTTCTGATCATAGCCGTATCCGCTGTTCGATCCCCCGCCATGATCCCAGAAGATCAGGTCGTAGCGGTTTGCCGGATAATTCTGCGACGCCCACTTCACAAAGGAAGAGAGTGTCGACGGATCCGTCATGGGCACACTTCCCGCATTCTGCATCACACAGCTCATCTGTCCATTCTGAATCTTGTAGATCTGGTTGGTACTGCTGCTCACGACATTATTCTGCCACTGCGTACATCCGCCGGTGTATATCAGCAGATTGATATGGCTGCCGACCTCAGCGTTCAGCATCTCCTGCAGATCGCGGCTCGCCATCGCACTTCTTGACTCCAGATCCGTCCCGCACATATATACCATAATCGTGGCTGTGTCCTGTCCGCCTCCGAGAATCGAGGTCCGCTTCGGACGCGCGCCTTCCGCAACGGTCGTATCGAGCATGCCCCGGTTGTCAAGGCCGCCCTCCCAGTCAGATACGGCAGAAGCTCCGCCGCCGCCAAAATAATCCGTGTAATCCGTGCTGCTGCCGAACAGACTGCTGATTCCGCCGGAAGGACTTCCTGTCCCCTGTGAATAACTGCCGTCCGTCAGGCCGCCGCATCCTCCCCTGGAAAGCAGAAAGATGATGAGAATGATCACAATCACTCCGCCGCCTAATCCGCCTCCCATCAGGCCCCGGTTTCCTCCATTTCGTCCGGATCCGCCGCCGCTGTTAAAATTGCCCGAAGGTCTCCCGCTTCCGTGATTCGGTCCGCTTCCGCTTCCAACGGGACCTCCGGCCTGTCCGGAGCCGCGCCGGTTCACACCGGATCCGCCGGTGCCCACATGCTTTTGTCTGCCTGTCGGTCTGTTGTCCATAATACCCCCCTGTCATCCATTTTCGTTACTCCCGCCTGACGTTCTGTTTGTTTTAAGCGGGAGGTATTTCCCCTCTGTTCAAGTCTCGCTCACGAGACTTGGCGCGGGTGCTAGACGTCCGGGGGACGTCTGTTCAGCACCGACCGTAGCGGAGCGAAGATCGGGTCAGCGTCAGCTGACATCTTCCAAACCGAATTCCTGCGCATCCTCGCGGAGCGTTTATCTCAGTGGGGGTCTCTCACACTGAGATGATATCATGAATACAAACAAATTACAACGTTTCACAGGTGGGAAAGCGGAAACGGAACTTGCGTTTACATAGTGTTTACAGTACCTTGCTCAGGAAGTCCTGCGCCCGCGCGCTTTTCGGATTCGAGAAAAACAATTCCGGAGTATTCTCCTCAACCACTTTCCCCTCATCAATGAACAGCACTCTGGTTCCGACCTCTCTGGCAAAGCCGATCTCATGAGTAACGACCGCCATCGTCATCCCGTCATCCGCAAGCGCTTTCATCAAATCCAGCACTTCTCCGACCATTTCCGGGTCGAGCGCGCTGGTCGGCTCGTCAAAGAGCATCATCTTCGGGTTCATTGCCAGCGCACGGATAATGGCGATTCTTTGCTTCTGCCCGCCGGAAAGCGAGGACGGATATGCCTCCGCCTTTTCCATCAGGCCGACTCTTTTCAATAGTTCGTCCGCCTTTTCATTCGCTTCTTCCGCATTCATCCGTCCGGTGCGGATGGGCGCGAGCGTGATATTTTTCCTGACCGTCATATTCGGAAACAGGTTAAAATGCTGGAAAACCATTCCCATATGCTGCCGGATCGTATTGATATCTACTCCGGGATCCGTAATCTCTGTCCCGTCAAAAAAGATTCTTCCCGCTGTAGGAACTTCCAGCAGATTCAGGCAGCGCAGGAATGTGGACTTTCCGGAACCGGACGGTCCCAGAATCACCACCTTTTCTCCTGCCCGGATATCTTCCGAGATGTCATTTAATACTATTTTTTCTCCGAATGCCTTTTTCAAGTGCTCCACCCGGATTAATGCATTAGCGTCTGTCACTGCGGCGAAGCCTCCTTTCTGCGATTCCCAGAAGCCATGTCATGATCATGACTACAACCAGATACATAATGGCGATCCCGATAAACGGCACCAGCGCCTGGAAAGTCTTGGACTGGATCTGCATGGCTACTTTCGTTAAATCCGCCAGCCCGATGACCGTCACCAGAGATGTATCCTTAAAGAGGGTGATCATCTCATTGCCGAGGGCCGGCAATATATTCTTGACCGCCTGCGGGATAATGATATCCTTCATAACGGTTCCATACCGCATTCCCAGCGACCGTCCGGCCTCCATCTGTCCCACATCAATCGACATGATGCCGCCGCGGATAATCTCGGAAACATAGGCGCCGGAGTTGATGCCGAGCGCCAGAATGGCAATCAGGATCAGATGCCTGCTGGCCGAAAAAATGACGAAACCGAAAATCAGCAGCTGCACCATCATGGGCGTTCCGCGGATCACCGTAATATAAATCTTGCATATCAAATTAATAACAGCCAGTCCCGGATTCCCGGAACCAGTCTTCTGCTGGTCATATTTTGTGCGGACGATTGCTACCAGGATGCCCAGAACCACGCCCAGCGCCAGTGCTCCCAGCATGACGCGAAAAGATACGGTCAGGCCCTGCAGATACAGCTTCCATCTTCCGCCCGTCACGAAGCTTTGTATTAACTGTTCTTTCAAATCTCCATCCTCCCCGTAATCAATCAGAGTAACAAAGAAGGGCAGTTACAAAAAACTGCCCTTCTCAATCGTCATGATTTCTTATTCTGCATTGATATATTTGTCAACGATGGTCTGAACGGTACCATCCTCGATCAGTTCTTTCAGTGCGCCATTGACAGCATCAAGAAGTGCCGTATTGTCTTTTGCGATACCGATCGCGTAATCCTCAACGGTAAACTCGGTATCCAGGATCTTCAGTCCCTCGTTGTTCGCAACAAAAGACTTTGCCGGCTCATTGTCAATGACTACACAGTCAACCTTGCCGCCAATCAGTGCCTGAACAGCCATTGCCCCATTGGTATACGCGATAACATGATCCGCTCCATATCCGCCTTCTTCCACATCTGCGGAGCAGTAGTTGTATCCTGTCGTCCCTTCCTGGCAGCCGATCATTTTGTCATTTGCCAGATCATCCACGGTCTGGATATCGGAACCCTCCGGAACAATAATAACCTGCACGCCGGTGGAGTAACTGTCCGTAAAGTCAACATTCTGCTTACGTTCTTCGCTTACTGTCATGCCGGCCATTGCCATATCCGCTTTTCCATTCTGAACTGCTGTCAGAACTGCGGAAAAATCCATGTCGTCAACGACCAGTTCAAGACCAAGCTTGTCTGCGATCGCATCGGCGATCTCTACATCGATTCCCTCAAAGGAACCATCATCTGCGACCATCTCATAGGGAGCGAATACCGCATTGGTCGCCATATGCAGTTTTCCGTCCTCCACCGTCTCAAAATCTCCGGCAGTGCTGTCTCCACTCTCTTTTGCTGCAGAAGTGTCTGCCGCAGCACCTGCACCGCTGGTTCCCTTTGATGAGCCGCAGGCAGCCATTCCGAACATCATCACCGCGGCTGCACCGACCGCCATTGCTTTTACTATTCTCTTTTTCATCTCGTGACCTCCAGGTAATCTTTTTCAGATGCGGAGCAGTAAACACAATATCCCGGCTCCTGTGAAGTCCCGTCCCTGTTGTCTGATATCACCGACCGCTCCAAATCTTTACCATCGTAGCACAAAACATGTATAAAAACAATCATCATTTTTATAAATATACAACTTTCAGCAGGGCATTGAATAAATTAATCCATATTTTCCAGAAACGCGCCGGTCTGGCGGTCCCACAGTCTTGCATACTCTCCTCCTTTTTCCAGAAGGCTGGCGTGCGTGCCGTCCTCACTGATTCCTCCGTCAGACAGCACAAGTATGCGGTCCAGCGCCGCAACGGTCGAGAGGCGGTGTGCCACAACGATGGAAGTACGTCCTTTCATCAGTGTGACCAGAGCATCCTGCACCAGTTTTTCAGACTCGGAATCCAGGGCGCTGGTCGCCTCATCCAGGATCAGGATCGGGGCGTCGGTCAGAATCGCTCTTGCAATGGCAATTCGCTGGCGCTGTCCGCCGGACAGCTTTATGCCCCGCTCTCCGACCAGAGTGTCAAATCCGTCCGGAAGTTTTTCTATAAACTCAAGCGCATTCGCGTCGATTGCGGCATGCCGGATCTGCTCCATTGATGCATCCGGTTTTCCATAAGCGATATTCTCCCGGATCGTCCTGTGGAACAGCAGCGCTTCCTGCGGCACATAGGCGATCTGGCGGCGGAGGGACTGCTGTGTACAGCGGGAAATATCCTGACCGTCCACCATGATCGTACCATTCTGAATGTCGGAGAGCCGCAGCAGAAGTTTTGTAAGCGTCGTTTTTCCTGAACCTGAACGCCCCACCAGACCGATCCGCTGACCCGCAGGGATTTCCATTGAAAAATCATCAAACACCTTGTCATCCGTATCTTTCACATCCTCATACCGGAATGTCAGATTCCGGATCGAGATGGCGCCATCCGTGACCTTCAGCGGCTGTGCGCCCTCGATGTCTTCCACCAGTGTGGGGGCATCAAGGATCATGGTCATCTCCGCAGCATCACCGAACACACGGTTCAGCCTCTGCATGGTTGAATTGATCATGTTGAAGCGGCCGGTCAGCTGGAAGGTGTATGTAAACATCATGATCAGCGTGCCTGCAGAAATACCAAACCAGGCATTCCCTCCGGATATGAAAATGGTAACAATGATCATGATGATCACGATAATCGACGAAGAGATCGCGCCAATCGTAGTCGACGCGCGCATCCGTCTGGAATCATGGCGCACGACCTTTTCATTGGTTTTGTTAAAAATCGTCCGCTCATAGTCTTCCCTGCCGCAGGTCTTTACTGCAAGAATATTGGTAACCGAATCCGACAGTTCACCGGAGAGCTCATTCTGGGCCGCGGCCGCCCGTGCATTCAGCGGCAGCACCCGTTTGTACATGAGATAAGCGATGACCGTATAGATGACCAGCAGAATGCACAGAAGCCCGACATACAGCGGGACCGGCCTGATGAGCATGACGATAATCATAAACACGGAGAAAATCAGCGGCAGGACAGAATAGATCCACACTTCCATCAGCTGCGAGTACGCTCCCAAGAACCGGGTCGTCTGGCTGACAAGAGACCCTCCGAACCGGTTCGTGTGAAATGTCATCGACTGGTTCGACAGGGTATCAAAGCAGTGCGTAGCCAGATCATAATTCGCCCTGATCTCCATCTTCCAGCATGCATAGTCCTGCAGCTTTGAGCACAGCTGCCCCAGGGCATTGACGATAATGAGCGCCGCTATATACGGTCCGAACACCCGGAACACCTGATCAGCGGCGACCGGTTCCTCTGCAATGCGGTCGACTATTTTTCCAAAATAATAACTGTTGGCATATGTCAGCAGTCCGACATACCCCATCGTAGAAATGACGCCTAAGAGAAACATTCCCATCTGCGTCTTTGTCACGCCCCAGAAATAATAAAGTGTACGTCTTGCCGTGGAGCGTTTCTGTTTCTTATTCCTTTTTTCCATTCTTCTCTCTTTATCCTTAAAAATCAAGGCCGCCGCGCAAACTCCGTTCGTGCGGCAGCCTCTGCCATCATCGTTCAATCCCTTCTCTTGCCGGAATCCTCCGGTCATAGGGGTGTTTTATCTTCCTGATCTCGGAAACATAATCTGCCAGTTCCACCAGCTCTTTTGCGGGATCCCTCCCGGTGAGCACCACTTCCAGCTCTTCCGGTTTATTCCGCAGGAACCCGAGGAGCCTGTCCCTGTCTATAAAATGCAGGTTGTACGCAGAAATCACCTCATCCAGAATCAGTAGTCCGCAGGACGGATCTGCTGCTTTTGCAAGCAGGAGCTCCAGATAATCGGAATAGCTTTTCCTGGCCCGTTCCTTTGTCTCGTCATCCATCGCAAAAGAAAAGCCGAAGGATTCCTCATTGGAGCAGACCGATATGCCCGGAATCATTCTCAGCACGGCAATCTCTCCGGAACTTCCATCCTTTAAAAACTGTCCGAAGCAGACCCGGCCGCCATGCCCGGCGAACCGGACACTCAGCCCGACTGCCGCCGTCGTTTTCCCTTTTCCGTCCCCGGTATAAATGTGAATCAGTCCCGGCATAACTCCTCCATTATTTCCGCTTATATCCTGTCAGCATGGTCAGCACAAAACAAACCACCGTGCCCCATGCAAAAAACTTATGCCATTTCATGTAATCCGTTCCTTTCTTTTTCTCTGGCTTCTTTATTTCCGGATGGATCTCATCCCCGCAGTGTACATAGCGAAGCTGATCCCCCATGATTTTCTTCATGACCCGGTAGGGCTTTTCACCCGTACAGTGGCCGGTGTAAAAAACAGTCCGATATTGCAGAAGGGCATGTGCCGTCTGCAGAATCTCTCTTGCGTCCTGCTCACTGTAGTGATCCTTCCGCATCAGATGGAATCCGCTGATCACGATATCCGGATCCTCTCCGAAGCGCCTGCGGTACGTTTCCATCACATTCAGGATTCCGTGATGCGCACAGCCGGAAAACAGTACCCGGGTCTTTCCTTCCCGGATCACCAGACACTGTTCGTGAGAAAAATCATCCTGTACCAGGCGCCCGTCTTCTTTTTTCCTGAGAATACGGTTCGTTGAGGGAATCTGCGCATCACACTGATCAAAGGGAAACACGCGCAATTCCTCATCGATGATATACTCTCCCTCGAGAAGCCTGATCTGACCTGAGCCAAAAATCTCCTGCGGCAGACCGATATAGCGGGGAGACTTTTTCTCATCCGGACAGGAATAATACTCGCCGCATGCCGATTTTTGCATATATATACATGCGTCCGGATTCTTTTCCATAAAGAAGGGAAGACCGCCCCCGTGATCATAATGACCATGGCTCAGGATCACGGTATCCACTTCTTTTAAATCGATGCCCAGCGCTTCCGCATTTTTCAGAAAAAGATCAGATGCCCCGGTATCCATCAGAATCTTATGCTTCTTTGTCTCAATGTAGAAGCTGAGTCCGTGCTCTGTATCACACGATGCGGTTCCTGACGTATTTTCCACCAGATTCACAATCCTCAATATCCACACCCACTTTCGTACTTTTGTAAATGTTTGCTGTATGCTCTATTATACCATGTTTTCCTGCGAAAGGAAGATGTTTTTCAGTGACGCCTCTCTCCTGTGCGCCCTGATGAGGAATCCGGATCAGCCCTGGTCTGCCGTCATGACAGCCTTGTACCCGAGACCGCGGATTGTCACGATTGTAAAATCTCTGTTGTTGCGGAAACGCTCCCGCAGACGGCTGATATGCACGTCCAGTGTATGCGAGTCCTCATAGCCGCCCTCTCCCCATACATCATCCAGGATCTGACGTCTTGTAAAGGTCTGTCCCGGATAAGATAAGAGCTTATAGATGACCTGAAATTCTTTTTGCGGCAGGACCTGTTCCCCGTTCAGATCGGTCACCGTCGAGTTATCGTAAGTCAGTACGGTTCCGGCCACATTGATAATGTTGTCAGAACTGTTTTGCGTACGGCGCAGCAGTGCCTGTACGCGAAGCAGCATTTCCTGAATGTCGACCGGCTTGATCATATAATCATCGGCTCCCACCCGAAAACCGCTCTGTCTGTCACGGATATCTCCTTTTTCGGTCAGGAACAGCACCGGCATGTCATTCCCCGTGCGGCGGATTTCTTCCACAAAAGCAAAACCATCCGTGCCGGGCATGTTTACTTCCGAAATAATCAGATCCGGACGCATGGTTTCCAGACTTTTCAAAACCTCCTTCGAATCCTTTGCGCCAAAACTGTCGTATCCGTTTTTCTTTAACGTATTCAGAAATAATTTTCTCAGATCTGCTCCATCTTCTACTACCAGTATTTTAGCCATTGAATTCCTCCATGTATCAAATATTGTGTTTTTGTGTTTCGTGACTGCAGATTTCCTGCTTTTATTTCATGACTGCAGATTATGCATTAGTATTTCGTTATTGCAGATTGTGTATAAATTGCATATTCCGGAGTGATCCATCGATCCACCGATTTTTATCTCAGTGTGAGAAAACCCCCACTTCTTAAGGGGCGGGTTATGACAAGCTCGTCTCAGTGGGGGGCCAATCTCCCACTGAGATAAACGCTCCGCGAGGATGCGCAGGAATTCGGTTTAGAAGATGTCAGCTGACGCTGACCCGAATTCCGCGCCAAGTCTCGCGAGCGAGACTTGAATAGAAAGGAGGCGAACATAAATGAATCACTGGACATCCCTATTAGCCCAGGGCTATCAAGATATCCGAAAACTCAGCACATTTCTGCACGTTTCTGAAGAGGAAATCCGGACATTGGAACAGGTGCAGGAGAAATACCCGCTTTTTGTCAATCCCTATTATCTGTCACTGATCGATCCTTCTGACCCGGACGATCCGGTCCGGAGGATGTGCATTCCTTCCGCTGAAGAGTTATATACCTCCGGAAGTCTGGACACCAGCGGAGAGAAGTCAAACACTGTTATGCCCGGTCTGCAGCATAAATATGCGCAGACGGCGCTGATTCTTTCCACAAATCAGTGCGCAATGTACTGCCGCCACTGTTTTCGCAGACGTCTCGTCGGCATTTCACAGGAAGAGTCTGCTGTCGATCTTGTGCAGATCGCAGAGTATATCCGCTCCCACCGGGAAATCTCCAACGTTCTGATCAGCGGCGGAGATGCCTTTATGAACTCCAATGAAGTCATCCGGGAATATCTGTCTCTTCTGTGCGATATTCCGCATCTCGATTATATCCGGTTCGGCACCCGGACTCCGGTCGTTCTTCCCCAGAGGATCACCACGGATCCGGAACTGAAAAGCCTTTTATCTGAGGCCTCCCGGCGGAAAAAAGTGTATCTTGTGACCCAGTTCAATCATCCGCATGAAATCACTTCCGAAGCCGTCCGCGCGGTCAGAGAACTCCTTTTACTCGGCATTCCTGTCCGCAACCAGACCGTTCTTCTGAAGGGCGTAAACGATGATGCGCAAACCATGGGGACTCTGTTAAAAGAGCTGACCGCCATCGGAGTCATCCCCTACTATGTCTTCCAGTGCCGCCCTGTCACAGGCGTCATGAACCACTTCCAGGTACCGCTCCGCAGAGGTTACCGGATCATGGAATCCGCGATGAATCAGCAAAACGGCATGGGAAAAAGCTTCCGTTTTATGATGTCTCATGTCACCGGTAAAATCGAGATTCTGGGATTCCGTGACGAAACCAGCATGCTCTTTAAGTATCATCAGGCAAAATATGATTCGGACAAAAGCCGTATCTTTGAACTTCCCATCTCTGAGGACCAGTGCTGGCTGTCCTAGATTCCTAAAAAGCAATAACCGGCCGGTTGCTGAACCCCAACAACCGACCGGTATATATGAACAGCCTGACCGGGAACACCCGGCCGCTGTAAGCAATAGGACATTTCCTTTTCTCATCTTTTGATCAAAACAGAATACGTTTCCTGTTCCAGCATTTTGTTTTTTACAAGATGATCGATTGTATCCATGGTACCATGTTCTATTTCCTGTATCGATCTGCATATGATTTCTGCAAGCTCCTGATCAGACAGGCCGGTTTTTACAAAGATTTCTTTTGTTGATTCCGAAAGCAGCAAATCCATAACCGTAACAAAAGATTTATGAAGATGTCCGCCAGACGCATTACATACCGCAACCATCCGTACTTTAAAATCATTCATCGGCTGCTAACCCCCTTACGTAAGATTCTGACAGTGCGCGGCTTCATTCAAAAAGAAGTCTCACTCTCCCCACACTTTCCTGTCTTCTCTGCGTCTGTTCAACAGAACCGCCAGGGCACCGCCGATCAGTAAAATACCTAGTGTCATCAATAATAATTTCTTCATTAGGCTTTCCCCTTTCCTTTTTGAAGTTTTAGCAATATTTTCTCAGCATAATCAGTTTAAGTCAGCAAAACCAATGTTCTACTAACCTTTCCTTGTTTTTTCAACGGGATTGCAACTGAATTTCCCAAAACAAAACCCGGATCAGGCATATGCCCGGTCCGGGTTTGTAAAGAGATTGAAGGGTTAAAGAAAAACATGATATTCCAACAAAGCAGCTGAACGATCCTTTAATTTTCTTCCAGTCTCGGATAAACGAGTGCAGCAATAGCCGCGCCCACAAGGGGTCCTACGATAAAGACCCAAAGAGACCTGAGCGGTTCTGCGTTGCCCGTGATTGCCGCCCATACCGCGGGAGCGATTGAACGGCCCGGGTTCACGCTTGTTCCGGTAAATCCGATTCCGAAAATATGAACCAGCGTAAGGGTCAGGCCGATGATCAGACCGGCGAATGAACCGTGCTGGAATTTTTCAGATGTTACGCCCTGAATCGCCATCAGGAAAATGAAGGTGAGGATAATCTCTACCAGCAGCCCGGCAGCGGCGCTCCCGTTGACTCCGGCAAGCCCGTTGCTTCCGAAACCGCCTGTCATATCCTCAATTTTTCCGGCGCCGAATATAATGGCAAGAAGTATGATGCCGATGAACGCACCGATGATCTGGAAGATCCAGTACATCACAGCATCCTTTCCGGAAATTTTTTTGCGCATCAGCATAGCCAGAGTGACAGCTGTATTAAAGTGTCCCCCTGAAATATTGCCTACGCAATAAGCCATGGCCATAACAGCAAGGCCGAATGCGAGTGCCGTAAGGATATAGCCGCCTCCCGAAGCAGCATCACAGCCTACGATCATCGCAGTTCCACAGCCCATAAAAACAAGAGTCAGTGTACCAATCAGTTCAGCAAAATATTTTTTCATTGCTTCTCCTCCCTTTAAGAGAAAGTTCAGCTGACTTTGTCGGAACATTTAAATAACATAACACTCTTACAGCAACATTCTACTAACGCAAAAAAGAGGGTTTGTTACTTCCCCCACTCTTCATTCAGAATATTTGCAAGCATGTATTCTCCCCAGGAGTATTCGGACAGGAATTCTCCTTCAAAGGAATCCCTGGTATCCATGTTCTTGTCCTGCCAGGCGTAATAATCGCAGTCGAACAGTTCTGTATTCACGGTCTGTCCTCTCGGCGTCGGCACCAGAATATCTTGTATATCCTCCTTCCTCAGGGCGTTTTTGAGCCTCCTTAATGCATTATAATAAACGCTCATACATGCATTGCTGTACGGCCTGTCCTCCCAGAGTGTACTGTAGATTTCCTCGTTACTGATTTCCTTTCCTCTTCTGCTCACCACAAGCGCCAGTATTTCCTTGGCCTTTCCGGTCAGCTGCACCGGCTTTCCATTCTTTTTGACAAGAAATCTTCCGAACATCTGGATATAGATATCCTTATGCTGCCGCTCCGCCAGAAGACGCAGTTTCTCCATCATGATTTCCAGAACCTGTTTCGTATACGGCTTGATAATATAGTAATCGGCTCCGATCTCATTCGAGTCCCGGATATATTCGTCATATGCGGTGATAAACACAATGATCATATTGTTCCGGATCTTCTTTAACTCTCTTGCAAGATCAATCCCGTTGATCCCGGGTATCTCCACGTCCAGAAAGGCTACTTCGATGGGATTGTTTTTGGCATACTCCAGAGCATCCTGCGCATCTTCAAATTGTCCGACTACATTCAGGTCTGCCATGCCTTCCGTCAGCCGGACAAATTTTCGAATCATTAGTGGTTCATCATCAACAATCATCGCTCTCATCTTTTAACCCTCCTTTGGAAGACGGATGGTTACGGTTGTGCCCGTGCCTTCCGTACTTTTTATATCAACCTCAGCGCCCATTACCTTTTCCAGACGGAAACGGATATTGTCCAGACCTGTCGAATCCCGCTTCCCGTTTCTGATATCCCGGAAGAGTTTTTTCGTATCAAAGCCCACTCCTGTGTCATCCACCTGGATCATCCAGGAATCCGGTTCCTCCCAGGTTCGAAGAACGACGCGTCCTCCGGCTTTTCCTCGTTTATGTACCCCATGCCGGATCGCGTTCTCAACCAGAGGCTGAATACAAAGCGGCAGAATGACAAATGCGTCCGCCTCTATCTCATAGGAAACCTCCAGTTTGTTCCCAAGTCTCATTTTTTCAATATTGACATACGCCCGGATATTTTCCAGTTCCTGCGTGAACGGAATCGGATCATCATTGGTCATCGCGCGCACGCAGCTTCGCAAATGGACCGTAAAATCGCCGAGAAGATCTGATGCATACTGCGGATCCATCAGAATGACCTCCTGAATCGATCCCAGCGCATTATATAAAAAATGCGGCTGCATCTGACTGGTGGAGTTCCGGATACGGCTCAGCATCAGCTGCTGCTCCAGCCTCTCCAGCTCCTGCTCCTGCTTCTGCTGTTCCGTCAGATCATAGATCACGCAAAAGACGTGGATATCTCCGGAAGCATGTTCCCGGTACAGGTGAAAAATCGCCTTGCAGGGCTGGATGCTCCCGCCTTTTGTTTCAATGGAAAAAGACACCGAGACACGCCTTTCCCCATGCAGGAAACAGGAAAGCAAATAGGAACTGCTGCTGACTTTGACATATTTTTCTCTGTTCTCAATGATCAGATTACGTGCGATCCACCGCTGTGTCTCATCATATCCGCTGATCTGATGATGGGACGGGACATCCAGAATCGGTTTCCCCTGCTCGGTCTGATGCCCGTAACCGCTCTCCAGCGTTATGTCCTTTGAAATATTTGCTTCCATATAGGCTGCCGCAGTAGAAAGCACAGCTTCCAAACGGTTTTTCGATTTCTGCTGTATCGCTTCCATCGCGTCCTTCTGCGCTTCCTGCCGGCGGATCAGATTGTCGATATTTCGGATTCCCATCAGGATATGTAACCCGTCCTCCGTCTGCTGCCCGACAGCGCGAAGTTCATGAAAAATCTCCCTTCCGTTATTCATGATCCGGTATACAAGTGTGTAGTATTCCTGATTCTTGACCCCTTCTACCAGATTATCTTTCTGCAGCATACTGATGACATAATCCCGGTCATCCTCGGCAAGCAGCCGCTCGATGCCCGGCTGCAGAGCCTGCCAGAAGTCGTCTCCTCTTCTGGCAAGTTCCAGCTCCTGGTAAGAATCACTCTGATAATAGGTCTTATATTCTGACGTCTGCACATTGATATCATAAATACTCTCATATCTCACAAACAATTTGTTGGCGATCATTTCATATGTTACAGATTCGTTTTTCTTCATTCTTTGTCTTCTGTCCCTTCTCTACAGGATCATCCCTTTGTCTCTACCTGCATCATAGCATTAACCGGCCTTTTTGCGCAAGATATGGAATTTAAGTACTGCAGAATATACGAATATTCTACCAACGTCTACTAACGCAAAACAAACACCCTCGCCGTAAACCCCAAACAAGCTTCTCACCCCGGGGCTTTTCAAAGAGTTTCCCACCGCAGGACCCAAAAGGACAGATACTTCCACACAGGATTGGGTCCCTGTCGGCCGTTCTGCGACTGAAAGACCCAAACAAGCTTCTCAGCCTGGGGCTTCTGAAAGAGTTTCCCACCGCAGGGCCCAAAAGGTTAGATACTTCCACAAAGGATGGGTCCCTGTCGGCCGTTCTGCACTTGAAGTACCCAAACAAGCCTCTGAAAAACTATTAGAAAAGGAGTATCCTGACACCAGTCCTGACACCCCTATGTTTTAGTCTTCCAATGTTTGCAATTCTTGCCGACAGCGCAAGATCAGTTCGTCTCTCTTCCTTTTTTCTTCATGAAATCCTCTTCGGATCTTATCTTTAATGGTACCCTGAATGCTCTCTAATTCTGCAAACTGTTTTTCCTGCTGCTCCATAATTTCATAAAGCCTGGGATGACGAAGGCCATAATCATTCATTTCTTTCAGATTCTTTACCCTGTCTCTCTGACGAATTTCAGTCTGTGCTTCCATCTTGCGCATAATACGCTGATACTCTGTGTCTAAATCCGCGTTTTCCCGTTCCGTCTGCCTTATCAGTTCTTCTAATTCCCTTTTCCTGCTATACTGCATAAGTTCTTCTCCCCCGACAAAGACTATCCACGATTTGCTTCTGCCATCATTTCATCAAATCCGACAAAAGCAGATCCGAGGTTTTCGATATTGTTCGCAGCTGTAATCAGGCCGTTCCCGAAAGTAATATGGGTGTTTTCTTCAGCCTCAAACGCATCTTTGCTGTTGTCATTTGCGGTAATCGTTGATTTGGAATCTTCCGATCCCAGATCATTTCCTTCAAAATATCCGGCTGCCGTCTGGATATCGGAAGCCTTATCATTAATGTCTATCTGATCGATTTTCATTTATTTTCTCCTTTCCTTAGACTAATTTTCGTAAATATCCCTGTCAAAATACAGGTCAAAATCCAGAATCTTTCCTTCCTTGTCAGTTCGTAATATAAGTTTTCTGTCTCCTTTTATCCACGTATAGATTGTTTTTTCCTCCCTTTCCGTCTTTCTGGTTTCCGGTCCTGCAGCCTGACGGATTTCCGCATAAGTTCCCATGTCAACACGGATCCCAGCCAATTCGATTACACAGTCTGTCCCGTTTTTTTCTACGTCAACATAGATTGCACTCACCAAGTCTTTTTTTCTGGAAATTGTCGGGCCAATATCTAAACCGAGCGAAATCCCGTCTTTGCGGGGAACAAATCCAAAAGGAATCGCTTCAGATTCCAATCCTATTGCTTCCAGAGATTCCTTCATCTCCTCCCAGGGTTGTCCGACCCGAATTGCCGTATCATTCACACGCACTTCATTCCAGACCGGATTCCGGTTTTTCCAGATCATTACAGCAGCAACCAAAATCGTTATAGCCAGAATGCAACTGATTATTATTTTTAAAATTCCGCTCTTTCGCATTTTTCTCCTTTTATTCCTCATGACTTACTGCTGCAATAAATTTATCAAGTGCGCCTCGGGCGTACTTGTCGCGGCGCGCTTTCCTCTTGCGCGCCTGCGATCCGCCGGAGGCTTCAAACTTCGTCGCGAGTTTGGACTCATGACGAAAAAGGATTGTTGATAAGCGCTTCCTCCCACGACTGAAGTCACAGAAATCCGCGCGACGAAGTTTTGAACTATCTCAACGTCAACCATCTCCTGGAGTACTTCTTCCGGCGTCCTATTATTCTGAAGTATTTTCTCCTTCCAAATAGTCATATTCGTCTTCGAAACCTTCCCTGTCATAATGCAGAGCAAAATTCAGAACCCTGCCTTCTTTGTCCGTACACACAACCAGTTGGTTATGTCGTTCTGTCCAGGTATAGATTGTTGTATCTTCTTTTTCCTCTTTTCTGGTTTCCGGTCCGGCGATCTGCCGAATTTCTTCATAAGTCCCCTGGTCTGCCTGGATTCCCGCCAGCTCAATCACACAGTCTGTCCCGTTTTCTTCCACATTACAGAATATGACTCTGACCCGCTCATTTTTTTCGGAAATCGTCTCACGGATATTCAGGCCGGTCGGAATTCCTTCTTTGAGGGGGACAAACCCTCTCCCAATCGTTTCTGATTCCAGGCCCATTGATTCCAAAGATTCTCTCATTTCTTCCCAGGGCTGTCCGGCTCGGATCACCGTACCATTCACACGCACTTCATTCCAGACCGGGGAATTCTTCCCGTTTTTCCAGATCAGTACTGCAGCAAGTACCAAAATCACTCCAAACAGAACACATCCAATGAGGATTGTTTTTGTCCGCTTTTTTTGCATCCGTTTACCTCCCATTTTTCACTTTCCAAAAACAGTTAATCAAACCGTCCTTTGAATCCCTTTCTGTCATAATACAGGTCAAATCCCAGGATCCTGTCTGCTTTATCCGTATGCAGAACCAGTGCATGATCCTTTTCTGTCCAGATATAGTTCGTTAACGTTTCCCGTTCATTTCTGATATCTTCCGGTCCGATGGTCTTAAGGACATCGTCAATGGTTCCCTGGTCCAAACGGATACCGGCCAGTTCAATCACATAGTCGCTCTCATTATTATCTATGTTATAGTAAATACTTTGAACGCGATCTTTTTTCTCAGAGATTGTCTTACTGATATTTAACCCGATCAGAGAATCGTCCTTCCGCGGCACAAATCCATATGGATCATTTTCAGAACTTAATCCCATATTTTCCAGAGATTCCCGCATCTCTTGCCAGGATTGTCCTGCCTCAATGACCGTATCGTTCACACGCACTTCATTCCAGACCGGATGACTTTCCCGGTTCTTCAAAACGATCACACACACGATCAAAACAGCAGCGACCAGAATGCACCCGGTTATCAGTTTCCAAAACTTCTTCTTTTTCATCATAATCTCCTTTATATTCCGATTATCCATAGCAACCGTATCAACCGACATTCTTTTCCTACATATATAGAATCACTCTTCAGGATCTGCCGGATTTACAGTATCATTAAAGAATCCTGCTACTCTCTTTTGCCCCACTGTATAGTTGCTGATTGCGGCATCTGCTTTCAGCATGGCTTCCATATTTATATCATCAGAGAACAAGGTTCCCTCCCCTGTCAGCATCATCCTTGCATATTCATATTCCTTACTGTCCTCTTCTAATTTATTCTCATCCAATATTTTCTGCAGCACTTCATCTGTTGTCATATTATTCTGAAATTGCACAAAGGAACCACAGCCGTTTGCCTCCCACTCTCCCATGAGATAAAGTGATTCCGGATTATAAAGGCCTCCGTAAGTAAAAAAGCGTTCGTCTACTCCAGAGCCGGAAACATCCGCAATATTTACCATTCCAAAATACTTCGTATATAATTCACGCTCCTTATCAGTCAATGCCTGTTCTGCCTGCTGCATATCATTTATCAAATTGATGCCGTTCGTAATAAGGATGGTTCCTCCGGATACCCCTGTTTTTGCCCGGTCCGTGAAGACTTTAGCATTGGCATCGCTCATGGCCTGTGACATTGTATAGTTTTTAATCCACTGATCCGTATAATGGCTCATTCCAGAGGGTGAAGAGGCTTTTTGCGTTGCCAGCATCTTTACTCCGCTGGCCACCAGTGCCGCCGGAGGGCAGTAGACCGCCAGTCCTGCAATTGCCAAATCTCCCGCAGCATTCACAAGTGTCGTCTGAACTAATTGTTCCTGCTGTTTTCGAAGTTCAATAAGCTCCTGCAAATCATACTCCTCTCCAATACTGAAGGCATCCTTTATCGTCTGTCCGTTTATTTGTACATGTTTTTCACTCCAGGTTCCCATATAAGTCAACTCAAATCCATAATTATAAACGCTTGTAATTGAGAGGTTTTCTATTGATTTCAATGGCCTTGTATGATAGTTGCTGGTTTGCTTTCTTCGCATTGCATCTTCTGTGGACCAGATATTCGCAGACATAACACGGCTGTAGTATCGGGAATATAGTTCTTCCATCCCTTGTGCATCCGGGCCGTACGCTGCCAGGACAGTCGCATCTCCCTGCATCAGAATCTGGCTTCCAGCCATAAGCATTTCAACATATTTACTGGCACCAAAATCGACAGTCTCATTATCGTTTAGTTTCCATGATAAAGAGTTGAGAATCGCATTGTTAAATACTTCGAACCTTTCTTGTCCTTCCACCAGATTTCCTTCTTCATCGAACACCATCAGATGCCCGGAATAATTGGCCAGAACTAATGACATAGATGAGGAGAGGTTATCCGGATAAATTAAAAACGCTGCGTCATATCCGTCTTCCCCATCCATCAGATGAAGGAAAAATTCTTTGTCTCTATCCGTCTGGCACATAGACCAGTCGTTGAGCAATTCTACAGGCGTGTAATTCAGTTCCTTACACATATAGTCGATCTGTTCCTGAGTCACACCGCTGTGCTTCAGAGCCGTTGTTGCGGTTTTCTCCTGTGCTTCCAAAAGTTCTTCTCTCCAGGAAGCATCCTTGTCCGGCACATAAATTCCATTATAATAACAGGAATTCATGTTCGCCATGGCATCTGCAATCACCCCCCGGATACCGGTATCGGAAAACAGACTGCTGGTAGAAGATTCGATGTCTTCCCAGGCTTCCTTCTGCCTTTTAAACTCGTCGTATTTCTCCTGTTCTCCTTGTGCCATTCGTGTATATTGATCGGCAGCGTTCCTCAAATCTCCCACCACAAGCCACACCCACCAGTGGGAAGGATTGTCTGCCTCGTCATTGCATTCCCGGGCTGAGCTCTCGTAATCGTCTTTTTTTTCTTTTGCCGCCTGCATGCCGGGAATGATGACACTCCCGTCCAGTTCTTCCGACCCTACCCCGGAAGAAAGCGCATTGAAGTCTGCCGTGTCCAGTCCGTTTGCTACTGCCACGGAATCTGCCACCGCATAAAAATCACTGATCAGGTCTCTCAGGGAGTCCACTGCGGCTCCCTCCTGTTTCCCGCTGGACACAAATTCCGCCAGCGATGTTTTGGCAACCACCAAAGACGCATTGTTGTTTTCTATCGTTGTGGTGGCGCTGGTGCATTGATCCTGGATGTCGCCAGGTTTCAGATAGTCGGTTTCGGTCATACTGCGTCCCATATAATCCTCCTTGTCTTATACTTCCGGAAGCCGGATTTTCACACATTGTTTATTGCGCATCAGTACGCCATCCGGCATGGCCGGCATTTCGTTATACCGCAGGGGAAACGTGGTCAGATACCCCTGGCCGCTGAGCAGAAGTCCGTTTCTGGTGTTCTTCATGGCCTGGCTGAGGATATCCGTCCCCTTGAATTTTTCTGCGCTTGCAGAGATCAGAAAAGTGATCCCGTATTGCATCGCTTTTTCAAACCGGGCAGCAATCACTGTGATACCGCTGCCTGCCAATGTGATAAAATCATCGATTTCATCGATAATCACGATCCATTCTTCCAGAGCCTCTGCCGCGGAGCCCGGGTCCTCTCCCCGTGCAGCCGCCTCGGCAATGAAAAGTTCTCTTTTCTTTGTTTCTTTCTGAATGGTATTCGCAAGGTCTTCCAGCTCCTCTGTCGTGGTCACATATCCGCCCTTCTCCCGATAAGAGAAGAGATCTTTACGCCTGGAGTCGATGATCCAGACCCGGCGGTTTTCAGGGATCTGATTGATGATTGCCTTTAAGGCGTTCGTCTTTCCAGATCCGCTCTCTCCCAATATCAAAAACGGAGATGCCGTCCTGTCAATATCCAGCGGCAGAACTTTTTCCTTGTCTAAGCCAAGGACCAGTCCTGCTTTCTCGTGCGGATACTGCATAAGCTCCGCAAAACTGAGTTCCTCCGGCAGAATCGGAATCCCGGGTGCCTGCTCCCCGGTGTTATTCTCTGCAATTGCCTGCACCTTTTCCTGAATTTTCCTGCTGTATTCCACCTCTGTATCAAAGGTGACAGGCGTATAAAGCTGCATGACATTGACCTGTTCTCCCATTTTCACCATGGCCCGTCCGCGGATCTCCGGAAGACGGTATTTACTTCTTCCGGTCAGCGTCCGGATCTCACTTTCTTCGAAGTTAAAGCCGGCAATTTTGTTTTTGAAATTATTGAGGGTCGCAAACCGGATCGCATTTCCCCGGCTTGCGGTAATGATGACATAAACGCCCACTCCGGCCCCATCACGGGTCACTCTGGTAAAATAATCCTCCTGCTCATATCCGAGTTCCTTTACCGCGTCATAGTTATCGACAAGGATAACAATCGCATGCAGCTTTTCCTTTGCGATCTCATTGTAGACCCTGAAATTCTGCGCCATGACCTCTGCCATTTTTTTCTTTCTTCTTCTGATTTCCTCCGAAATCCGGTTTTTGAATTTTTCAAACTTTTCATTCTCATCCAGCATGATATAAGCTGCTGTATGCGGAAGTCTCTGAAGACTGATCAGCGCATTGTTTCCGAAATCCAGAATATACAGATGCAATTGACTGACAGAATGATGAGACGCAAGGTCCAGCGCGGCATTGGTCAGAAACATGGATTTTCCATATCCGCCGGACGCGACATATACAATATTTCCTTCCGTTGTAAGATCAATCGCATATTCGCGCTGCTCCTGCTCCTGGGGAATATCTGCGATTCCCGGTCTCACCAGGCAGGACTCCCCGTCCATAACTGCCGTATCCAAATGCGGGTTCACGATCTGATCGGACAGCGGCGGAAGCCAGGGCGCCTGCACTTTCTGATATCCTCCCTTTTCGTAGGTGTCCCGGATGTGAGAAATCACAGCATCCAGCTGAAGACATTCTGACCTCAGCTCCGACTCCGGTCCCCTCAGATCCCGGTTGATCAGCACCCCCTGTCCCAGGTCATTGATCAGATACACCCGATTATCCTGAAGGGCCTCCCCCTCTTTTTCCTCGACGTATTCCGCTCCTGACCAGGCGGACTGAAACAGTTCAAATATCTCATTATTTCCAACCTGAAGGTACGCACGGCCGGTCTGCGTAATATTCGCAGCATCCGCTGTATGTAAAATTTCTTTACTGTCAGATTCCGTCTGTACTTTCAGACAGATCTTAAATCTGCTGTTTGACCAGATCTGCTCATCCACGATCCCGGCCGGTTTCTGGGTCGCAAGGATCAGGTGAACGCCCAGGCTTCTTCCTACACGAGCCGTAGACACCAGCTCTTTCATGAATTCCGGCTGTTCTTTTTTTAATTCCGCGAACTCATCACTGATGATAAAAAGATGAGGAATCGGCTCTCTTGCTTTTCCGCTTCGAAAAAGTTCTGTATAGGCATTGATATGATTGACCTCATACTCTCTGAATACCTGTTCCCGGCGCCGCAGCTCACTTTGAATGGATTCCAGCGCGCGCAGGCTTTCACTTCCGTCCAGGTTGGTAATTGTTCCCAGCAGGTGCGGCAGATCCCGGAACTGGTCAGCCATGCCGCCGCCTTTATAATCAATCAGCAGAAACCCGACTTCATACGGGTGGAAATTCACTGCCAGGGAAAGAATATACGACTGTATCAGCTCTGATTTTCCCGAACCGGTCGTCCCGGCAATCAATCCATGCGGCCCGTGTGCCTTTTCGTGAAGATTCAAATACAGTTTGTCTTCTCCGGTCCGCATTCCCAGAGGAACCTCCAGCGATTTTGCGGCATGGTTCCTGCTCCAGCGCTCTTCGATCCGCATCTCTTCCGGTTTTTCCACCTGATACAGATCCAGGAACGACACCATTTCCGGGATACGGCTGGTCATTCCCCGTTCATGGATCAGGACACTCAAATCCCTGGCCATCCATTCAAAATCCACACCTGCCCCGCTGTCCAGCGTCAGCATGAGATTGGCATATTCCTTTTCCTCCAGCACGAGTTTTCCCGCCAGAGAATGCTCCAGAGACAGTACTGTCTCCATATTCTCCGGAAGATCTGTCTGTTTCGCACTGGTATATATGACCGAGAATCCAAGTTCTTTTCCGTCCCGTCCTCCTAGGAATTCCATAATGGAATGGTCCGCAATCATTTTGGGTTCATCTATGACAAACAGATAATGCGGGAGAAAAGCGCCGCCTTTTTTCCCTTCCTCCACTCTCTGTTTTCTTTCTTTTAATTCCTGATACAGACTGCCCAGCACCTGATCTCTGGCTGTTTCGCTGTGAATCAGTCCCTGCACATTAAAACTTTGCAGCGTTGTGTGCCGGAACCACCGCATCCACTGAAACTGTTCCTGGTCTTTCTCATGATAGACAACAATGAACTGTACTTCATGATAACTGTGCGTCATGGCAATCTGGCTGAGATATATTTTTAACTGATCATGAATCACATGCTTCTCCCCGACAAGGCCGAGGTGCGCATGTTTCAGATCAATGATCTTCGGTTTTTCAATAAAACTCCATGTTTCTTTCAGATGTCTTCCGTCTTCCAGATATTCGTCCGTATTCAGATCCAGATCGGTCGTTTTATCTTCAATCTGAAAATACGTACGCCCGTAATACCTTCCAATGGCAAAGGTCAGAAAATCTTCATCCATCGGATTTTTTTCATAGATACGGCTGCTGTATGTGCGGATCAGTTCTGCAGTTGTCCTGATGTCCGGATAATTGTAATCCCACGCTTCTTTTTCTTTCTCCCAGAGATGGTAGATTTCTTTTCGCTTTCCAAGAAGGTAGTCCGTATAGAGTTCTGCCTTTTTCTGATTTTTTTCTTTCTCCTGTTTCTGATCCTGAATATATTTTGACACAGACAAAACCGTAGTCATTGCCGTTGCGCCCAGCGCCATCAGCATATAGGCGCCCCGATGCAGAACGATCCCGACGGCAACGGTCACGGCCAGCATTCCCAAAGAGGGAAGGATCATCTGGAGAATCCCTTTCCGCTTGTCGTAGTTCGACGGCCGCGGGGTCTCGATTTTAACTTTTTCTGAATCTATATGTTTTATGATCCGGGGGGATCTTCTGTAGTAAGGAAAGTCGCGGAACAGCAATCCGGAGTCATTTTTTTCATGCAGAAGGATTCTTACCGTCTCCTCGTCTGCCCATATCCGGATATCCCTTTTTTGGGGAAGCAGTTTTGTACTGCCGATCTGCAGCAGCGAACCATCCCGAAAGAAATGTTTCCCGTCTCCGATCCGGTGTCCGTTCAGTAAAATCACCGTATCTGTACATAATTCCACAGACAGTTCCGAAGTGCTCAGATACACTTTTGCTTCCAGTCCGTCCATGCATAGATCCGCATTCCGGTCCGCGATAAAAAGCTCTTTTGGTCTCTCAAACAATCTTCCCTTCGCGGATGTTCCGTCCTGACTTGTTTCCGGTATCCCGGATTCCTTCTGTGCCGGCGGATTTTCTTCCTCTGCAGGATCCGGCTCCGGTTCCAGACAATCCCCGTTATAAATACCAGCCTGCGCAAAAGTCAGTTCCGGATCTATATACACTTGTCTCCGGCAGGAATAAATGCGCGCAGGCACCTTTCCCCGGATACCTGTCCCGTTTTCCTTAAGCACCTGCAGAACATCTTTTATTCTCTGATTGTCCAATACGCGGATGTCAATTGACTGTTCCGGCATTTGTATGGTAATCGTTGGCATTTCGGCTCCTTAATACATCATTGGTGATCTCATCTTCTTTGCAGGAAAAGGGATGCAAACACATCCCTCTTCCCTATCCCGATCCGGGATAATCTGCGTTTCTGTATTAACCTCTGTTTGCCGCTCCGGCGGATTCGTCGAATTCCTGATATTTCGTAGCATTGGTGACAACGCCATTGCCAATATCGGCAATCAACTGCTTCATGGCTTCAAAGCTTGGCTGCATATCAGCCACTCGCTGCGCATAGCCTTCATATCCGCTTCCCTGCCAGAGAGAGGGCAGCTGATTGTTGATTACATCATTTAACCAGTTCTGCAGTTCCTGTACAGATTCCTGACGGGCCGCAATTGCCTGTCCCTGAGAGATTACCTCAGAAAATTCCATTTGCAGTGCCATAGTTTCACCTCCTTGTATTTTTTTATAACAATAGCTTTCGCTAGAGCTACCCATTATTTTTCTGACGCTTCCGGTTCCTCTTCCAGTCCATATTTATCGGTGATTTCTTTTATCCGGGACTGCAGAGTTTTCAGTTTTTCCTGTTTTTCTTCTCCGGACAGCTCGTCCGATGACTGCGTGATCTCCTGATCTAACAAATACGCATAGAGAAGAAGTTCGTCATCCATCAGCGCCATGGCCGTTTCCTGCGCGTCTTCCGCTTCGAGACGGCCAATCTGTATCCAATATTCCAGATACCGGGGATCACTGTTTAACAAAACATGTTTTCCCGCATTCTTTCTCTGCTCCTCCGTCAGATTCTCCGCCTGCAGATAAGCAAGAGCCAGTGTATATTTCTGATGCTGATCCAGCTGATCAATCGGGATTTCTCTCAATGACCGGATCAGTTCCGTATAATCTTTTCCAATATAGGCGTTATCCGCACGATTGACTGCCTGCAGATAAGGGATCGTCTGAAAATACTGAATCCCTCCGTATACAGATACTGCCGCCGCCCAGATCGTGAGAGCCACTGCAGCGATTTTCAAAATCCTGAACTGCATACGTTTCACAGAAATCATTTCCTTTTTTGTCTTCGCGCGGTATTCGCTGAGGGTCTCTTCCAGATATTCTGCCAGAGTATCTGCATCCTCAAACTCCGGGAGTCTGGCGGTCACATCCTGTTTCCCGTACAAATCCTCCCCGCCTTCGAGATAGTCCCGGAATTCGTATTTTCCCGTCAGTGCCCATCCCGTCAGCGCTCTGTATTCCTTCAAAAAGGATATTTCTTCCTTCTCCCGGATATCCCGGGATTTCACCAGAACCCGCCCGCAGGGGTGATAGAACAGATTCTCCGGTTCCAGAGAAAACCGGAACGTTTGCGCATCCCCCTCCAGCTGAGCCGCTAAAACCAGAAGATTCAGGATCGTGACATAATCCTCTTTCCTGACCTCTGAAAAAGGGATCAGGCGGGATGCATCATAACTGAGATTCCAGTCATCTCTTTCTTCACTCCATGTCATTGGAAGAAAATGTTCTCCTGCTGCCGAGATCCTTTCCATATCAAATCTCGTAGAGGCGGTCAGTTCTGATTTTTTTACTTTTTCCTCGATTTTTTTAATATTTTCATCCATGCTTCTTACACGTCATTACTCTGAAATTCCAATGTCTGATTGAATAGTTCTCTCTTCCGTCTATTCCGGCGGCTCTGATGATACCACAGCACCAGAAACACAAAACCTGTGATCAGAATCCCGGCGCCCGGTACGATCCAGGAAGGCATGCCCGTCTGTGCCGGCGGCTCCGGCTGTTTTTGAATCGTCATCTGTTTACTGTCCAGAAAAAGTTTCTGATACAATTCCCGGTTATCGGAAACAGGCAGCTGATGATCGAACAGACTCGCTGTCAGTTCCTGCCGTCTCCCATTCTCTTCTTCTTTTTTCAGAAGCAGCCTGTTTTCAAAATCCTCATGAAACAACCGGATCTGATACAGATCGGTCAGAGAGGAGTATGTTTTTTCTCCTGAATGATAGTTCTCCGGATTCAATACCATGTTACTTCTCTCCATTCGAACGGTGCGCATTCCGGTTTTTTACAAGAATCACGACCGTCCCTGCGACCGCCGCCGCAAGAATCAGATATAAAAGCCCGGTCAGTGGAAATGCTGATTTTTCGCCGGCCGGATTTTCTGTTTTCACAGATGGCTCAGGCACTTTACTGGAACTGAGATTTTTTTCCGGAACAGCTTCCATGCTCTGTTCCTTCAAAGCGGTCGGCGAAACAATGAAACGATAGGCCTCCGTATATTCCAGACTGCCAAGCCTGGTATAGGGCAGCTGCTGTGTCAGTTCTGTCAGACTTTCCCGGTTTTGCTGTACGGTCTCCTGTTTCTGGTTCTTGACCGATGCGAGACCAGACTTCACCTTCTCATTCGAGTACTGGTTGAGGGTTGTCAGTGTGTTCCTCAGCTGTTCCACATTTTTCTGATTTGCCTGGTTGATTGCCAGAAGATTTTCATCTGACTGACGGTCTCTCTGCGCAACCAGAGTCGACAGCAGGGAAGCGCTTCTCATGATTTCGCTCTGCTGATTCATGATTTCACCCTGATTGATTTCATTTTCCGGATGATAGGAACCCATGTCTGCCACAAAGTTATGAACACTCTGTTCGGCAGAAGCTACCGAATGAGCCATATGTTCCCCTGCGCTTTGCGCATCTTCCTGATACGTATCCTCAAGGGTTTCCCCCAGTTTTTCCCAATCCATCCGTCTGATCAGCAGCGGGGGATCCTCCTCGTCTTCCCCGGGTGTGATAAATGTTTCCACATCCTCATCCGACTGCATAATGTGCTCCTTCAGCGCATCCAGTGTGACCGTCTCCGGATCTCCTTCTTCCACTGCCTCACAGCCATATTCCTCCGGAACCTCTTTGATCTGACTGTCAATCAGAGCCTCCGCCTGCTCTTCTGTCAGGGAGGTCTCTGCCGTCAAATCTGCGGATGCCAGCTGTTCATTCCAGGCATTCTGCAGCTGAGCCGCCAGGGCTTCCTCGTCCAGACGGGAAACAGTGCCTGTCCCTTCCCCTTCTGGGTCTGCCGGCTCCCCGGTCTCTGTATAAGGGATCTCAATGACGGATTCTTCAGGCGCACCATCCAGCAAAACATGCAGGTATCCGGCTCCATCTGCTGTGATTGTCATCGCCGGCAGAGGAGGCTCCTCCGTATTCTTCCGGATTTCCTGTACGAGAAGACTTGCAAGATTTTTCTTTACATCCGGCAGCTGTTCATTAAAGGCCCGGATATGATCCATTGCCTCCAGCCCGGGCTGTACATTCCACCGGACCTCCTCCAGCAGCGCAAGAAGATCTGTTTCATACTGATTCAGATCACTGTCATATTCAGCGCCTTCCTGTGTCAGCGTCTCGAGAAGTTCCTTTCTGACCTGCTCCGAAAAGTGTATATCTGAAAAGGCCTCCGTTATCCCATTCAGATCTGTTCCCAGACCTGCCGCCTGCCCGCGAAGTTCTTCAGACCGGTTTCCGATTCTTTCTTCCCCCGCGTCAATCATTCTCCGGATTGTCTGCACGGTATTAGCCTGTTCATTTGTATACGAACCAATATCCAGAGGATCTCTGGTAAGCTGCGCATTTTCCGCCGGCTCAATGGTCAGCATCGCTGTCAGATCTTCCGGCTGTACCGACTCCAATGCCTCCAGATCCCTCTGATCCTTTTTCATGATTCCCTCAGCTGTATCCTGCGCGTCATGAAACTCCTTGAGGATGCTGTCTGTATACATAAAACTCACACTGTCACTCAGTTTCTCATGAAAAGACAGAACATCCAAAATCACTTGTTTTTGGACAGACTCGTCCAGATTTTCATTCAAAGCATATTGAAGCGCCGCTTTTTCCGGCGAATGATCCAAAAGACTCACCACACATTCCGAGAAATTGGAAGGAATCACAATATATGCCGCATACTCTCCGGATGCAAGCCCGGTTCTGGCCGTTTCCATACTCGTTATTTCATAGGTGCCTGTATTATCTGTCAAAAGACTGGACGCATATTCCGTATGCTCTCCATTGACATCTGTCCCCAGATCCAGATCAACGACAGCAATCCGGTCTGTCTGTACCTCTTTCTGTGCCTCCTCCGGACCGCTGAGCACGTGCTCCGACTCATTTACTTCCGAAACCGCAGTCCTGTTTTCCTGCTTTGACTGTGCCTGAACGGCTCCCAGACTATAACTGCCTGCTGCCAGCCCCACACATCCGGCCAGCGCCAATAGATACCCTGTACTCTTCTTCATTGCATTCTCCTGTATGTAAAATTGAAATACATTTGTAATATTTTCGTAAACAATGATGCACCAATATTTTACATGTCCCTTAATAACGGACTACTCACGCCCGGATTTTAGGTCCCTGACTGCATTTCAGTTCTTGAAAGACCCAAACAAGACGACAAAAACAGGCCCGGCAAAATGCCGGGCCTGTCGCTGTTTCCTATTATTTTTGCAAATCATCTTTCCCTTTCCGGAATATGGTGACGCCGACAAACAAAGCTACAGCAGCTCCCGCAGCAATCACGATCCAGATCAGTACCGCGGAATCATCTCCGGTCTTTACCAGCCGTGTGAGGCTCGGATGATCGGGGGTCGGAGGTGTCTCTGGTGCCGGCGGCTTGGGAACAGGGGGTGTTGTCGGAACCCCGGGTTCTTCCGGGATATAATCACCGGCCTTTGGATAGGACGTCACATCCATCGTCCATCCCTCACTGCTGCCGTCTGTCAGAGGCGGCATTGGGATCTGTACCAGATAAGGCTCGATTTCCGTATATTTTTCGGCATCTTTTGTCTTTCCGGTCTGTACGACGAGATATATGCCCAGATCAGTAATGTTTCCGAAATAGGCTTTCCCGTCTTTCCCGGTGACTTCCGGCCCCCGGTCAGCAGACAAATTTGCCTTTTTGACATAGGAAGAAAATGTTTCAGAGATGGCTTTCATTGAGGATGCGTCTGCGTCATAGAGCTGTGAAGTCTGTATCCCGGCGCCCTCATACGCCTCCGTGATCTGATATTCTCCCGCATCTGTCAGTTCCGCGATTCTGTAGATCGAGATTTCCGCTCCGGCGATTGGCACAGGATCGGATTTTCCGTCTTTGCTCGGATATTCCACTTCTACGGTCAGCGATGCTGTACTGTCTCCTGCAGGCACCGGCTTCGTTCCGGAAGCATACGCCGGCAGCGCTGCGGCTGCACAGGCAACCGCGCACACAAGTGCTGCGATTTTTCCCTTTTTCACCATGATTTTCCCTTCCTGTATTGTCCTAAGTCTCATTTCCTGCTCACTTTCTGACTCTAAGCGGCCGTTCTTTGCATTATGCTGAATCGTCCCGTTTCTTTTTCTTTCTCAATAACAGAATTGTTATGATAAAAATAATGGCTGCGAACACAAACGCAATCAAAGACACATCCATCAGCCGGAAGTAATCCTTCTTGGCTGTCTCATCCTGCTTCATGTCTTCTGTGTACTCCGTCCGCTCACCTCTTACGAGAAGCCGGTGCGAATTGACACCGTAGGGCGTACATGTCAGTAATGTGCAGTAGTCCCGATTCTCCTCGATCATCAGATCGCCTGCGTCTGACGGCAGAACCGTTTTGATCTGATCGACCTTGTAGGCAAGCACCTGATCCATGATATGCAAAAAGAACAGATCTCCTTCCTGCATCTGATCGAGATCGGTAAACAATTTCGCGCTCCGCAGCCCCCGGTGCCCGGCCAGAACGGAGTGTGTGCCCGGACCGCCGATGGGAAGGGAGGTTCCCTCGACGTGTCCGACACCGTCTTCCAGCGCTTCCTGGCCGGTTCCGTGATAGATGACCAGTTCCTGATCAATCTTCGGAATCTCGATATACCCCATGACTCCATTTCCGCCGGGATCCAGCAGTGTGTCATAAGGATGGGTCAGTACATATTCATTATCTTCATCAAAGGCATCCACAATGGTGTTTGCCGCGTGCTGGTCATTGTATTCTTTGGCTTCCGCCCAAATCCTTTCATAAACGGCCGGGTCAGCCCCGCCCACCACCGCGTGGTAGTCCGAAATCAGATGCCGGCTGCGCCACTGATTCCACATGGTGCTCAGGGTCGGATACAACAGCATCCCGGCCGAAACCAGAAAAAGGATTACAATGATCACTCTACGGAGTTTCCCGGTTTTTCTTTCTCTTTTCATTGATCACTCGAATTAGTAAGGTAAGTACGGCCGCAATCAAAAGCCCTGCGGCAACACATAATACGCGATTTCTGACCGACACGGCGCTCGGCGCCGCCTTCCGGCTTCCCTCCCGGCTGTATGCATTTTCATCGTAAGGGATTCTGTGTCCCCGCACAAGGAGCCGGTGGGTATTGACGGCATAGGGTGTGCAGGTAAGTAAGGTGCAGTAATCCTCCCCTTCCACAACGGACAGGGACTCTGTATCCTGCGGCTCCACGACAAGAATCTGATCCACCTCATAGGCCAATGTCTCGCCGAGAACATGCAGATAAAACTGATTTCCCTCTTTCACCCGGTCCAGATCCGTAAACAGCTTCTTGCTCGGAAGTCCCCGGTGCGCGGAAATCACCGAATGTGTGCTTTCCCCGCCGATGGGAAGACTGCTCCCCGGCAGATGCCCGGCTCCCTTTTCCAGGGATTCGTCATCGGTATAGTGATAAATCGGCACGCTGATCCGGATGCAGGGGATTTCCACCTCTCCCATCACACCGGTCCCGTCCGGATTCAGAAGGGATTCATAATACGTGTCCGGCGTGTGCTCATGATCCAGAAAGGCATCCGGAACCTGCGTCCCGATCAGGCTCTCATTGTATACGGCCGCAGCTTCCGTCATCGCATTTTTTTCTTCCTGCGTGATTCCCCCGACCGCACTCGAGTAATCCGACATCAGAGACCGTTCCCGGTACTCATTCCAAAGGTTACTGATGTTCGGATAAAAAACAATTCCAAGACCTGCGATTGACAGCAGGATCATCAGTATCCTTTTTAACTTCCGATTCATAAATCCTGTATCTCCATTTGTTCTGTTTTTTTCTGCCTCATCTGAAGAAGCGAAGCAGATTCTCTGTCTCGTTTCCTCAGATGAAGCACCCGGGCTGACGCCCGGAACTGCTCCATCTTATGCACCAGTCTCAGACCGGTGTCTTTATAAGAGTGATTGAAAAAAATTTATGTTCTCGACTTCTTGTCACGAATGATCAGACCAAGCATTACGAAGAACAATGCTACGCCGAAAATGGTCAGCATGTAAGTACCTGCTCCACCTGTGGAAGGCAGTCCCGGAATCTTGGTGTTGGCAATGTCATAACCCTCGGAATCGTCATGAATATTCACTTCCGTTGTATTCAGAGATCCATCATTGTTATAAACTGCTTCATAGGACTTGCTGGAAGAATGACCCGCATTTCCAACCTCTTCGAAGGCAATCGTGTAATCCTTTAACATGCCTTTCTCAATGCCGTTTTCTGCATCATCTGCGTCATAGTATGTCGCACTGATAGTCACCTTATGAACAGTAGTGCTGAGGGAATATCCTGCCGGAGCCTTTGTCTCTTTGAGGTAGTAGGTTCCCGCATCCAGTCCCTTGAAGTTCATCTGACCTTCACCTGTTGTCGTGGTTACCATATCGGCGCCATTTACCTTCAGAACCTGTGTGCAGGCCTCATCGGTATATAAGGTGAACTCTGCGCCGTCCAGACCGTACTGATGATATTCATAGTCTGTGACAACCTCTTCGCCTTTTTTGTAGACATCCTTGTTGTTCTTGCCGGCATTTCCGAATGCCTTACCATCGATCTCGAAGGTGTAGTTTCTGGTCTTATCGGTTTCCTTATTCGTGGAATCCGTATCCTGCGGATCATTGCTGTACTCTACCGTTACCGTATTGTTGTTGGAATCAAGGTTTGTCTTTGCATTTGCATTCAGCTTTGCATCATATGTCAGCTCAACCGTTCTGCCGGCATCGTTTGCGCTTGCGAGGCTCTTCAGATAATCGCTGTTAAATACGATTACATATCCGCCGCCGGCTGTCTTGTTTTCTGTGATGGTATAATTGGTTGCAGCTACTTCTTCACCGCCGACTTTTACAATCATGTTTCCAACATAGTCCAGACCTGCTTCCATGGTATCTGTCATCTTGAATGTTACGGTCGTGTACTCACTGCTGTAGGAAGGAATCAGGGACGTAACCTTGAAGTTGATGGTATCGCCGATTGCAGTATCGTCACCCTTATCATTTCCGCTGCCCGGCTCAACAATCTCTTTTTTTGTTTCCGGTGTGGTGGATTTTGCAAACGCGTTCTCTGTGGTCAGGGTCCAGTTGTCTTTTGCGCTGACGCTTCCGCCTGTTACAACCTGATCTCCATCTTTGACTTCATAGAACACACTGACAATCATCGGATTGTAAACAGTCTTTCCAGTTGCGTCCTTAGCGATCACCAGGTATTCACCTGCCTGCAGATCAGATACTGTGATCGTACCTCCTGATAATGCACTAACGTTGTAAGCCGGTGTCTGAGAGTACTCTGTGAGGCTTCCAGCCGCGATAGCGGTGATTTCATCACTGGTCGGTTTCCATGTCTCTGTATCGGCAATGGATACTCCATTATCTGCCTCAAACTTTTCGAGACCATTCTCTGTATAAACAGGTTTTACGATCCGATACAGTTTGACCGTAGTACCTTCCGCCAGGCCATTAATGGTTACAGCAGCTTTGTCGTTCGCTGAGGGAACTTCTCCGGCCATCGGCTCAGCCATTGCCGGGATGCTCATCGCAATCAGCATAATAGCTGCAGCGATCAGGGTTACAATTCGTTTTGTTAACTTTTTCATTCTTTCCTCCTTATGTTTTTTATGGATTTTTATGTTAAGTATTTCTTTTTCGTTTACTCTTTTTCCTGCTCCTCCTTTCGTTTACCTGTTATATTCATTAGTAACACAGTTCCAATGAAAACCATGCCAATGACAGAATGCCAGTAGGTTCCGATACTTCCGGCAGATGGAAGCGTGTAGATCTTGCTGTTCGGAATCTGATATACAATCAGACTTTCATTAGCCGGATCAAGAACCTGGTCTCCCAGCTTCACGGTAATGGCACCATCTCCTGCGATGGTTACATCCCATGTTTTGTCGGAAAGGTAGTACCCTTCCGGCGCGCGGATTTCTTTGAGTGTATAGCCGCCCGGATTTAATTTTGTAAACAGGATCTGCCCGTCGTCCGTCGAAAGAGCAGATGTAATCTTTGTCCCGTCCGCTTTGGAAGTCAGTTCAAACTGGGCTCCCGCAAGCTTTATGGTGTTGTCCTGCGCGTCTACTTTTTCTAATGTCAGAGGAAATCCCTGCAGTACATTTTTGATGACGGCCCCATCCGAAGGATTTCCATCATTGCTTTCTGTCGTAGTCAAAAAGCCCTCCGGTCCATTAATTTCTTTTACATAGTAAAAGCAATAATAGACTTTTCCATTTTCTATTACCTGCAAAGGCAGATTCTGAAAGGTATGCGTCCACTGGGAATCCTCTCCTGCAGTAAGCTGAATCAATCCATCGCCTTCCGGATGATATTCTATCAATCCCGGCGTGCCGATCTCCGGCATTTCTTCCGGCGGTGTCGGAATCTTTGAAATCGTCTCCGTCGTTTCCCCGCCCGTTCCATTTGTAACAATTACATTCCGGATATCCATGCTCGCACTTACAGATGATCTCGGACTTCCCGAGGGATAATTCAGCCACCCGATCATGTCAATGGTCACGGTTGTATCGGAAGAGATTCCGCTTAATTCGTATGTAGCTTCCGTGACTATCTTCCTGAAATTACTTTCTCCGTCTGGTCTGTAAGAGTGTGTATTCGATAGAGTCTCACTTATTTTTGTCAGCGTTCCATTGTTTGCTTTTATTTCCAATACACCGAATTTTGTCTCAAATGCTTTGACGGTAAACCGTATTTTCCCGCCATTGCCGGACACTCGTTCGATCAGCGTATAATCACCTGGCCAGGTATGGTCTCCCCCATAATTTGATCCGCTTCCATATTGATTATATGATTTATAGGTCGTGTTAAACGTAACGGTATGTTCTTCAGCAGGTGCAGGCACAGTTATTGTTTCCGTTTCTTCCTCCATCCGGTACTGGTAGAGCTGCACTGTTACACTCGGCGGCAAATCCGATGTCAGTTCTGTGGTTCCATCTTGCTGGTACCATTTCTTCTGAACGGTCAGCTGTGTTTCCCTTTTGTTTGTAATGGACAGATTGACAGGATCTTCCTCCTGATTAATTTCATAACTGACCACGTAACCGGTCGGGACAGACACCTCTTCCACCTCATAGGTATAGGTATCGTTTCCGCTCTTTGTTAATAATTGGCTGAAGATTTTCTGCCAGTTTCCATTGTTCGCTGATAACGTGAATACCGTGTTGCCGTTTTCATCCCGATACAGGGTTTTGTTTTCAACGTCTCCATTTTTGATTTGATACAGGCGGAACTGAATTTCCTGCGGCCGATTGGATGGGCTGTCTCCTTCCCATTTTTTCTCAACAACAATATCTTTCTTTTCTTCTCTCAGTTTATTGTTGAATTCAATGGTATTGCCGGAATTTGTATTGATTTCTCCGGTACTGGCGCTCAACTCACTGACTCCATCCGAAAGCGTTACCGTTTGCGTGTCAGCCCCGCTGATATCCACGCTCGAGAACAATGACCCATCCAGCCCAAGCTCTACGATTTTGTATTTCCACCCCGTCTTCATGTCCAGGAGTTTTGCATTTTGTTTCGCTTTCAGGGTGAACTTTCCATCGTTTACAACACTTGTGCTTCCGAAAACCTCTATCTTTCCTTCATATGGTACATACCCGTTCCCATCACCTTTGTCTACCAGTGCCTGGAAGTGGAAGTCTTTGTCAAGATAATCCTCACTCAGTTCTCCTTCCACCACTTTGTTGACCTCCACGGTCTTCGTGATTGGCATGTTTAACGTTAACTGAAGGTTGGAATACTGCCCGCCCCGTTCCAGATAAAACATGTCAAAGGTGTGATTGGTATCATTTCTCCAGGTAATCCCCTGCTCCGCAAAAATCGCAGCCAAAGAAGTACGTCTTATATTACTCGGATTGTTTTGCGGCCAGGTTGTTACCTCTCCTGTTGCAAAATTAATTCTTCCGTGTACCGGCTCATGAATACCTCCAATATCAAGAACTAAAACGCCATCGATATAGAGCCACATATCATCATCACCGCTGTAATCGAAGATCATTGCTTCTCCGTTCGGCAATTTCCCATCACTTGGAAGAGAAAAACTTGCGTTCATCGTCATGCCGAAATGGTGGTTATAATACTGGTTTTTTGTATTATCGATATTGGTCTGATTGTAATCATATTCAGTGAACGGAAAAAATCCTATTTTATAACTGGAATTGTTGGACGTATTATAGGTTCCGTCATATACCTCGAAATCCCCCTGATCGCCCTGATTCGGGTTATAATATGCGTAATTCGTGTTGCTATCATAGCTGTAGGTTCCGTTCGGATCTTTCGTTAACAGATGGTTGACATCCCGATAGGTCGTCTTGGCACCTGCGATATCATTCGTATTAAACAAATAATCCAGGCTCTCCGTTCCTCCGGACAGCACTGGGTAGCCATCATCACCCAGGGTAGTCTGGACAATCCCCGTTCTGGCATGCTGATTGGCTCCGGTAAAATAATTGATTCCGGTTCCAACAATGCCATAGGAGGAAAACTTAAGTGAGTGGTTCTGATTGATTCCCGCATTAAAATTACGCGGGGGTACGTTTAAGCCATCATCAAGCGTTCTTCCATAATATGTTCCATAATAGTCAAACAGGTTTATCGTGATTCCGTCCGCACGGCTGTCCGCCGTCGTAATCTCCTCCGGGTGTGGAGATGCCCTCAGAACCGGTGCCTTTAAGGCCACGAGCGGATACTCTGAAAAAGAGTCGGTCACAAAGGATGCGGTCACGTCACCCTCGGCAGACACCCCTGCCTCCTGATCGTTGGGAAGTACCAGCACATCATCAACAATGTGAAGCAGTACGATCTGATCCTCACCGATCAGCTCTGTCTCATTGAATTCGATGGAAACAGACACTTCACTTTGCGGTTCGATTTTTTCGCCGTCCTTCTCGATCCCTATATCCAGCAGAATCATTTTTGCAATCTCAGGAACCTCTTCAGCCCCCTCTGCTGGCACAAGCGCTTCATTTGGTTCTTTCTGTGCCGAAATCAAATCTTCCGGTGAATACTCCTCTTTCAGCCAGTTTTCTGTTTTTGCATAAGCAGATTCGTATTGCGGGGTATCTTCCGCAAGCGCTTTTACGACCAGTTCTGCATCGGAAGGGATACCGGCATCTTCTCCGTAAGCTACCGAAACAGTGTAATTCTCATATTGTCCGACCATTTCAGACTTCTGCTCCTCACTGTTATCTGATACCTCAGCTGTCTCTTCGCCGGAATCCGGAACGACAGAATCATCATCCGAAGATTCTCCGGCGCTGTTATCCGCATTTTCCTCATCCGAAAAATCAACCGCCTCGGTCTCTGCACCCACTGAATCCTGTTGGGCCGGGTCTGCGGCAGGACTTTCTGATTCAACGGCCTGTACCTCTGTCTCATCCCATCCGGTCGTATCTTCCTGCGCTTCGCCGCCTTCCGCTTCACTGGCAACTCCCTTTTGTTCAGACGCTGCGGGAGTATCCGACGCAAAACTCAGCGTGATACTGCTGCAAAGAAGCGCACTTAGTATAAGGATTGCCACCATGCGGTGAACAAAATTTCTCCTTTGAAAATATGTTGACCATCGGCTCTTTCTCATAACGTCTCTTCCCTTCATTCAACAACTCATCGAGCTGTAATCATCTTGCTTCGCTAAAAAACACAATCTCTGCTGCTTCAGAAAAATATTCAAAAACATAACACAATCTTCGTAAAAATTTCCGATTCATACTATGCTTCTTATACCATACCGGCACTCACTAAACACTAATGAAATACACACGTTTTCCCGCTTTCAAATGTAATTTAAGGAATTTGTAACATTTGCTTTTTCTTGCTAAATTGGTAAAACATCAGCGTATTATCGAGACATTCGGCCTCGGATAGCTCATACTTTCCCGAACCGCAGCGAGCAATAGATTACCGTGTTTGAACTAACGCCAGACCAACACATTTTTGTTTTTTGACCTGCATATTAAAAAAAGTCCGCTTGCGGACTTTTGCGCGCGAGCGGACTTTTTTAATATAATTGTACTACTACAGATGGTTACAGCAGTTCTTATCATGACTGCTTTCCATTCGATTCTAATACTCTTTTCTTCTCTTCAGCTGAAGAATGAGGCAGGTTGCCAAACCTCCTGCAATCAGAATCATCACCAGATAAAGGAATGCTCTGCTTTCATCTCCGGTCTTCGGTGTGCCTGTTGTCTTTTGCGGTGTCGGATTCTCTGTTGTCGGTGTCTTTGGCGGCACGATCGTCTTTGTATTTGTAACAACAAATCCTTTTTCCATGTTTCCGCTTATTGCTGCCTTATATCCATTTACCGCATCTTCAGAAATACTGTACTCCACATTCTTGCCGTCTTTGTTCAGATCGAGATCTGCGAAAAGGCCGGACCACTTGTTTGCTTCATTCAGGATCAATGTTTTTCCGGTGTCTTTTCCATCGGCAATCAGTCGGATCGTGATTTCTTTCGGACGATTTCCATCCTTATTATCCTGATCATCCCAAACTTTTGTAACGGAAATAGCTGTTTTCTCCGGAGCGTGCGTGTTCGTGATCTTATAACCAGTTTCCGCATCTCCTGCAACGCTCGCCGTGTACCCTTTTACTTCAACTTCTTCGACTGTGTAAGCAACCTTGCTGCCTTTCTGATACTCATCCAGATCTCCAAACGTTGCGGTCCAGTTGTTCGCCTCGTTCAGTTCCTCTGTCTTTCCGGTGTCTTCTCCGTCTGCAAGAAGCTTCACGGTGATGCTGTTCGGGCGGATACCGTCCTGATCCTCATTGTCATCCCATGCTTTTGTCACGGAAATGCTTGTCTTACCAGGCGTATGGGTGTTGATCACATCATACCCGTTGTACGTTGTAGTATAATCGGATACTGCATCCTCTGTAATAGAGTAGGTGATCTCCTTTCCACCCTCATACTTCGGCAGGTTGTCAAAGCTCCAGGACCAGTTATCTGCTTCGCCCACTGTCTTGTTCGCGATTTCTGTTCCGTTCGCGAGCAGGCGGATCGTGATGCTCTCCGGTCTCGCGCCATCCTGGTTGTCATTGTCATCCCAGGTCTTGGTTCCGTTGATCTCGGTAACCTCCGGAGTATGGGTGTTGGTGATGGTGTAACCTGTTGTGGCATCTCCGGTTACTGTGGTGGTATAGCCGGAAGTCTCGACTTCTTCCACTGTATAGGCAACCTTCTTGCCTGCCTTGGACTCGTCCAGATCTCCAAACGTTGCTGTCCAGTTGTTCGCCTCGTTCAGTTCCTCTGTCTTTCCGGTGTCTTCCTCGTCTGCAAGAAGCTTCACGGTGACGCTGTTCGGGCGGATGCCGTCCTGATCATCGTTGTCATCCCATGCCTTTGTCACGGAAATGCTTGTCTTTCCAGGTGTATGGGTGTTGATCACATCATAGCCATTGTAGGTCGTTGTGTAATCGGATACCGCATCCTCGGTGACAGAATAGGTGATCTCTTTTCCACCCTCATACTTCGGCAGGTCTGCAAAGTTCCAGGACCAGTTATCTGCCTCACCGACTGTCTTGTTTGCGATTTCTGTTCCGTTCGCGAGCAGGCGGATCGTGATGCTCTCCGGTCTTACTCCATCCTGATTGTCATTGTCATCCCAGGTCTTGGTTCCGTTGATTTCGGTAACCTCAGGAGTATGGATATTCGTGATGATGAATCCTTTTGATTCATCACCTGTAATGAGAACAGTGTAACCGGCAACTACTGTTTCTTGAACTGTGTACTCAATCTTCTTGCTCTTCTGATACTCATCCAGATCGGTGAAGCTTGCAGTCCAGCTGTTTGCTTCATTCAGTTCCACAGTTTTTCCTGTATCTTCTCCGTTTGCCAGCAGTTTCACAACAACGCTGTTCGGACGGACGCCATCCTGATCATCGTCATCGTTCCATAACTTGCTTACAGAAACACTTGTCTTTCCAGGCGTATGGGTGTTGATCACGTCATAGCCATTGTAGGTCGTTGTGTAATCGGATACCGCATCCTCGGTGACGGAGTAGGTGATCTCTTTTCCACCCTCATATTTCGGCAGGTTGTCGAAGTTCCAGGACCAGTTATCTGCTTCGCCCACCGTCTTGTTCGCAACTTCACTTCCGTTCGCGAGCAGGCGGATCGTGATGCTCTCCGGTCTTGCTCCATCCTGGTTGTCATTGTCATCCCAGGTCTTGGTCACCGGGATGCTGATGGTCTCTGTATTCGTGTTCGTGATCGTGCAGGAGCCGTCTTCCGCATACTCGATGGCGGAATCATAGCCCTCAACTTCCACTTCCTGGACCGTATATTTGATTTCCTTACCGTCTCTGTATTTCTCCAGGTCTGCGAAGGTATGCTGCCAGTTGTTGTCTGCACTGAGATCAACACTGTCTGCTTCTTCGCCGTCTGCCAGCAGGTGGACGGTCACTTTCTCTGCTGCCGGGCCGATCCAGACTTTGGTCACGGGGACGGATGTCTTACCGCTGATGGTGTTAGTGAAGGTGAATCCCGTCTCCACTGTACCGCTTCTTTCTGATACGTAGCCGCTTACCTGCTCTTCCTGTGCATCGTAGGCGATCTCGTGTCCGTCTGTGCGGTCATACTTCGGCAGGTTCTCAAACGTTGCCGTCCAGTTGTTGGCTTCGCTGAGTTCCACGGTATCAATGGCTTCACCATCTGCGTACAGGTTGACTGCTACTGCATCCAGCGGTTCGCCGACCCAGGTCTTGGTCACCGGGATGCTGATGGTCTCTGTATTCGTGTTCGTGATCGTGCAGGAGCCGTCTTCCGCATACTCAATGGCGGAATCATAGCCCTCTACTGCCACTTCCTGAACAGTATATTTGATCTCTTCGCCGCTCTCATTGTATTTTCTCAGGTCCTCGAAAGTTCCGCTCCAGTTATTCTCTTCAGAAAGAGTCAGGGTCCTGCCCGTATCTTCACCATCCGCAAGCAAATGAACTTCCACCTCGCCCGCAGCCGGGCCAATCCACTTTTTGACAACCGGCACAGAGGTCTTGACCGGGGTATCGCCCACATAAAGCTGCTCGCCCGTCAGGTCATATTCCATCTGGCTGGACGGATTTTCCGAAAGAATAAAATAAACAGGCTCTTCACTGATTTCATAACCCGCGGGGGCTGTCCGTTCAACCAGACAGTAGGTGCGGCCCTCCCAGAGCGTCCATCCCAGGTTTGCCTGACTTCCGGACAGCAGTACTTTTCCGTCCGCGCCGGAAGTGAACATCACATTTTCACCATTCCTGTCCCGAACCGGAACCCTGTCCTCTCCATCCATATAGTAAAGCTGGAAAACAGCTCCGGACAGCATTGCAGATATATTTTCCGCATCCCTTTTCACCAGAGTAATGCTCGGATTGCTTGCCGATCCGGTTCCGGAAGATTCTACGGTTGTATTCTCTTCGATCGTTTTCTCAAATTTTCCAAATTGTATCGTATTGGAATACGTTACATTGCCATTTCCCAGCACTCTCGCCTGATAGGTGATCTCAAATGCGGTCTCATCCGGCACTTCATCAAAAGTCAGCGTGTTTGTTTCACTGTCATGCTGTACGGTGATTGCATCATTCTCCGGAGAAATGACAATAGAATCCGGAAGGAGCCTCAGATTAGACGAAAGGACATCCCGGATTGTCAGGACATCCGATGTCGGATCCAGATCCTCCGCATACTTATTAATGAAAACCTTGAACTCCGCCACATATCCATTATCCGCTGTCGGGCGTGCCAGAAGTTCCTTATCCACATAAGGGAAATAACTATATGTGAACTGCGCCTTTGATGTCATATCATCCCAGGCAGCTGTATTTTCCAGCGTAATCCCATTCTGTGACTGAGCCGCATTTGTATTCAACTCTTCCAGCGCCGCCGCATCTTTGACAATCAGGGAATACTGAATCCTGTAAAAACGGAAAAACTTTCCGTTCGGCTGTTTCGGGAAATCATTCACCGTGATGTCAATTCCATCCGCAGTATCGGTCACTGATGCAGTTCCTTCCTCTGTATCCGATGTCGACTGCGACATGCCTGCAGAAACTTTTACTCCGTCTGCCTCATAGTATTTCAGGTACTGCGTGTCAAAACTGTCATGGATCACAACTCCGTCTGCGACCGGCCTGGTCATGAGCAGAGAATAATGGAAGACCGGATAGGTCACTCCGTCGATCTCAGCATCTGTCCGCTCCACAAATGATTTTTCAAAAACAGGTTTTACCGGGTAGACCACATCGCTCACCGACGGGAGTCTGTAATCACCTGCTCTTGCACTGGCAGTATTTTTGTGCGTGTAAAGCGAGGATGTGTTATATCCGTCATTTGCCGCCAGATCCAGCCAGTCCTGATTGACCGCTGTTTTATAGCGGATCACGATATCCCGCGGCTGTCCGTCCGGAGTGGGCAAAAGGCCTCTGTTTGCACTGCTTTGATCTTCGCTGTTATAGAAAGTGATGACAAAAGTGCGATTATCATTATCGGAACCGAGGGTCCAGGTCTCCCCATCCAGAAGTCCTTCCACTGTCATGGAGCCATCCACCAGATAGTCAATATAATCCTGTCCGTTATACTGCAGTCTGGGCATGTCATCCACGATCCGGGGACTCTGCAGGCCTTCACCGGGAACCGTCAGGGTAAGCTGCCATTCTGATTCTTCAGATGTCGTATCGATTGCCTTTTTATCGAGCGCGAACGTGCTTTCTCCTATGCCCGTAACCGTAGTGGTCCCTTCATCATACGCCTGATAGACCTGCGCACCATTTACAAGGGTCAGATTTCCCAAAGCTCCGGTACTGTTGATCAGCGTGGTACATGTGATCTCATACGAAGCTTTTCCATCGGACTCCGGCGTGAGATAAGCCCATCCGTAAGTACCGTCATCATTTGTATACAGCCTCAGTTCCGACCACGGAACCGTTCTGGTTTCAACACTGCCGTTTTCCAAAGTCACCTGAACAGAGATACCGTCACCGGTAAAGAGCATGAACGGACGGCTGTTTTGCCCAACCCAGTCAGAGATGTACGTACCTCCCATTGGCATCTTGTGATCTTCATTCACCTTGATGGTCCAGGTCTGCTCATACAGATTTTCACCGGCCGGAACCGGATCGCCCGCTGCTGATTTTTCCACACGGGAAAACTTCGCCTGGCCCGCAAAGTTCGCGCTGACTTCTTTTCCGTCCGGCACCTGGTCACTTGTCACCCGTGCCGTATTATTGGTCTGCGCCACCGTTCCGTTTCCCGTGATCTTTGTATTATCGACAGATGCCGTGTAATGCAGGGTAAGCACTTCCCCGTCAGACATCTGCGGGATCGTGACACGGAAACCATTGTCCACAGCATTGTAATCCGGCTCTGCAGAAACCGTTCCGCTCACGCTGGATTCGATGCTGACATCCTTGTTAAAAATCAATGCTGTTCCGGTAAGATGATCTTCAAGCACGACATTTTCATTGGTTCCTGCAGATGTAATCTGCAGTGTATAGGAAGCCGTGTCGGAATCCGAGTCATAAGAAACGTTTTTCGTAATATTCAGGTCTGCATTTTCCTCATATACAAAATCTTTGACAATACTGGGATTGAACGAAATCTCTCCGGCCGTCTGGTCAAAAGCCGAAGCAATCGTTATGTTGAACCGGACATTCGCCATTGCCGCGAGACGTTCAAAGTTCGGGTCATCCTTGTTTAACCGGACCCGAAGCTGTCCGTCAATCACTTCAAAGGTATTCCCGGATACCGTATCCGTCCCCTGTGCGTCTACCACATTAATGGAAAAAGAATTTGGACTGACATCCGCGGCACGCAATCCTTCCGGCAAATCGTAAGTCAGCACCTCCTCATCATCGAACTGAAGAGATTCATTCTCCGCAAAAGTAAATGTCATCTCGTAAGTGCTGTTCGGATTGATGATATAGTTTCCATCTGCATCCGTTTCAGCATCAATTTCCACATTTGTCAGAAAATCCGCCAAATCTGTACTGACCGCAGATTTGGGATTGTCTGCAGGCGCTTCCGCCGCATATGCCATACCGCCCCAGCAGGACAGTATCAACTGCAGACATAACACAGCAGAAAACAATTTCGAAAGTTTCTTCTTATTTTTTACCTTCATGTGTTCCTCCTCTCCCGATCAAGTCAAATATCACAAACCATCCTACTTGCCGCACTATTGTCCTGACCAGCTTTCGTTTTCCTTTTGTTACTGTAAATTCCTTGTAGCACAGCCCGACTAACCGGTAACTAATTTTTCACGAAAGAAATACACAAATTTCAGACACGAAAAAAGGCATCCCTTTTTACAGTTCGGATGCCTTTTCCCGCAAGTAGTATTATTCATGGCGATTAATTGTAGATATCGTTCATTATATTTGCCAGAATGTATTCTCCCCAGGAATATTCCGACAGGAATTCTCCGTCGAACCGGCTTCTGCCGTCAGGATTTTTGTCCTGCCAGTTATAGTAGTCGCATTCCACCAGGGAAATATTTAACATCTGGCCTCTTTCTGTTGAAATAAGTAAATTCTCTATCTCTGTCTTTTCCAGCGTCTGCTTCAGCCTGCGAAGGGCATTATAGTATACGACCATACTGGAATTGCTGTACTCTCTGCCTTCCCAGATCGTGCGGAAAATTTCACCATTGCTGATTTCCTTTCCTCTGCGTGTTGCAACCAGCGCGAGTATTTCCTTCGCCTTTCCCGTAAGAGGGATCGGTTTGGAGTCCTTGAGCACAAGAAAACGGCCAAACATCTGCAGGTAGAGTTTCTTTTGCTGCCTCCTTGCAATCAACCGGATTCGCTCCATTGCCATTTCCAGGATTTTTGTATTATATGGTTTCAGGATATAATAATCTCCGCCAATCTGATTGAACTCCCGGATATATGTATCATAAGCTGAAATAAATACGATGACCACATCCGGTCTGATATCGCGGAGTCTTTTCGCGAGCTCTACCCCGTCCATGACCGGCATATCGATATCCAGAAAAGCAATCTCGATCGGCTGCTTTCTCATGAAATGCAATGCCTGTTCAGAAGTCTCAAACTGACCGGCCAGCTGAATATCAGAGATATTTGCGCTTACCCGGGCAAACCGTTTGAGCATCATAGGTTCATCATCGACAATAATAGCTCTCATCTACATACCACCATATTTCTTTTTTTGAAAAGAAATCTTTCAGATTATTGAAAATTTTACCAGAAAACCACTAACTTCTTACTAACAGATTTGGACCCCGCACAGCCGTTCAGCCCCTAAAAATCCGGCATGACTAACGCAGCCGCTCATGAAAAAAGAACGTTCTGCAGGTTCTTTGCCTGAAAACGTTCTTTTCGGATTGATCGGGAATATGCTTCCGATTGTTTCTTCTTTTAACCATTTACATTTACAATTGATTTGAGAGTGATTTCTGCCAGAGACTCGCTGACCTTTTCCTGAACCTGCTCGAACTGTTTTCCGTACTTTTTCAGAAGATGCGAATTCCTGCCAAAAATAACAAAAATCTGCATATTCCCTTCTACAGCCTCCGAAATGGAAAACAGACTCTGATCCCAGAAATCCCGCCCCGGATAAATCCAGATCTCTCCGTCGGTTTCCGTCACCTTGCGAAGCAGCTGATGTTCCTCCAGATACCCGCAGATCCTGAAAAAACTTGCCCTCGGAATCCCGGTCGTTGCGATTATTTCTGCAGCAGTCATCCCCTTTTTATCCTCATTTTCCTGCAGGCTTTCAGCCATACAGACCATTATTCGTACAGCATAATCTGTGTCTCGTTTTAATTGCATAGTTGCCTCCTGATTTGTCATAACTTTTTTCAATTTGAGACCCTGTCATTATGTTACCGAATCCAAGATAACATCACACTAATCTGCATAAGCTCTCCTGCCCCCGCTGCCGGACGCTTCAATATTCAGCGCAGGTATGAAACCCATGCTAAAGACGAAAATGTTAATTTGGCGCATCCCTCTCACGACTAAAGTCACGAGAATCCTGCGCTGAATATTGAAAAGAAGATCGCCATGGCAAAGGACGATCTTCCTTTCGGAGGAATATGACTA
>CAMNOU010000006.1 GCA_946546945.1 uncultured Lachnospiraceae bacterium
TCCCCAAAATCAAGGTTTTGTAACAATAAAACAGGTAGTAAAGTTGACACTACCTATAAGACGAAGGAGGTTAAAAGATGAAGATTGCAGTGTTAAACGGAAGCCCGAAAATTGGCAATACGGCTGCTTTGGTCAAGGCATTTCAGGAGGGTGCAGAAGCAGCGGGACATGAGGTGGAAGTTCTTCATGTGGGGAAAATGAAAATTGCCGGATGTCTTGGCTGTGAATATTGCCATGGAAAAGGTGAGGGGACATGTGTTCAGAAAGATGACATGGAAAAAGTCATGCCGGCATACAGGAATGCTGATATGATTGTTTATGCATCACCGATTTATTATTTTGATGTTACCGCGCAGCTCAGTGCAGCAATGCAGCGAGTTTATGCGATCGGGAAACCTGCGAAGGCAGTGAAAACAGCTCTGCTTTTGACGTCAGGTTCTCCGAATCCTTACAGTGGTGCGATTGGTACCTATCGGGATATGATTGGTTTCATGGGATTGGAAGATGCCGGAATCATCACCGCAGCGGGAGATGAGAACGGATCTGAAGCAAAACTCGAAGAGGTCCGCAATTTTGCGAAAGGATTGTAAAACCGGTTTTCGGTCAGGAATTTGATTCCATAAAGTTCCCATATATGAGCTCTGTCCGGCGCGAGCGTCTCACAAGCGAGACGCTATTTTAATGCTCATTTAGCAACCTCTCCGGAACTAAAAAGTCTCACTCCTATATAAAATGCTGAAAAGTTAGATGGACGTTTGTATAGAACTGGTAATATTATACAAATTTTTGAATTTCAGTTTTATACAAAAAGAGAGGAGAGTTGAGATGAAAAAAATCAAAATAATGGGAATTGACTTGAAAATGTTTCTGATTATTCTGGCCATCACGGTTGTCGCATGCGCTTTGGGCGTCCTTCCTGCCGGCATGGTCGGAGCTTTTTTGTTTCTCATGATCTTCGGAGCACTTCTGAATCAGATTGGAAATGTGACGCCGATCGTCAAGACGTTTCTGGGTGGAGGAGCGATTGTCTGCATCTTTGGAGGCGCGGCGCTTGTTTATCTGCACGTAATTCCTGAAACGGTAACCGAGACCTGTTCCGTTTTCATGAAGGACGGCGGATTCCTGGACTTCTATATTGCGGCACTGATCACAGGATCGATTCTTGGTATGAACCGGAAACTGCTGATCCGGGCGGCCATCCGATATCTGCCGTGCATTGGCGGAGCGGTGGGACTGGCAATTCTTCTGGTATCCGTTTTCGGAAATCTGTTTGGAATGGCAGTTGGTGAATCCATTGCCTATATAGGTATCCCCATCATGGGAGGCGGAATGGGAGCAGGAGCTGTTCCGATTTCAAAAGTCTTTGAGAGTGCGCTCGGCATTCCGGCTGAGCAGATCATGAGCCGTCTGGTTCCGGCGGTAGCCCTTGGAAATGCATTTGCCATCGTCTTTGGCGGCCTGCTGAACAGACTGGGGCAGGCAGTTCCGAAACTGACGGGAAACGGCCAGCTGGTCATCAGCAAAGATGAGTCTCTCAGACAGGAAGATAAGGAAGTCAAAGTGGAGGGAGTCGGCGATTATGCAATCGGCATGGTAGTCGCGACAGCCTTTTTCGCTTTGGGAAGCATTATTGCAAAACTGGTTGCACTGACCGGGGTTGATATTCATCCGTACGCATGGATGATTATTTCGGTTGCAGTTGCGAAGAGTCTCGGCATTATTCCTGAAAAGTATGAAAATGCGGCATCCTCATGGTATAAGTTTGTGGCAGGAAACTGGACAGGAGCCCTGATGCTTGGAATCGGTATTGCCTACACGGATATGGGGCAGATCATTCAGGCGCTGACACCGACCTACATTGTGCTTGTGGCAGTCGTAGTTTTCGGAGCAATCATCGGTGCCGGTCTGGTCGGCAGACTGGTTGGATTTTATCCGATTGAAGCTGCCATTACGGCAGGTCTTTGTATGGCAAACATGGGAGGAACCGGAGATGTTGCCGTTCTGATGGCATCCAAGCGAATGGAGCTCATGCCCTTTGCGCAGATCTCATCCAGACTGGGAGGTGCGTTCATCATACTAATTGCATCCATACTGGTACCGGTCTTCTTCTGAGGAAGCTTTTCCGGGAAGCACAAAGCAATGTTTGCGCTGAAAATCAATTTTATAGTTCTATGAATTCTGTATTGAATATCGAAAGGAGAAAATGATGGCAAAACACAATTATGCAGAAGAAAGTCTGAAGCTGCACTATGAGAAAAAGGGAAAAATCGAGGTGGTGCACACCGTTCCCGTTGAAAACGAGGAAGATCTGTCGCTTGCCTACACACCGGGCGTTGCACAGCCTTGTCTGGAAATACAAAAGGATGTCAACCTTTCTTATGAACTGACCAGGCGCTGGAATATGTGTCTCGTCGTGACCGACGGTTCCGCTGTCCTTGGACTGGGAGATATCGGACCGGAAGCGGGAATGCCTGTCATGGAAGGAAAATGTGTACTGTTTAAGTCCTTTGGCGGTGTGGATGCTTTTCCGCTCTGCATCAAGAGCAAGGATGTTGATGAGATTGTCAACACCATTTATCTGATTTCCGGCAGCTTTGGCGGTGTGAATCTGGAAGATATATCTGCGCCCAGGTGTTTTGAGATTGAGAAAAAACTTAAGGAAAAATGTGATATCCCGATTTTCCATGACGATCAGCACGGAACAGCGGTCATTACGCTGGCAGGCCTGATTAACGCTATGAAGGTCACCGGGAAAAAGTGGGAAGACTGTACGATTGCAGTTTCCGGTGCCGGAGCAGCTGCGATCACAATCACAAAGCTTCTGATGAGCTATGGCCTGAAGGATGCCATTCTCTGTGACAGCAGAGGAGCTATTTATGAGGGGCGTAAAGAGGGGATGAATCCCTATAAAGAAGAAATTGCCCGGCTGACCAACAAAAGGAAAGTGCAGGGAACCCTGGCAGATGCCATGAAGGGAGCCGACATCTTCCTTGGAGTCAGCGCACCCGGCCTCGTCACCACAGAGATGGTGCGGTCCATGAACCCGGATCCGATTGTGTTTGCCTGCGCAAATCCGACTCCGGAGATCTATCCGGAGGATGCAAAGAAGGGCGGGGCAGCAGTGGTTGCGACAGGCCGCTCCGATTTCCCGAATCAGATCAACAACGTACTTGCGTTTCCCGGCATCTTCCGCGGAACATTTGATGTGCGCGCAAGCGATATCAATGAAGAAATGAAGATTGCGGCTGCAAAAGCCATCGCAGGCGTAATCAGTGAGGAAGAGATGACGCCTGACTTCATCATTCCGAAAGCTTTTGATCCCAGAGTCAAAGATGCAGTAGCTGCAGCTGTCGCACAGGCGGCGAGAGACACGGGAGTAGCCAGAATCTGATAATAAATTTCAAGTGGCTGCCGCGCACATCCAATCCGGGTGCGTGCGACGGCCGCTCTTTTTGTGTCATAGAAGAAAATGGAAGGGATCCATGAAAAAGTACATGACAATGCCTGCCCTGAGATGTAAAATCAAAGGAAAAAGAGGAAAGAAGAAGACCGGATCATGTTATCCGGGGGAACGGGGAACAGGAAGTATGGTTTCATTTGAAAGTGATTATATTGCAGGAGCACACCCGGAGATCCTGAAAAAACTCGGGGAGACAAATATGGAAAGTTTGTCCGGTTATGGTACGGATTTTTATTGTGAGCGGGCAAAAGAGAGAATCCGCAGGGCGGTCGGAATGGAAGATGCAGAGATTGCGTTCCTTGTCGGCGGAACGCAGACCAACGAGGTGGTCATTTCCACGATGCTTTCGGATTATGAGGGAGTTGTCGCCGCAAAGACCGGTCATGTCAGTGTTCATGAGGCAGGCGCCATTGAATATACCGGACATAAGGTTCTGGAAGTTCCGCAGACGGACGGGAAAATAGATGCGGAAGTGCTGAACAGCTATCTGACCGGATTCTACGAGGACTGCAATCATGAGCACATGGTTTTCCCGGGAATGGTATACATATCACATCCTACAGAATACGGCACCCTGTATTCGAAACAGGAATTGACAGAGCTGTCAGAAGTCTGCCGGAGATTTCAGATTCCGCTCTACATGGACGGGGCACGTCTGGGCTATGGTTTGATGAGCAGAGATACGGATCTGACTTTGCCCGGGATTGCATCTCTGTGCGATGTGTTTTATATCGGCGGCACGAAGGTCGGCGCTCTCTGCGGGGAAGCGGTTGTGTTTACAAAAGGAAACATGCCGAAGCATTTCATGACATCTGTGAAAAAGCGCGGAGCACTGCTGGCCAAGGGAAGATTGCTGGGCATACAGTTTGACACTCTTTTTGCGGATGATCTGTATTTTGAAATCAGCAGACATGCCATAGACATGGCAGAGCGGTTAAAAGAACTCATTCGCTCGCATGGACTGGAATTCTATCTTGATTCGCCCACAAATCAGCAGTTTGTGATTCTGGAGAACAGCCTGATGAAAAACCTGGAACAGGATATTGCATTCAGTTTTTGGGAAAAAAAGGATGACACACACTCGGTTGTGCGTTTCGCGACAAGCTGGTCGACCACAGAGCAGGATCTTGACAGACTGGAAGAAGTTCTGGACAGATTTATGAAATAAAATATAATAACCCTTCAGGAAGGCGCTGCCGGACAGATCTGATCCGAATTTACTCGGACACGGATCTGTCCGGTTTTTTTGTCTTAGGTAAGCGATTCCCAATGACAACAAAAGCGCTTTGTTTAGGATATTTATACAAAAAAAACTTTGAGCTTTTGGTGAATCCGTTCATTGACAAAATATTATCAAGTGGACTAGAATGTATTTGGTGAATTGGTTCAATGATAAAGTACGGCGAATGTGTTCATTGAAAAATAAAGGAGGATAAAGAAACATGAAAATCAACACAGTTATGGTAATCGGAGCTGGTCAGATGGGCGGAGGCATCGCGCAGGTATTCGCACAGACAGGCGCGAAGGTCTACTTAAACGACATCAAACAGGAATATATCGATAAGCGTATGGCGTTTATTGAGAAGCTGCTGACAAAAGATGTGGCCAAGGGCAAAAAGACAGAAGAAGAGAAGGCTGCTGTTCTGGCCATCATGGAAGTCCTGTACGAAGGATATTCAGACAGCAAGTACCGTCCCTGCCCGCTGCTGCGTCAGTATGTGAAAGCAGGCTGGCTGGGGAAGAAGACAGGACGCGGATTTTATAAATATGAGTAGACAGTAAAAGAAGGCGGATCAAGGAATGGAAAACTATGTAAAGTATGAAAAGAAAGAATGGGGCGCGCTGCTGACGATTGACAGACCGAAAGCTCTGAACGCATTAAATCCGAATGTCCTGAACCAGCTGCGGGAAAACCTGGCGCTTTGTGAAAAAAATCATGCAAAAGTCGTGATTATCACAGGAGGCGGAGAGAAAGCATTTGTTGCAGGCGCTGATATTGCGTCCATGAAGGATATGAATCCGGCTGAGGCGAAGGAATTCAGCCGCCTTGGTCAGAGTATTATGCACGGCATTACCGGAATGCATGCAATTGTGATTGCTGCGGTAAATGGCTATGCTCTTGGCGGCGGCTGTGAACTGGCCATGGCCTGTGATTTTTGTATTGCATCCACAAAAGCGCGTTTTGGTATCCCGGAAGTTTCTCTCGGGGTAATCCCCGGCTTTGGCGGGACACAGCGTCTGTCCCGGATCGTCGGCACCGGAAAAACCATGGAAATGATGCCCGCATCCTCCGGATCTATGAGGGAACGAGCGAAGTCCAGAAGATGGTCATTTCCCGTGCTGTCATGAAGGGCTGGAATCCGGCATCCGGAAAATAAGCAGGCTGATAAAAACAGAAAACACCAATAACTCCAAATACCTTTTCGGGGCTGCTGTGCGGATACCATTCTGTACAGCAGCCTTATCAAAATAATAAAAAAAAAAACAGTTGCAATTTACGTGAATGTTTTATATAATAATAATTGCTTGCTTCGATGGCTCAGTTGGTAGAGCACTTCACTCGTAATGAAGGGGTCGTGGGTTCGAGTCCCATTCGAAGCTCTCGGAAGTATAAAATAATAAAGAACCTCTGGAAATATCTTGATTTTTTCAAGAATTTCCAGAGGTTCTTTATTCTATTTTGGCGGCTTTATAAGTTCAACTGCTTTTTTAAGGCATTTTGCAATACCTGAGAGAAGTTTAATCCCGCTGCGGTAGCTGCTTCATTTAACCATTCCGGAATAGTAAGAGTCTTTTTGACAGCTTTATTGTTATTCCTTTTTTGATACTCAATAGTGTCGCATAAAATGAGATTAATAAATTCCCCTTCCCCAAGAGAAATATCTGCCGCTTTGCTAGGAGAGGGAATTTCCTTTTTCTCTTTTTCGTAGTCGTACAATGTGAAGGCGAGAACGTCCTCTGCCATCGCAATTGCGTCAGCCAAATTTTCACCACATGTATAACAACCTTCCAGATCGGGAAAGTCTACAGAATACATGCCTTTCTCTTCAACTGTAAAAACTGCCGGATATAAATATTTTGCCATATGCGCATCTCCTTTTATTGTTTTCCCCTTGTCATTTGTTGATTACATTATAACACGTGTATGCACGTGTGTCAATAAAAACACTTATTAACACGTGTTTTCTGTTTTTTATAGGATATATTTCTTCGGAGATGCCTGTCTGCCGTACTCCGGAACGATATCGCGCCCCAAAGCGGCAAACATTTCTTTGTCGCTCTGAATGGTGGAGCCGGAGGTGGTGAGCATATTTCCGGTTATGGTCGCGCTGGCCCCGCTTTGAAAGGCGATCATGCCGTTTTGCGGGAGCAGTGATCTCCCCGCGGCGAGACGGATGTTGGCTTCGGGGTTGAGATAGCGGAAGATGGCTACGGTGCGCAGGATGTCTTCTGCGGAGAGCTGTTTCAGGTGCTCCAGAGGAGTGCCCGGAATCGGCGTCAGTACGTTGATGGGAATGGAGCGGATGTCGAGTTCGGCCAGGGTCAGGGCCATGTCGATGCGGTCCTGCAGTGTTTCGCCCATACCGATGATTCCGCCCGAGCAGACGGACAGGCCGGCCGCTTTCGCACGGCGGATGTTTTCCAGTTTTTCCTCAAATGTATGCGTGGTACAGATGGAGGGGAAGCGGCTCCGGGAGGTTTCAATGTTTGAGTGATAGCGCTGTACGCCTGCGTCATGAAGACGCTGAAACTGTTCAGAACTCAAAAAACCGTGGGACGCACACAGGGATATATGACATTCCTGATGCATTTTTTTGTAAGCCAGAATTGCTTTTTCAAAATCCTCCCCATCCAGGGTCCGTCCGGAAGTGACGATTGAGAAGCGGTTCACACCTTCTTTTTCATTTGCGAGGGCAGCTTTTAAAATAGTATCGATATCCAGAAAACCATACACGTCACACTCTGTGTGATGATGTGCGGACTGAGCACAGTATTTGCAGTCTTCACTGCAGCGGCCGCTTCGTCCGTTGATAATGGTACAAAGATCTACTTTATTTCCGCAATAATGGGCGCGGATCGCGTCGGCTCCTTTGCAAAGGTCTGCCAGATCACAGGTCTGGAAAAAATGCAGGTCATCCTGTCTGCAGAGGCGTTTTCCCGCTATGATGCGGCCGGATAATTCCAAAACGTTCATGTTCATTCTCTTTTCTATTCGTGCTGTAAGGATTCTTTTGTGACACTGTGATCTGCTGCGTTAACGATCCGGTAAAGGGGCTTGCAGACAGACACGGCAGCAATACATTTGATAATGTCGCCGGCGATAAAAGGAAGCACGCCTGCGGCAAACGCTGCCTTCCAGTCCATGTTTGTTACCAGTTTCATCCAGGGGAAACCGATGGCGTAGATAATCGGGATCCCGCAGAATACGGAAATCAGGTTTCGAAGAAATCTGTTCTTTTTTCCTTTCATCATTGCAATCAGAATGACGGCAGCGAGATAGCCGATGATATAACCGCCGGTCGGGCCTGCGATGACTCCGAATCCGGCCTTGCCGCCGGAAAAGACAGGCAGACCGATGATGCCGAGAAGAATCCAGATGAGGACAGTAATGCCGGCTTTCTTTGGTTTCAGGAGGAGAGCAACCATATTAATCACTAATGTCTGGGCCGTAATGGGGACCAGTGAAAAAGGAAGCGGAATACTGATATAAGAGGATACGCACAAAAGTGCTGCAAGAAGAGCCATTGTTGTGAGCTCCTGGGCGGATAATTTTTCTTTCATAATTGTTTACCTCGATTATTGATTAAGTGTTAACATTTTAGCTCGAAACAGCACGATTGTCAACCGGATACAGGGGAAATGGTTAACTATTTTATCTGCGCACGCCTGTTAAGCAGTAAGTTGAGTTTTTCATTTTTCTGTAGTATCATAAGTAAACAACAGACAAGAAGGAGGAAACAGTTATGATTAAGATTGTCGCAAAGGGGAAAGTAAAAGCGAACGAGGTGGAGCATTTCAAGTCCATGGCAAAGGAGCTTGTGGAGAAATCCCGACAGGAAGAGGGAAATATTTCCTATGCGCTGAATGAGCTGATCGGGGAACCGGCGACACTGGCATTTATTGAATTCTGGAAGGATCAGGCGGCCATTGATCATCATAAGGCTACGGAGCATTACACGACGATTCTGCCGAAGCTGGGAGAACTCTGTGAAGGTGCGTTCGAGATCGCGCTTTTTAAGGAATTGGAACTGTAGAGCGGAGGTTTGGTAAGGAAGTATGGCCTGGTATGATGAAGCAATTTTTTATCACATTTATCCGCTTGGACTCTGCGGCGCGCCTAAGCAGAATCCTTATGGAGAGCCGGTGCACCGACTGAAGGAACTGGTTTTGTGGATCGATCATATCAAAGAGATCGGCTGCAATGCGCTTTATATCGGCCCGTTGTTTGAGTCGGTCGGACATGGTTATGAGACGACGGATTACAGGAAGCTGGATTCCAGACTGGGGACGAATGAGGATCTGAGAGAGTTCACTGCGCTCTGCCATGAAAAAGGGATCCGTGTGATCTTTGACGGTGTCTTTAACCACACCGGGCGGGATTTTTTCGCGTTTCAGGATCTGAAGAAGAACCGTGAGAATTCCGCTTACCGGGACTGGTTCTGTCATGTGAATTTTAATGGAAACAATGAATACAATGACGGATTTTCCTATGAGAACTGGGGAGGTTATAACCTTCTGGTCAAGCTGAACCAGAGGAACCCTGAGGTGATTGCGTATATCTGTGACGTGATTCGTTTCTGGGTCAGTGAGTTTGACATAGACGGGATTCGACTGGATGCGGCCGATGTGCTGGATTTTGATTTCATGAAAGCACTGCGGTCTGTTGCAAAGGAAGTGAAAGAAGATTTCTGGCTGATGGGCGAGGTGATCCATGGAGATTACACCCGCTGGGTGAATGAAGGAACCCTGCATTCCGTGACCAATTATCATCTTTACAAGGCGCTTTATTCAGGACACAATGATCATAATTATTTTGAAATCGCGCACACGATCCGGAGGCAGTTCGAGACCGGGATTCAGGGAAATGGCATCAAACTTTATAATTTTGCGGACAACCATGACGTGGAGCGGATCTATACGAAGCTGATCAATAAAGCGCACTTTGCGCCTGTTCACATTCTGCTTTATACATTGCCGGGGATCCCGTCGGTCTATTATGGTTCGGAGTTCGGGATCGAAGGGAAAAAAGAACGGTATTCGGATGATTCCCTGCGCCCGGCTCTGCATCTGGAAGAGTACAGGGACGCGGTGAAGAACAATCCCTGTACGGCGCTGATCGCGGCTCTCGGAGAGATCAGGCAGAAGACGCCGGCTCTGTCATGGGGAGATTATGCGGAACTTTGCCTGACGAACCGGCAATATGCGTTCAGCAGGAACTGGAAGGGACAGGATGTGATCATTACGGTGAATAACGATGACAACGACGCGTCTTTGACTGTTCCGGCACGGAATCAGACATATACCGGAGCGCTGTCCGGTGAAGAAGTAAAGGCGGAGGATGGCAGACTCTCTGTAAATGTCAGAGCAAATTTTGGAGAGATCTGGATACCGGATTCGGCCGGATTGGAGTTTGAGCATACAGATGTACTGCCGGTTCCTGAAGAGATTCCCTGCTCTGACAGCCAAAGCAGCGAGCCTTTGAAGCAGGTGCCGGACAAGCCTTATGAAGAGATGTCTGTGGAAGAACTGCAGGCTGCCATTCTGCAGAAGATGGCCGTAAACGGATCGGTATCGGATCAGATGAAGCGCACGGTCACTGAGAATGTCTGGAAGGATTCTCTGTTGAACTGGGTGAAATCATTCCGGTGAAAAAAGCCGGATAAAGAAACAACGGAAAGGATTCGATGAAATGAGCATTGATCTGGATGAATGAAAGATGCCGCCGCATGAATGATTGAAAAATCATTCATGCGGCGGCTTTTCTTTGGATCAGGTTCTCAACCGGCGTATCCTCGCGAGTGAGACTTGAACTTATTTTCCGAAGTAGGTATTGATACCGCTTACCAGTCCGTCGGCCAGATTGTTCAGTGTTGCGCTGTCGTGTCTGGAACACTGATTTCCAAGCTCGATATCGGTGCTGGGGATGGAACTGTAGGAGGTCTGAGTCAGATCCATCTGCATGGTTCCGCTGCCGTGAATCTTCGCGCCTTTTGACTTCAGTCCCTGCACCAGTGCGTTGGAGAGGGCATCGTCCTGCTTCCATACTTTGGAGACAGGATACATGCCTTTGATGCCGTCCGGAACGGTCAGACTGAAGCAGCCCTTGTCATAGCTGAGTCCGTCCCCGTCCCAATGCAGTGCAATATGGCAGTCGGCAACATTGTTGCAAATGACGGTGCGGGCTACGTTGTCAAGCTGTACATCGTCTCCGTCGCGGATCATGAGCACATCGTAACCCTGTGCCAGAAGCTTTGACTTGAGCGTCTGAGCCATCTGCAGGGTGACCGTGCTCTCGCTGGTCCCGTCGTTGAAGGTCATTCCGCCGGATACGGCAACGGCTTTGGTGGCTCCCTTTGATGTGGTCCCGCCGGTAACTTTGGGACTCTTATCCGGATGACACCAGGTTTTTCTGGAGGTGCCGCCTTTCGTGCCATGGCCGGCATTGACGCCTACAATGATATTCTTCCGGTTGGAGGACGCCTTGTAGAGGACGGCGCATCCGGAATTGATTTCTGAATTGCCGGCAAATTCCCAGCTCTTATTGAGGTAGATCTGCTGACCATTCTGGTAGCTGCCGTTAACTACCTTTCCTTTTTGAATATGGTATGTTTTTCCGTTATAAGTGACATCACCGCTGAAGCCGAAGTTCACTTTTCCCTTTTGCAGATACCAGGATCCGTTCTGGTTGGAGGCGATGCCGTTAAAGCCGAAGTTTACCTTTCCTTTTTCGATGCGCCACCAGCCGTTCCGGTTCTGGGCCACGCCGGTATAGTTAAAATCGACTCTTCCTTTTCGGATATACCACCATCCGTTTTCGTTCTGCTCTACAGAATTGCATCGGAAGTCGACCTTTCCTTTGACGATGCGCCACCAGCCGTTCTGGTTCCTGGCAATGCCGGTGTAACTGAAATCGACCTTGCCCTTGCGGATGTACCACCAGCCATTCTCGTTCTGTTCAACAGAATTGCAGCCGAAGTCTACTTTTCCGTTCTTAATGCGCCACCAGCCGTTCTGGTTTTGGGCAATGGTATTGGTAAAAAGAACATGACTCTTGCGGACGTACCACCATCCGTTTTCACCGTTGACAGTGCCGCTGATCACGCTGCTGTCCTGAAAGGTCACCTTGCCGTTTCGTAAGTACCACCAGCCGTTGGCATTCTTCGCAAATCCATTATAATGAAAATCGACCTGGCCGCCGGCATTGATGTACCACCAGCCGTTGGCATTCTGCGCGACCGTAACTTCTTTCTGAAGGACTCCATCCTTCAGATGATACCAGTTATTGTCCCACAGCTTCACGACTCCGCTCAGAGAAGACTTTTCGCCATTGACATAGTAAACGGACTGCCCGTTCACTTCTTTAAAACCCGTTGTTCTGTCTTCTGCCGGATTGTTGTCTGCAGAAGTACCGGTATCCTCTGCCGGATCTGTTTTGGGGCTATCCGCAACAGTGGCTGCGGGGATTTCTTCCGGATCGTTCACTTCGGTGACGGTTTCCTGAGGGGGGACTGACGACGGCTCTGCGGCAGAAGCAAAGGTCAGAGTCGAGACAGTCAGTGTCATTGCAAATAAAAGGACGGACATTTTTTTCATAGGTATTCTCCATTTCCTTTCAAAATCTTTTGATGTGTTATTCATTATAGTTTATCCGGAAGAATTGTGCAATGCGTTCTCTTCTTTTTTAATCCGCCCGGGGCGCGCCGGATTACTTCAGGCACTTCTTCTCAATCCACACCAGTGCCTGATACAGCCCCAGAGCGATGAGGCACAGGATGACGATGCCGAGGATGATCCAGTCCAGTTTGAATATCTGGCTTCCGTATATGATCATGTATCCGAGCCCCCGCCTGGAGGAGATAAATTCCCCGATGATGACGCCGACCAGACACAGACCGATGTCTACTTTCATGATGGAAAAGAGATTCGGGATGTTGGAGGGCAGTACGACCCGGGACAGGATATTTCTGCGGGTTCCGCCAAGAGTCCGGATCAGCTTGATCTGGTTGGGGTCCACATCCATGAAGCCGCGGTACAGGCTCAGGATGGACCCGAAGATGGCTACGGACAGACCGGTAACGATAATCGTTCTGCAGCCGGATCCAAGCCAGACGATCAGCAGAGGGGCAAGCGCGGATTTCGGAAGACTGTTCAGTACGACCATGCAGGGCTCGGAGGTTTCGGAAAGGGTTCTGTTTGACCACAGAAGGATTGTGATCAGAAGTGTGAGCGCGATGACGAGGCCGAAGCTTACAAGAGTCTCCAGTAAGGTGATGCTGATATGCTGCCAGATGGACCCGTCCAGAATCATGGATTTCAGGCAGAGGAGGAGTCTGGAGGGGCTGCTGAAGATAAAGCTGTCGATCCATCCGAAATCTGCGGCTGTCTCCCAGAGAATGAGAAATGCGGCAAAGGAAAGGATGCGGAGCAGACGGATCTTTCTTGTGTGCCTTTTCTGATTTTTTAAAAATTGTTCCTGATGCCAGGATGCGGGGGCCTGATTATTCGGCGGCTGTATCATGATGCAGTTCCTCCCAGAGAATATTTTGATAATCTTTAAATGAAGAGTGGCTCCGCCTTTCGAGGGGAGTCAGATCCGAAGGCAGATCGATGATCAGTTCCTTTCTGATTCTGCCGGGGCGGCTGCTTAAGACCAGGACCCGGCTGGCGAGGCTGACCGCTTCGGAAAGGTCGTGGGTGACAAGGATCGCAGTTTTTTTCTGTTTTGAGATGATCTTGCCGATATCATTTCCGACGGTGAGCCTTGTCTGATAATCCAGCGCGGAGAATGGCTCATCGAGCAGCAGAAGATCCGGCTTTAACACGAGGGTCCGTATGAGAGCGGCCCGCTGGCGCATCCCTCCGGACAGCTCGTGAGGCCTGGCATTTTCAAAGGAACCGAGCCCGTACTGGTTCAGAAGCGTTTTCGCGTAACGGATTGTTTCACCGGTCAGCTGATGACGGATCTGCAGACCCAGCAGGACGTTTTTCAGAATCGTGCGCCATTCCAGCAGATAATCCTGCTGGAGCATGTAGCCGATCCGGAGTCTGCTTTGCGGGGACAGAGGCTTTCCGTTGAACAGGATGTTTCCGGTTTCCGGGGTGATCAGACCGCAAAGCAGGTTCAGGAGCGTGGATTTCCCGCAGCCGCTGGGACCGACGATGGCGATAAATTCGCCCAAAGATACAGAAAAGGTAATGTCAGACAAGGCGGGGATCCCGCCCTGCATGGTATGGTAAGTGTAGCTTACCTGTTTTATTTCAAAGATGGGGTGCATAAAAAACTCCATTGTTTTCCGGTATATATTAAAGTATGAAAAGAAATAGATTGTGCTATTGTCAAATGAATCTGAATCAGATACAATAATTAAATTATGAATGTAAATTATCAGAAGGAACTGGACAGAAAAATTGAAGAACTGGTCCGCGCAGACCATGTGCCGCGTCTGTTGCTGCACAGTTGCTGCGCACCCTGCAGCAGTTACGTGCTGGAGTATCTGTCTGCGTATTTTGAGATTACCGTTTTCTATTATAATCCGAATATTACGGATCGGGCGGAGTACGAAAGACGTGTGGAAGAGCAGAAATCTCTGATCGCGCGCCTGCCTGCCGGACATCCGGTATCCTTTGCGGAAGGCCCCTGGCAGCCGGCTGCTTTTTTTGATGCCGTGAAGGGAGTTGAGCATATTCCGGAGGGAGGAGAGCGATGCTTTCGCTGTTTCGAGCTGCGTCTGAATGAAACGGCCAGACTGGCTCAGCAGGAAAAGTTTGATTACTTTACAACGACGCTTACCATCAGTCCGCTGAAGAATGCAGCGATGTTAAATGAAATCGGAGAGAAAGCGGCAGCCCGCTTTGAAGGAACCTGTTTTCTGAATTCGGATTTCAAAAAGAAGAACGGATATAAGCGTTCGACAGAACTGTCAAAAGAATACGGACTGTACAGGCAGGATTACTGCGGGTGTATTTTTTCCAAAAGGGAAAGAGAAGAAAAAAAGAGAAAAAGTGAAGGACACACAGAAGAATAAAAGGAGGATGACAGAATGGCTCAGTTATGGGGAGGACGCTTTACAAAGGATACCGATCAGCTGGTGTACAATTTCAACGCGTCGATTTCTTTTGACCAGAAGTTTTATAAGCAGGACATAGAAGGCAGTATTGCCCATGTGACCATGCTCGGCAGGCAGGGAATCCTGACCGGGGAGGAGATGAATGAGATCATCCGGACGCTGAAGGAGATCCGTGCGGATGTGGATGCCGGAAAGCTTCCGATTACGGAGGAGTATGAAGATATCCACAGCTTTGTGGAGGCAAATCTGATCGACCGTCTCGGAGATACCGGAAAGAAGCTTCATACCGGGCGGAGCAGAAACGATCAGGTCGCGCTGGACATGCGGCTTTATACAAGACAGGAAGTGCTGGATACGGATGCGCTGTTAAAAAATCTGCTGAAAGAACTGCTTGTCATCATGGAGGAGAATACAGAGACGATCATGCCCGGCTTTACACATCTGCAGAAGGCACAGCCGGTGACCCTGGCGCATCATGTGGGAGCGTATTTTGAGATGTTCAAACGCGACCGCGGACGTCTCCACGATATCTATGAGCGCATGAATTACTGCCCGCTCGGCGCCGGTGCGCTTGCGGGGACGACCTATCCGCTGGACCGGGAGCTGACGGCAGAACTTCTCGGATTCTACGGGCCGACGCTGAACAGTATGGATTCGGTGTCCGACCGGGATTATCTGATCGAATTCCTGAGCGCGCTCGCGACTGTGATGATGCACCTGAGCCGTTTTTGCGAGGAAATCATCATCTGGAATTCCAATGAATACCAGTTCGTGGAGATTGATGATGCATACAGTACGGGAAGCAGTATCATGCCCCAGAAAAAGAATCCCGACATCGCGGAGCTGGTGCGCGGAAAAACAGGGCGGGTGTATGGCGCTCTGAATGCGATTCTGACAACGATGAAAGGGCTTCCGCTGGCATATAACAAAGATATGCAGGAGGATAAGGAGTTGACCTTCGATGCGATCGATACTGTGAAAGGCTGCCTGGCACTCTTTTGCGGCATGATTTCCACGATGAAGTTCAACAGAAAGATCATGAAAAAAAGTGCGAATAACGGATTCACAAACGCGACCGATGCGGCGGATTATCTCGTTAACCACGGTGTACCCTTCCGGGACGCGCATGGGATCGTTGGCCGGATCGTACTGTATTGTATAGAGAAGGATATGGCAATTGATGACATGTCTTTAGAAGAGCTCAAAGCCATCAGCCCGGTTTTTGAGGAGGACATCTATGACGCGATCTCCATGGAAACCTGTGTCAATAAGCGGCTGACCATCGGTGCGCCCGGGAAAGAAGCAATGGAGCGGGTGATTGCGCTGGAGAAGGATTATCTGGAGAACAATTGATATAAAGATCTTTTTTGGGGTTGCTTTTTTTCAGAAATAGGCGTAATATATCGTAGGTAAAGACAAGTGTTCGTGATACGCGGACAAATCTTGAGAGTTGTAACAGCTGTTCATAAAAAATGGAGGATACTGATATGGATCAGAAATTAAAAGTAGGTATTTTGGGCGGAACCGGCATGGTCGGACAAAGATTCATCTCTCTTCTGGAGAATCATCCCTGGTTTGAGGTGACAACCATCGCAGCAAGTTCCCGTTCTGCGGGGAAACGCTATGAGGATGCCATCGGTGACCGCTGGAAAATTGACATCCCGATGCCGGAAGCAGTGAAAGATATCATTGTCATGAACGTCAATGAGGTGGAGAAAGTCGCAGCACAGGTGGATTTTGTGTTCAGTGCCGTGGATATGACCAAGGAAGAGATCAGGGCTATCGAGGAAGCATATGCAAAGACGGAGACCCCTGTTGTTTCGAACAACAGCGCGCACCGCTGGACGCCGGATGTCCCGATGGTGGTTCCCGAGATCAATCCGGAGCATATGAAGGTCATTGAATATCAGAAGAAGCGTCTGGGCACGACCCGCGGTTTTATTGCCGTGAAGCCCAACTGCTCGATCCAGGCATATTCTCCTGCCCTGACCGCATGGAGGGAGTTTGAGCCCTATGAAGTTGTGGCAACGACCTATCAGGCAATTTCCGGCGCCGGCAAGACATTCAAAGACTGGCCGGAGATGGTGGGCAATATCATCCCTTACATCGGCGGCGAGGAAGAAAAGTCCGAGAAAGAACCGCTTCGTCTCTGGGGATCCGTTGATCCGGTCAAGGGTGAGATCGTTCCGGCCTCTTTACCGGTCATCACATGCCAGTGCGTGCGTGTACCTGTACTGAACGGCCACACGGCAGCGGTATTTGTAAAATTCAGAGAGAAACCGACGAAACAGCAGCTGATCGACGCGCTGGTGAACTTCAGCGGCCAGCCGCAGGAACTGAATCTTCCGAGTGCTCCGAAGCATTATATCCAGTATCTGGAGGAGGAGAACCGTCCGCAGGTGGCACTGGATGTAGATTATGAGAACGGAATGGGAGTCAGCATCGGACGTCTTCGCGAGGATACCGTCTATGACTGGAAATTCATCGGACTGGCGCACAATACAATCCGAGGTGCAGCAGGCGGAGCCGTTCTCTGTGCAGAACTTCTGACTGCAAAGGGGTATATCAGCAGGAAATAATCTCCCCTTATTAGGATAGTTAGTGTTGACAATCTTAAGGACAGCTCAATATAATAAAACATATGAAAGATGTGACAGCAGTCATGAATCTGACCGTAAAGGTATCTGATCTTTTCAAGGATTCCTGAGGGGAAAGACAAGTGCGTGTGACATGGATGTGTTTATGTTACCCTTGTGCCCTTTTCAGGCACAGGGGTTTTTTTGAGGAGAAAAAAAGATGAGTCTGAACAGTACACCAGGCGCCAACCGTGTTCATATCGGTTTTTTCGGCGTCCGCAACGCGGGAAAGTCCAGTGTCGTCAATGCCGTGACGGGGCAGGATCTCGCAATTGTATCCGATACGAAGGGAACCACGACGGATCCGGTCTCAAAATCTATGGAACTTTTGCCCATCGGGCCGGTGGTCATTATCGATACGCCGGGATTTGATGACGAGGGCAGTCTGGGAGAACTGCGTGTCAGGAAGACAAAACAGGTACTGAACCGGACGGATATTGCAGTTCTCGTTGTGGATGCTTCGGAAGGGTTGAAAACGGCAGACAGGGAAATGCTGGAATTGTTCCGCCAGAAGGATATTCCGTATGTGATTGCCTATAATAAATCGGATCTTCTGGAACAGGAGCCAAAGCAGGAAAAAGAGGCTGGCAAAGAGGAAACCGGAGAACATGAAATCTATGTCAGCGCTCTGGAAAAGAAAAATATTTATGAGCTGAAGGAAATGATCGGACGGACCGCGAAGAATCCGGGCAGCCGGGTTGAGATCGTGGGCGATCTGATCAGCCCGGGAGATCTGCTTGTGCTGGTCGTTCCGATTGATACGGCTGCGCCGAGGGGGAGACTGATCCTGCCGCAGCAGCAGACGATCCGTGATATCCTGGATTCCGGAGCTGCCGCGGTTGTTGTGCGGGATGCGGAATTGAAGGATACCCTGGAAACGCTGGGGAAGAAACCGGCTATGGTGATTACGGACAGTCAGGTATTTCAGAAGGTTTCCAGAATTGTGCCGCAGGATATTCTGCTTACTTCTTTTTCCATCCTGATGGCCCGCTATAAAGGATTTCTCGACGTGGCCGTACAGGGCGTCCGGGCTGTCGAGACGCTGAAAGACGGCGACCGGGTCCTGATCAGTGAGGGATGTACGCATCACAGACAGTGTGAGGACATCGGGACTGTCAAGATACCGGCATGGCTGAAGGAATATACCGGGAAAGAGATTTCCTTTGAAACCAGTTCCGGAACCGGATTTGAGGAGGATCTGACTCCTTATCATATGGTCATCCACTGCGGGGGCTGCATGCTCAATGAGCGGGAGATGAAGTACCGGATGAAATGTGCCGTGGATCAGGGAGTTCCGTTCACGAACTACGGGATCTTTATTGCATATGTGCATGGGATACTGAAACGCAGCGTGGAGATCTTTCCGCACTTATATGAACAATTCTGAGAGCAGGCCGGCGGCATTCAGCCGTCTGTACGGCAGCCGGATGAGGTGAGAGATGAAAAAAATTGCAGTTTACGGAAAGGGAGGCATCGGAAAATCGACGATTGTCTCGAATATGGCGGCAGCCCTGGCGCTCGAAGGATACCGGGTGGCACAGATCGGCTGTGATCCGAAGGCGGATTCCACGATCGGACTCCGGCACGGAGAGCCGCTTGCGACCGTGCTTCAGACATTCCGTGAGAAGAAAAATGATTTTGCCCTGGATGATATCGTCAGGGAAGGCTATGCCGGCGTGGTATGTGTGGAGGCCGGAGGACCGGTCCCGGGCATGGGGTGTGCCGGCCGGGGCATTATTACGGCACTGGAAAAACTGGAGGCAAAGGGATTCTACGAGACATACAGGCCGGATATTGTTTTTTACGATGTCCTGGGCGATGTGGTGTGCGGAGGTTTTTCCATGCCGATGCGAAGCGGGTACGCGGATGAAGTCTATATCGTTTCCTCCGGAGAAAACATGTCCATCTATGCGGCCGCGAATATTGCGTCCGCAGTCAGGAATTTCAAAGGCAGGGGCTACGCGTCGCTGGGAGGCGTGATCCTGAACCGCAGGAATGTGAAGAACGAAGAGCAGAAAGTAAGGGAACTGTGTGAGGATTTCGAAACGAAGATCGTCGGAGCTATCGATTATTCCGAACTGATTCAGGATGCGGACGAAAGAAGGATCACCCTGATGGAGGCATATCCGGACAGCGTGATCGCAGAGGAATTCCGGAGGCTTGCAAAAATATGCTGTTGAATGTGAAAGAGGCAAAGGTGCCAATCAGGGAAGCCCGTTTTCCGGCCCCGTTTCAGGAGGGGCTGGAGTACAGTTCTCCGGCCCGGGGCACGTGGAATATTGTACATACCGGCATGCTGATTCCGGAAGCGCATCAGATCTTTGTCTGTGCGCTCGGCTGCCTTCGGGGAGTGGTTCTCACGGCAGCGGAGATGAATGCGCTGGACCGGTATTCCGCGATTCAGATCCGGGAGGAAAATGTGCTGGACGGCGGCATGGAGGAGCTGATGATCGAAGGGGTCGCGGATGTTCTTGCGAAACTGGATTACCGGCCGCGCGCCATCCTTCTTTTCATCAGCTGTCAGCATTTTTTCCTGGCCTATGATAAAGAGCTGGTGTTCCGGACACTTCGGGAACGTTTCCCGGATATTAAGTTCGCAGACTGTTACATGATCCCGACGCTCAGAAAGAGCGGACTGACTCCGGATCAGAAGATGCGGATCCAGATGTACAGTATGTGGGAAAAAAGAGAAAAGAAGAAAAAGGTCAATCTGATCGGGAGCAATCTGAGGACGTCTCCGTCTTCGGAACTGGTACAGATGGTGGAAAATGCCGGCTATGCGTTCTGGGATCTCTACCGGTGCAGAACCTTTGACGACTATATGGATATGGCGGAGGCAAAGCTGAATATCGTCTATGAGCCACTTGCGCTCATGGCTGCGGAGGAACTCAAAAAACGGCTGGGACAGGAATATCTGTATCTGTCGTTCAGTTTTGATTTTGATGAGCTTGAAGATAATTACAGGAAGCTTGCCGCTGCGCTGGAGACAGAAAAACCGGATTTTTCCGGGCTGCAGAAAAAAGCGGACGAAGCCATGCTCCGCGCAAAAGAGGTGATCGGAGACACGCCTGTGGCGGTGGATTATACGTTTACCTTTCGCATTCTGAGCTTTGCGCGGATGCTGCTCGAATACGGATTCCGAGTCACAGAAATCTATGCGGATGCTTTTGCTGCCGAAGATGAGGAAAACTTCCGCTGGATCCGGGAGCATTTTCCGGATATGATCATCTCGGCGACGAACCGCCCGGAAATGAGATTTCTGTATCACGGAGATGACGCCGGAGACGGCGGGACAAAGCGCCAGCGCGTACTGGCGGTCGGACAGAAGGCGGCGTATTTTACCCGGACCGATTATTTTGTCAATGTCGCGGAGAGCGGCGGATACTATGGATATGATGGCATCATCCGGATCGCGGATCTGATGATTGATGCCTGGAAAAATAAAAAAGACAGGAAGTCCATCATCCAGAAAAAGGGATATGGATGTGAGAGCTGCTTATGAAACAGGTAACAGGAAGGATCTGCACGTATTCATCGGATGAATTCGGTATCTGCTCAGCGCTTTATGAGCTGGGGGGCATGGTGGTCATGCATGATGCGTCCGGATGCAATTCGACGTATACGACGCATGATGAACCGCGCTGGTATGACATGGACAGCATGATCTTCATCTCCGCCATCTCCGAGGCAGAGGCGATCATGGGTGATGACGATAAGTTCATTCATGACCTGACGGAGACGGCACAGGAGCTGCAGCCGGAGTTTGTCGCGCTGGTCGGAGCCCCGATTCCGTATATGATCGGGACGGATCTGGATGCAATCGCGAGGATCGTGCAGGAAAAAACGGGCATCCCGGCCTTTGGGTTTGCCGCAAATGGGATGAACGATTACACAAAGGGCATCTCCATGGCCTTAAAGAAGATCGTTCATGTCTTCTGTGAAAAAAGAGAGTATGAAAAAAACCCGGAGTGTCCGGTGGTCAACATCATTGGAGCAACGCCGCTTGATTTTTCTCTGAACCGGAGCGTGGAATCCATGCAGGCATGGATCACTGAGAACCGGATGCAAAACGGAGTCTGCCTGGCCATGGGCTGCACGAAAGAGCAGATCGGCTCGATGGCAGAGGCGGATGTGAATCTGGTGGTATCCCGCGGAGGACTGGCGGCAGCGGAATACATGGAAGAGAACTTCGGGATCCCCTATGTGGCCGGCATCCCGTTCGGGGAACGCTTCGGCGCGCAGCTGGCAGAAGAGGTCAGAAAGGCCGCGGCAGACGGAGTCAGCCGGATCGGATACCCGGACAGAGAAGCAGACTCTCTGACAGAGAAAAAGAAATATGTTCTGATCGGCGACAGCGTCTTCGCCTCGAGTCTTGCAGCGGCGCTTTGGATGGAGGCAAAGATGGATGTCCGGGTGCTGTGCCCGCTTGATACAGAAGAAAAGCTTCTGAAAAACAATGCGGTCCGGACACCGGAGGAAGATGACATCCTGAGGGAAATCAAAGACGCGGACGCGGTGATCGCGGATCCGCTGTACAGGCCGCTGACAGACAGGCAGAAGATGATAGAGCTGCCCCACGAGGCTTTTTCGGGAAGAATCTATGATTCTGTGAATCCGAATCTGATCGGGGCAAATTTGAAAGGATGGATAGAACAATGCTGAAACTTGCGATTTACGGGAAAGGCGGGATCGGAAAATCAACAACGACAGCCAATCTGGCTGCGGCTTTTGCTGTTCTCGGCAAAAAAGTGATTCAGATCGGATGTGATCCGAAGGCCGATTCGACGATCAACCTTCTGGGAGGGCATCCTCTGCTTCCGGTCATGAATTATATCCGCGACCGGGATGAGGAGCCGGAGTCTTTGGAGGAGATCGCAAAGGAGGGATTCGGCGGCGTTCTGTGCATCGAGACGGGAGGGCCGACCCCGGGACTCGGATGTGCCGGAAGAGGCATCATTACTACCTTCAGCCTGCTGGAGGATCTCGAATTGTTTGAGACCTGTCAGCCGGATGTGGTGCTTTATGACGTCCTCGGCGATGTTGTGTGCGGCGGCTTTGCCGCGCCGATCCGCGAGGGCTATGCGGAACATATCCTGATCGTGACGTCAGGGGAGAAGATGGCACTTTACGCAGCCAACAATATTAATACGGCGGTAAAGAATTTTGAGGACCGCGGTTACGCGACGGTGAAGGGAATTATTCTGAACCGTAGAAATGTGGAGAATGAATATGAAAAGGTATCTGCTTTTGCCGCAGAGAACGGACTTGAGATCATAGCGGATATCCCAAGGAGCAATGACATCACGCGTTACGAGGATCAGGGGATGACCGTGATAGAAGGCGACCGCGATCTGCCGGTCAGCCGGATCTATCTGGATCTCGCGAGAAGATTATTGGAGGAATCATGAAAAACGAGGTTTATTCGATAACAGCCGCCGAACTGGCGCAGAGAGGAAAAGAGAATGTTCCGGATGAGCTGCAGTCATCCAGACACCTGATCTACAGTTCCCCGGCGACCCTGTCTTTTAACTCTCCGGGCGCACAGGGCTTTGGCGTGAAGAGAGCGGGGCTGTCGATCCCCGGATCCGTGATGCTTCTGGTGGCGCCGGGGTGCTGCGGAAGAAATACGATGATGCCGGTCGACCCGGGCGAGTTCGGTTCAAAGTTTTTTTATCTTCTGCAGGATGATACAGACATTGTGACCGGACGCCATCTGAACAAGATTTCAAAGGCGGTCAAAGAGGTGGTGGATTCGCTGGAGGAGAAGCCATCCGCGGTGATGATCTGCATCACCTGTGTGGATGCTTTGCTCGGGACAGATATGGAGCGTGTCTGTAAAAAGGCGTCGGATTATGCGGGGGTTCCCGTTCTTCCGTGCTATATGTACGCGCTGACCAGAGAGGGAAGAGTGCCGCCCATGGTGGCTGTGCAGAAGACCATTTATTCACTTCTGGAAAAAACAGACAGAAAGCGGGATGCGGTCAATCTGCTGGGAGAGTTTGCTCCCTTTGCGGATGACTGTGAACTTTATGAAATCTTAAAGGATCTTGGGATCCGTAAGGTGCGTGAGATCTCCCGCTGTCAGACCTTTGATGAGTACCGGCAGATGGCAGAGGCGAATTTTAACATTGTACTCAATCCGGAGAGCCGCCTGGCTGCGGGGGATCTGAAAAAAAGACTGAATATCCCGGCACTCGAGATGACCAGAGTCTATCAGATCGACAAGATACGGAAACAGTATGAACTGTTTGCGGCCGCGCTTCATGTAACCATCGATGATGAAAAGTGGTACCGGGAAGCCGAGGCAGCGGTCCGGGATTTTACGGAATGTTATCCGGATACAGAATTTGTCGTGGGAGAATGGCTGAACGCGGATCCGTTTGAGCTTTCCCTGGCGCTGATCCGTTACGGACACCGGGTAAGTGAGATCTACGGAACGGTGACCGGTACAAATTTTGTTTATATCAGAAAAATCGCTGCGCTGAGCCCGGATACCAGAATCTATACGAATCTGTCCCCGACGATGTTAAATTACAATATCACGGGATCCGGGGCAGCCTGCTCGATCGGAAAAGACGCGGCGTACTATCATCCCGACAGTGTGAATGTCGCCTGGAATGAAGAGAACAAGCCGTTCGGATACCGGGGGCTTGCGAAATTGTTTCAGGAATTAAAGAGTGCGATGGACCGCACGGAAAGGAGCGGCAGATGAAAGGATTATTAAAATATTTGTCCCCTTTTGCACCGGATCAGTCCGGAGCGGTGTCTGTATTCTATACCATGGGAGGCATCACTGTGATCTGTGACGCGGGAGGCTGTACCGGGAATATCTGCGGATTTGACGAACCGAGGTGGTTCATGGAAAAAAGCGCGGTTTTCAGCGCCGGCCTTCGCGATATGGACGCGATCCTGGGACGGGATGACCGTCTGGTCGAAAAGCTGAAGGATGCGGCTTCCCGTCTGGGAGGGAATTTTGCCGCGATCATCGGCACACCGGTGCCGGCGGTTATCGCGACTGATTTTCAGGCCATAAAACGGATGGCAGAGAAACGCTGCGGCATGCCGGTCATGACGGTTGCCTGTACCGGAACACGGCTCTACGATGAGGGAGCAAAAGAGGCGTATCTGGAATTGTTCCGCACGTTTGCCGGAGAGGACGTAAAGCCCGATCCGAAGACCATCGGTGTGATCGGGGCGATCCCGCTGGATACGACTTATCTGCATGCGGACCAGTTCCTGAAAAAGCAGTACGAAGAACAGGGCTATGATCGAATCTGGTGTTACGGGATGGGAGCTGGCCTCGAAGAGGTAAAGCAGGCAGGCGCGGCTTCTCTCAACATTGTCCTGTCGCCGGCCGGACTGGCGGCGGCCAGGTATCTGGAAAAAACCTTCGGCACTCCCTATGAAGTACGGTTTGATCTGCTTTCCGACCAACTGAAGGCCGGACTCAGACAGCTGACAGGAAAAAAAGTACTGATCGTCCATCAGCAGGCGGCGGCCAATGCCATGAGAGAAGAGATCCGGAAGGCCGGAAATGCCGATGTGGTCTGCGGGACCTGGTTTATGCAGGAAGAAGAACTTTCTGAACCGCAGGACGTGCGGTTTGAGCGGGAAGATCAGTTTATCGAATATATAGAATCGGAACAGTTTGACGCCATTGTCGCTGATCAGATGTTCCGCAGAGCTTTGAAGAATTACCGGGGGATTTTTATAGAGGCAAATCATTTTGCCGTTTCCGGGATACCGGATGACAGTGTGCCTGCGGCGGAAGAACCGGATCTTTTGTTGACGACGAATGTGGTGCGTGTGTACGGGATTGTACAGGGCGTGGGCTTCCGGCCGTTCGTGAGCAGGATCGCTGACCGGGCAGGCGTGACCGGGAGCGTGGCAAATAAGGGCTCCTATGTGGAAATATTCCTGAATGGCAGTCCTGAAGCCAGAAAACAGTTTTTATACGATCTGGAACATTGTGCCCCGGAGCGGTCTTCCATCCTGAAGATCGATGTTTCAGAATGTGCGCGGCGTCCGTTCGACCGGTTTGCTATTATTGAGAGTGAGAAGGAGACGGGAGATATCTTTGTCTCGCCGGATATCGCGACCTGTCCGAAGTGCAGACAGGAACTGTATGATCCGTCGAACCGCAGGTATATGCATCCATTCATCAACTGCACGGCGTGCGGGCCGCGGCTGACGATTCTGGATTCGATGCCCTATGACCGGGAGCGCACAAGCATGGGCGAATTTCCCATGTGCCCGGAATGCGAGTATGAATATACCCATGCGGAAACCAGACGCTATGACGCGCAGCCGGTCTGCTGCAATGACTGCGGGCCGGAGGTCTATCTGCTGGGCCGGAAGGAGCGCGGCAGAGAGGCGATCACCTTTGTGCGGAAGGCGATCCTGGAGGGAAAGATTATTGCAGTCAAGGGAATCGGCGGCTTCCATCTGTGCTGTGACGCTGCAAACGAGGCTGCCGTTGCCCGCCTGAGGCAATTAAAGCACCGGCCGGCGAAGCCGTTCGCAGTCATGATGCGTAATCTGGAGACTGTGGAGGCCGAGTGTGAAGTATCGGAGGCGGAAAAGGAAGTGCTGGACGGCCATCAGAAGCCGATCATTCTGCTGAAGCGAAAGCCCGGCAGCCGTCTTGCCCCTTCGGTTGCTCCGGACAATCCGAGGGTCGGGGTCATGCTTCCGTACGCCCCGGTGCAGATGCTTTTATTTGATTACAATGATGACATAGAGATGACGACAGACAGTTTCGTCATGACCAGCGGCAACGTGTCGGGCGCGCCGATCTGCCGCACAGATGAGGACGCTGTGAAGGAACTGAGCAGTTTTTGCGATCTCATTTTGTCTCACAACCGCAGGATCCGGCTTCGGGCAGATGACTCTGTCATGGGCTTTTATCAGGACGAACCCTATATGATCCGGAGATCAAGAGGGTACGCCCCCCTTCCGGTCATGATGAGCGAAGCCCGGACGGGGCAGGTGCTGGCTGTCGGAGGAGAACTGAAAAACACGTTCTGTATTGGAAAAAACCAGCTTTTCTATCCTTCTCCGTATGTAGGAGATATGGCTGATCCGCGGACGGTGAACGCCTTGAGGGAATCGATTCGGAGGATGGAAGAACTTCTGGAGACGAAGCCGGAGCTCGTTGTCTGTGATATGCATCCGAAGTATAATACAACGGTCGTGGCAAAGGAACAGGGGATTCCCCTTCAGATGGTGCAGCATCATTACGCGCATATCCTGTCCTGTATGGCGGAAAATGATGTGCCGGAAAATGAAAAGATCATCGGCGTTTCCTTTGACGGGACCGGATACGGCACGGACCAGACCATATGGGGAGGCGAATTCCTGATCTGTGATTACAACGGCTTTGAACGTGCGGGCAGCATCCGTCCGTTCCTGCAGATCGGCGGGGATGTCTCTGCCAGAGAAGGATGGCGGATCGCGGTCGCTATGATCAATGAGCTCTTTGCGGATCAGGCGGAAGAGATGGTGCGGAAGCTGGATCTTTGCCCGCCGGATATGCAAAAGCTCTATGTACGGATGGCAGAAAGAAAGATCAACTGTGTGGATTCGACCAGCGCGGGGCGGCTGTTTGACGCCGTCAGCGCAGTCCTCGGGATCAGGAAGTGCTCAACTTTTGAGTCGGAGGCTTCCGTGACCCTGCAGTTTCGGGCGGAAGCGTTTGAGGAGAAAGCCAGGGCGAACGGAATCGATACCGGACGCCTGTTAGACGAGTTTATGAACGGCAGAACAGAAAATGCCATCTGTGTAGTTCCGGCATCGATGGAGGAACCGGAGATGTCGGAAGAAGGGGACCGGTTCCTGTTAAGGACAGGACATCTGTTTGCCCTGCTGGCGGAGCTGAAGATGAAAGGCGAGGACAGTTCAAAGCTTGCCTATCTGTTCCATGCATCTCTCGCCCGGCAGATTACGGCCGGCTGCAGAGCAATCGCAAAACAGACCGGTTTGCATAAAACAGCATTAAGCGGCGGTGTTTTTCAGAATCAGCTTCTGCTCCGGCTGTGTGAAACGCAGCTGGAAAAGGAAGGATTCCGGGTGTACCGGCACCGCCTGATTCCGCCCAATGACGGCGGACTTGCGCTTGGGCAGGCCGCCTGGGGGATGGCTTATCTGAACAGAGAAAAAGGAGGAAAATAGAATGTGTGTAGGTTTGGCTGCAAAAGTAGTAGGAATGAAAGACGGAATGGCAGTGGTGGATGCTTCCGGAGCAAGACGGGAGGTTTCCGCCGAACTGCTCGATGAGCTGGAGCCGGGCGATTATGTGATGGTCCATGCAGGAATCGCCATCGCAAAGATCGACGGGGATGATCAGGCTGAGGCCGAGGATATTATCGGATTGCTCTAAGAGAAATGCAGAATAGAGCAGTATTTTGCGTGAAGATGGAAAGCAGGTGCGTTTATGGAAGATATTATACAAAAGGCGCGGTCCATTATCGAAGGATATGACGGGCCGAAGCTGCGGATCATGGAGGTCTGCGGGACACATACCCATGAAATATTCCGTCTGGGGATCCGAAAGATCCTGCCGGAAAATATTGAACTGATCTCGGGCCCGGGATGTCCGGTCTGCGTGACACCGGTGGGGTTCATCGATGAGGCTGTCTGGCTGGCTCTGGAGAAAGGCTGTCTGATCTGCACCTTCGGAGATCTTATCCGGGTGCCCGGCACAAAGATGAGCCTGGCCGGGGCCAGGGCGGAGGGGGCACGGATAAAAGTGGTCTACACACCGCTGGATGCGGTTCAGATTGCCCGGGACAATCCGGGGGAGGAGGTTGTCTTCTTATCTGTAGGATTTGAGACAACAACGCCGTCGGCATGTCTGTCCGTTAAAAAGGCAAAGGAACTCGGGCTGAAGAACTTCTCGATCCTGACAGCCAATAAGACGATGCCGAACGCCTACCAGACACTGAAGGGCAGTGCGGATGCTTTTCTTTATCCGGGACATGTCAATGCGATAACCGGTGAAGCGGAGTGCAGAAAGCTTGCGGAAGAGGGCGTATCCGGCGTAATTGCCGGATTTACGGCAAAGGAACTTCTGACAGCGCTTGCGGTCATTGTGGAAAAATCAGGGTCGAAAGAACCGTTTTTTGTCAATTGTTATCCGAGAGTTGTCAGAAAAGAGGGAAATCCGGCGGCCCTCCGGATGATCGATGAGGTGATGGAGCCGTGTGATTCCCGGTGGAGGGGACTCGGAGTGATACCGGGGTCCGGATTAAAGCTGAAGGAAGAATATAAAGAATACGACGCCAGAGTGAAGTATGCGGTCCCGCAGATACAGGGGCAGGAGAATCCGGCCTGCAGATGCGGGGATGTCCTGCAGGGAAAATGCAGGCCTTCCGACTGCAAAGTATTCGGAAAAGGCTGCACGCCCCAGCATCCCGTCGGAGCCTGCATGGTCTCCAATGAGGGAACCTGTTCCGCGTATTATCAGTACGGCGCGGCCCGCAGCTGAAATTTATAATGAAAACATGAGGGAAAAAAGATGTCAGAAAAGAAAATATCGCTTGCTCACGGAGCCGGCGGCAGACAAACAGCAGAATTGATCCATGAAGTGTTCCGGGAACATTTTTCCAATCCGGAATTTACGGCTGATGACGCAGCAGTTCTGGATGTCGGAGGCGCAAAAATCGCCATGTCGACAGACGGGTTTATTGTTTCCCCCTATTCGTTCAACGGGGGGAACATCGGAAAGCTCAGTATCTGCGGAACCGTCAACGATCTCGCCTGTATGGGGGCAAAACCATTATACCTGACCTGCTCCTTTATTATTGAGGAAGGGTTTCCGTTTGATGAGCTGGAAAAGATTGCCGCCAGCATGGAGAAGACCGCAAAAGAAGCGGGAGTCAGAATTGTGGCCGGAGATACCAAGGTGGCCGGGAAAGGACAGGTGGATCACGTATTTATCACCACCACCGGCATCGGACGCCTGACGGAAGGCGTCTCCACATCCGGCGCCTTCGCCAAACCAGGAGACGTGGTTTTGGTGACCGGAGATGTAGGACGCCACGGCTGCACCATTCTTCTGGCAAGAGAAGATCTCGGTATTGAAGCCGATATCAAAAGTGACTGTGCTCCTCTCTGGGGGACCGTGGAATCCATGATCGCCGCAACGAAGGATATTCACGTCATCCGGGATGCCACAAGAGGCGGCGTCGGAACCGTACTCTATGAGATCGCCGCAGAGAGTAATGTCGGCGTCCGCTTAAACAGCGAAGCGATTCCGGTGGATCCGGCCGTCCGCGGCGTGTGCGGCATGCTCGGACTGGATCCCCTTTATCTGGCGAATGAGGGAACCCTGGTCGTGATCGCTCCGAAAGAGCAGGCCGGTGTGCTTCTTGAGACATTAAAAAAAGGGAAATATTCCGCGAACGCGGCCATCATCGGAGAAATCACGGAAAGCATGCCCGGAAAGGTAATTGTGACAACAGAAATCGGGGCAGAGACGATGCTTCCGGAACCCGGCGGGGAACTGCTGCCGAGAATCTGCTGATTACGGGGAATAAAGACTGAAAAAAGGAGCGGGAAAGGCTCTGAATTTCGAAAAAAACCTTGACATCCCTGATGATTATGGTAAAGTAATACATGGTAATATTGTTGATATAGTAAGAGTGGGCGTGAGTCCACTCTTCCTTATTGTTATGGATGGCTTTTGAGCAGACGCCCGGTGCGGCTGTCAGAACAGCCGCATAAGAGAGGGTGAGGATAATGTCAAAACGAGAGGACTACGAAGCCAGGACAGAGCAGCTGCTCCTTCCGCTGATGGAAGAGTTCGGTTTTGAACTGGTTGATGTCGAGTATGTGAAAGAGGGCGGATCCTGGTATCTGCGCGCCTATATCGATAAAGAAGGCGGTATTACGGTCGATGACTGCGAGATGGTCGCCCGCAGAATGAATGACCTTCTGGATGAAAAGGATTTTATTGACGAATCCTATATTTTTGAAGTGAGTTCTCCGGGACTGGGACGTCCTTTGAAGAAAGAAAAGGATTACATCCGCAGTATGGGAAAGGTACTGGAGATCCGGACTTACCGTGCGGTCGACCGCAAGAAAGAGTTTTACGGAGTGCTGACATCCTTTACGGATGATTCCGTTACGATTTCAGAAGATGACGGAAATGAGCGGACGTTTTTGAAAAAAGACATTGCTCTGATCAGAGAGCATTTTGTTTGGGAATAGGAGGAAAGGGAGAAAATGGCAAAGACCACAAAAAACAGTAAACCGAATGACAGCAGAGAATTGCTGGAAGCGCTGACTCTGATTGAGAAGGAGAAGAACATCAGCAAAGAGACACTGCTTGAGGCGATTGAGAATTCTCTTCTGACTGCTTGCAAGAATCATTTCGGCAAGGCAGATAACGTAAAAGTGGAGATGAATCATGATACCTGCGAATACCATGTATACGCGGAAAAGACAGTTGTGGAGCAGGTAGAGGATCCCGTGCTGGAGATCAGTCTGGCGGAAGCAAGAATGCGCGACAGCAAATATGAGGTCGGTGATATTGTACGCGAAGAGATCCAGTCCAAAGATTTCGGGCGGATTGCCACACAGAATGCAAAGAATGTCATCCTGCAGAAGATCCGTGAGGAAGAGCGCAAGGTGATTTATGATCAGTATTATGGAAAATCCAAAGACGTCGTGACCGGAATTGTCCAGCGTTATATCGGAAAAAATGTCAGCATTAACCTCGGAAAAGCAGATGCGATCCTGAGCGAGAATGAAATGATCAAAGGGGAGACGTTCGAGCCGACCCAGCGTGTCAAGGTGTATATCCTGGATGTGAAGGCCACCTCCAGAGGACCGAAGATCCTGGTATCACGTACCCATCCGGAGCTCGTTAAAAGACTCTTTGAAGAAGAAGTGGCTGAAGTCCGGGATGGAATCGTGGAGATCAAGAGCATTGCCCGTGAGGCAGGCAGCAGAACAAAGATGGCCGTATGGTCAAATGATCCGGATGTAGATCCGGTCGGAGCATGCGTCGGCATGAATGGTTCGCGTGTCAATGCGATTGTTGATATTCTGAACGGGGAGAAGATTGACATCATCAACTGGGACGAAAACGCAGCTCTTCTGATTCAGAATGCGCTCAGTCCGGCCAAGGTCATCTCTGTTATCGCGGATGGAGAAGAAAAAACAGCGAAAGTGGTCGTTCCCGACTATCAGTTGTCACTGGCAATCGGAAAAGAAGGACAGAATGCGCGTCTGGCGGCGCGTCTGACAGGATTCAAGATTGACATCAAGAGTGAGACACAGGCCCGTGAGGCGGGAGATTTCATGGATTATGAGACTGACTACGAAGATGTGGATTACGATGAGTATGATGATGAATACTATGAAGACGAAGCCTATGAGAAAGACGCTTTTGAAGAGGAGTCTTATGACGGGGACGCATATGAGGACGACTATTACGAAGAGGGAGACTATGCGGACGATGTGTATCCGGATGAGGAATACAAAGACAGTGACGAAAGTGACCGTGTAGAGTATTCAGACGAAGCAGATCCGGAAGAAGAATCCACAGACCCGGAAGAAAGGTCTCAGAATGAGTAAGAAGATCCCGATGCGCATGTGTATCGGATGCCGGCAGATGAAGGAAAAAAAAGATATGATCCGTATTCTGAAAATGCAGGATGATACATTTTGCATCGATGTTACCGGAAAAAAGAACGGACGGGGCGCATATCTTTGTAAAGACGAAAACTGTCTTGCCCTGGCCCTGAAAAATCACGGCCTGGAAAGATCCTTCAAAATGAGCATCCCCAAAGATACCGTGGAGGCTCTGAAAAAGGAGATGGACCAGATTGCAAAATGACAGAATCTTATCGAATCTTTCTCTGGCTGCGAAGGCGGGAAGGATTGTCAGTGGAGAGTTTGCGGTAGAAAAAGCGGTTCGTGACGGCAGTGCCTGTCTTGTGATCGTCGCTGAGGACGCGTCCGGCAATACCAGAAAGAAAATGCAGAACATGACGGAGTTTTATGAGATTCCCCTGTATTTTTATTCGGATAAAGAGAACCTTGCGCACTGTATCGGAAAAGACTACCGTTCCATGGTCGCCGTTACAGACCCGGGGTTTGCAGATTCCATTGATAAGAAACTTAGACAAATAACAACTGAATAGGGAGGAACAGGCATGGCGAAAATGAGAGTTCATGAACTAGCAAAAGAATTGGATATACCGAGTAAGGAAATCGTTTCATTTCTTACCGGGAAAAATATAGAAGTTAACAGTCATATGAGTGTACTGGAGGACGACGCGGTTTCGCTGGTCAAAAAACAGTTCGGCGCAAAACCGAAGAGTTCTGACGCGCCGGAAGCGTCAAAGGCTCCGAAAAGTGCTGCTGCCGGAGAGGATGGCGCAGTCAGAAGAGAACGGCCGAAGAAAAAGGCAAGCATCTCAGCGGTCTATAATCCGCAGAACAGCAAGATGGGAGACCGCAGAGGCGGTTCCAGAGGCCGGAATAATCAGACAAGAATTACAAATGAAAAAACACGCCCGGCCCGTCCGGCGGGAGAGCGCCCGGCTCGTCCGGCAGGAGAGCGCCCGGTACGCCCGGCAGGAGAGCGCCCGGTACGCCCGGCAGGAGAGCGTCCGGTACGCCCGGCGGGAGAGCGCCCGGTACGTCCGGCGGGAGAACGTCCGGTACGTCCGGCAGGAGAGCGTCCGGTACGTCCGGCAGGAGAGCGCCCGGGAAAGGCTGCGGCAGAACAGTCCGCTGCACAGACAGCAGAACGCAAACCGGAACGTCCGGCTGAGGAGAGAACCGTGCGCCTGACAGGGGAGCGTGTAATCGGAAACATGACTGTCCGCATGACCGGAGATCCGGCCATCGATGAAAAGAATATCCGTCTCGCTTCCGAAAGAGCGAATGCGGAAAGAGCACAGCGCGCAAGACAGTCCGGTGACAGGCCGTCGCGAAGATACGGTGACAGGCCGCAGAGACAGGAAGGTGACAGAAATGAACGCTCTGAAAAGAAGGATTACGGCAATCAGAAGAACCATTCGAATAATTACCAGAATAATCGGAATACTTCCGGTAATACTCAAGGTAATCGAAACGGCAGACAGGACGGCCAGAATCGTTTCAAAGACTCGAAAAACCGACTGAACCAGGGCACGAACCGCACCGGCCGTGATGCCGCAAAAGCTGCTCCCATGGAGGAACTGCGCGGAAAAGATTCCAGAAACAGCGGCGTGAATAAAAAGAAAAAACAGGATTATGATAATAAGAAGAACAAGAGACAGGAAAACTATGTAAACCTGGAAAAGAAGACCGGACATAAGAAGCGCAATGCGGTTCCGCAGGCGCCGGGCGAGAAGAAGACAGATGAAGTACGGACCATTACACTTCCCGAGGTGATGACCGTACGTGAGCTGGCAGATGCCATGAAGGTCCAGGCTTCCGAAATCGTCAAGAAACTGTTCATGCAGGGCATCATGATGACGGTGAACCAGGAGATCGAATACGAGAAGGCAGAGGAGATCGCTCTGGAGTTCAACTGTATTGCTGAGCCGGAAGAAAAGGTAGACGTAATCGCTGAGCTTTTGAAAGAGGAGGAAGAAGATGAAGAGACCATGGTGACCAGACCGCCGGTTGTGTGCGTGATGGGGCATGTTGACCATGGAAAGACTTCCCTGCTCGATGCGATCCGCAATACGAGAGTGACGGATAAGGAGGCCGGCGGCATTACACAGGCAATCGGTGCTTCGGTTGTCCAGATCAACGGGCAGAACATCACATTCCTGGATACGCCGGGACATGAGGCATTTACCGCAATGCGTATGCGCGGTGCCAATTCCACAGATATAGCGATCCTGGTTGTTGCGGCGGACGACGGCATTATGCCGCAGACCGTTGAGGCGATTAACCATGCGAAAGCGGCCGGCGTTGAGATTATTGTAGCGATCAATAAGATTGATAAAGAAGGCGCAAATATCGAGCGGGTAAAACAGGAGCTGACCGAGTATGAACTGGTTGCGGAAGACTGGGGCGGCAGCACGATCTGTGTTCCTGTATCTGCAAAGACCGGTGAGGGAATCACGGAGCTGCTCGAGATGATCCTTCTGAGTGCGGAAGTTCTTGAGCTGAAAGCGAACCCGAAGAGAAATGCAAGAGGTCTTGTGATCGAGGCTCAGCTGGATAAGGGAAGAGGCGCGGTAGCGACCGTTCTTGTCCAGAAGGGAACTTTAAAGGTCGGTCAGGCAGTGGCATGCGGAAGCAGCTTCGGTAAGGTCCGCGCCATGATCGATGACAAGGGAAAACGTGTGAAAGAAGCAGGTCCTTCCATGCCGGTTGAGATCCTGGGACTGAACAGTGTGCCGAATGCAGGTGAAGTATTTGTCGTATGCGATACTGAAAAGGAAGCGCGCAGCTTCGCGGAGACCTTTGTATCGCAGGATAAGGAAAAACTTCTTGCCGAGACAAAAGCGAGAATGTCTCTGGATGATCTGTTCTCACAGATCCAGGCAGGCAGCTTAAAGGAACTGAATCTGATCGTGAAGGCCGATGTCCAGGGATCGGTAGAGGCAGTAAAACAGAGCCTGACCAAACTTACCAATGAGGAAGTGGTTGTCAAGGTGATCCACGGAGGAGTCGGCGCGATCAATGAGTCGGATGTATCTCTTGCGGCGGCATCCAATGCAATTATTATCGGATTCAATGTGAAGCCGGATCCCGTTGCAAAATCTACCGCCGAGCAGGAAGAAGTGGATATCCGTCTGTATGATGTCATCTATAAGGCGATTGAAGATATCGAGGCTGCCATGAAGGGCATGCTGGATCCTGTATACGAGGAGCAGGTGATCGGACATGCGGAAGTACGCCAGATCTTCAAGGCTTCCGGTGTCGGCAATATTGCGGGCTCCTATGTGCTTGACGGTGTATTTGAGCGGGGCTGCAAGATCCGCATCTCCAGAGAGGGAGCGCAGATCTACGAGGGTGCCCTTGCTTCTCTGAAACGATTCAAGGATGACGTAAAGGAAGTCAGAGCCGGATACGAGTGCGGTCTTGTCTTCGAAGGATTCAACGATATTGCGGAACTGGATGTTGTCGAAGCATATAAGATGGTCGAGGTTCCGCGCTAGGAAAGGTTTTTATGAGAAAAAACAGTATTAAAAACACCAGATTAAATGAAGAAGTGATGAAAGAACTCAGTAATATCATCCGCAATGAGATCAAAGATCCCCGCATCCATCCGCTGACTTCTGTGTCGCAGGTGGAAGTGGCGCCGGATCTGAAGACCTGCAAGGCTTATATCAGTGTCCTGGGAGATGAAAAGGAAAAGAACGATACCATTACCGGACTCAAAAGCGCGGCAGGCTATGCGAGAAAATGTCTGGCACAGTCCATGAATTTGAGGAATACGCCTGAAATCCGCTTTATTCTGGATGAGTCGATCGAATACGGCATCAATATGTCCAGAAAGATCGATGAGCTGAAACGCAAAGAACAGTCAGACGGAGAAGACTAAAGGGGAATCGACGATGAATTCTTTGGATGAAGTATTAAAAGAGGTCCGCACAGCCGCAGTGTCGGGGCATGTCCGCCCCGACGGAGACTGTGCCGGTTCCTGTCTGGCAGTATATAATTATATCCGGGAAGTGTACCCCGGTGTGGATGTACATCTTTTCCTGGAACCGATTCCGGAAAAATTCCGCTTTCTCAAGAACGCGGACAGAATAGAGGATGCTGCTTCGGCCGGGGCATCCGGACGATACGATCTTTTTATTGCGCTGGACTGTTCGGATGAGGAACGGCTCGGGGCGGCAGCGGATCTTTTCAGAAAGGCAGAACGGACGGTCTGTATTGATCATCATCTTACCAATGAAAGCTTTGCGGATGAAAATTATATCGATCCGCAGGCGAGTTCAGCGAGTGAACTGGTCTACGACCTTCTGGATAAAGCACATCTGACAAAAGAGATCGCGGAATGTCTTTATCTCGGGATCGTGCATGATACGGGCGTCTTTCAGTATTCCTGCACATCCAGAAAGACCATGTGTATTGCCGGAGAACTGATGGAAACCGGAATCGACTATCCCCGGATCGTGGATGAGACATTTTTCATCAAGACCTACCCCCAGCTGAGAATCTGGGGCAGGGCCATGCAGGAAAGCACCCTGTATCTGGATGGGAAATGCATCGGAAGCGTCATCACGGCAGAAGATGTTCGTGAATTTGGCGCGTCCTATGACGATCTGGACGGGATCGTCAGTCAGCTGCGCTCTACCGCAGGCGTAGAGGCGGCAGTATTTTTGTATGAAATAAATGGCGCATATAAGGTGAGCCTGCGATCCGCTTCGTATGTGGATGTGGCAAAAATCGCATCTTCGTTCGGAGGCGGCGGACACGCAAGAGCGGCGGGATTCTCCGCCCAGGGTGCCCCGCGGCAGATCATGGAAAAAGTGCTGGCAGAGATCAGAACGCAGCTGCGGTAAGGAGCGCATGATGTACAACGGAATTCTGAATGTATATAAAGAGCCCGGATATACCTCCTTTGATGTCGTCGCAAAGCTCAGAGGAATTTTGAAAATAAAAAAAATCGGCCATACCGGCACCCTCGATCCGGATGCAGAAGGAGTTCTGCCGGTCTGTCTCGGGAAAGCGACCCGGGTCTGCGATCTGCTCACAGACCGGGATAAGGAGTACCGGGCAGATATGATCTTAGGTGTCGAGACGGATACACAGGATCTTTCGGGAACAGTCCTCAGACAGGGCAGTACGGACGGATTGACGGCAGAGATGATCCGCAGGGCTGTTTTCAGCTTTGCCGGGGAAACAGAACAGATTCCGCCCATGTATTCCGCGCTCAAAGTCAATGGCCGCAAACTGTGCGATCTTGCAAGAAAAGGGGAGATCGTTGAAAGAAAACCCCGCAGGATCCGGATCTATGATATCCGGATTGAAAAAATCGAGGTTCCGGCTGTCCGGATGACCGTCCGGTGTTCCAAAGGGACCTATATCCGTACCCTGTGCCACGATATCGGGCAGAAGCTGGGATGCGGAGCGGCGCTGGAACACCTGGTGCGGACACAGGCCGCCGGATACCGGATTGAGGATGCGCTGCGCCTGGAAGAGATTGAAAAGCTTCGCGATGAGGGCAGGCTGAAAGAGAAGATCTGCCCGACAGAAAATGTTTTCCTGACGTACCCTTATTTTTCGACAAAAGAATCTGCTGACAGGCTCCTGTATAACGGGAATGCCCTTCAGAAAAAAGATTTTAATGAGGATACATATGATGATCACGCAGGGCCTGTGAGGGTCCGGGACTCAAAGGGAACGTTTTGCGCGGTTTATCAGTTCTCGGCAGAAAAGCAAGCTTACAGACCGGTCAGGATGTTTTTGCCGTAACAGAAAATGCCGGAGACCTGTTCACCTTTTATAAGCGCAGGAAGAATAAGATGAGATATATAAAGAACACAATGGATTTCGAGATCACAGAGCCCTCTGTCATCACCCTCGGCAAGTTCGACGGGCTTCATCTCGGGCACCGCTATCTGATGGAAGCGGTGGTGAAAGGAAAAGCCGAGGGATTAAAAAGCGTTGTTTTTACGTTCGATATTCCTCCGAAGGCTGTCAATGGGGCAGCTTATAAGGTATTATCGACAAAAGAGGAAAAACTCAGCATCTTCGAGGACGCGGGGATCGATTATCTGATCGAATGTCCTTTTACAGAGCAGCTGCGCCAGATGATGCCGTATGATTTTCTGAAAATGCTCACGGACAGAATCTGCATCAAAAAGATTGCCGCAGGGACAGATTTCCGTTTCGGATATAAACGCAGCGGAAGCTACCTGGATCTGGAACGGTATGCGGATACGTTTTCCTATGAGACAGTCATCACCGAAAAGAAGCAGTACAAAGGCCGGGACATCAGCAGCACGAGGATACGGACATGTATCGAAAACGGGGAGATCGAAGAGGCGAACCGGCTGCTGGGATACCATTATTTTGTGCGGGCGAAGGTAGAGCATGGCAATGCGCTGGGGAGAACACTCGGATTTCCCACGGCCAATCTGCTGCCGCCTCCCGAAAAACTCCTGCCGCCGAACGGAGGCTACTGCTCGCAGATCCTGATTGACGGAAAGCTCTATAACGGGATCAGCAATATCGGAAGAAAGCCGACGATCAAAGGGGAATATCCCGTCGGAGTAGAAACCAATATCTTTGATTTCGACGGAGATATTTACGGAAAGACCATACAGGTTTCTTTTCTGAAATATCTGCGGCCGGAACAGAAATTTGATTCGGTTGATGACCTGGTCGTGCAGATGGAAGCGGACAGGAACACCTGTAAGGAATTTTTTGAAAAAGAATATTTACAAAGAAATTGAAATATGCTATATTAGTCAGGTGTGAGCTTTAGCCCGTACTCAGTGTCTGGACTCTCCGACCTGACACCTGGTAGCTCACAGGAAGAAGACCGGGCCTTATCAAAGAAAAGGAGGAAATCGACATGATTTCAAAAGAAAAGAAAGCAGCCATCATGGCAGAGTATGGCAGAACACCGAATGACACAGGATCACCGGAAGTACAGATCGCAATTCTGACCGCTCGTATCAAAGAGCTCACAGATCATCTGAAAGAGCATCCGAAGGATACGCATTCCAGACGCGGTATGTACAAGATGGTAGGTCAGCGACGCGGCTTGCTGGATTATCTGAAGAAGAAAGATCTGGAAGGCTATCGTGCACTGATCGCAAAGCTTGGAATCAGAAGATAACAGGGAATCAAAGCGGCGGGAGATGCTTTTTAAGTGTTTCTCGCTACTTTTCGTTCGGGCAGGGGTTTCGGATCCGGGACCACTGATTAGCGCATAATTTCCGCCTGACCGGATCAGGGGGCGCAGATTGTGCATTAATCAGTAGTTTCGGATCTCCTGCCAGACGTATTTCAAGGAGAAGGAGAAGAATATGAAACAGACATTTTCAATGGAACTGGCCGGCAGGACACTCAGTGTGGATATCGGCCGTGTTGCTGCACAGGCAAATGGTGCGGCGCTGATGCATTACGGAGATACGACCGTGCTGTCTACGGCAACGGCTTCCGACAAGCCGCGTGAGGGAATCGATTTCTTCCCCCTGAGCGTTGAGTTTGAAGAAAAAATGTATTCCGTAGGAAAAATCCCGGGCGGATTCAACAAGAGAGAGGGAAAGGCTTCGGAGAATGCGGTGCTCACCGCCCGTGTGATCGACCGTCCGATGCGCCCCCTGTTCCCGAAGGACTACCGCAATGACGTGACACTGAACAACCTGGTGCTGAGCGTGGATCCGGAGAATCGTCCGGAACTGGTAGCTATGCTGGGTTCCGCGATTGCGACCAGTATTTCCGACATTCCTTTCAGCGGTCCCTGTGCGACCACACAGATCGGTATGGAAAACGGAGAGTTCATCGTCAATCCCTGCCAGAAATCCTGGGATGAGGGAGATCTGCAGCTGACCGTTGCGTCCACTTCGGAAAAGGTAATCATGATTGAGGCAGGCGCCAACGAGATCAAAGAGGATAAGATGATCGAGGCCATCTATATGGCTCATGAAATCAATCAGACGATCATTGCCTTTATCAACGAGATCGTTGCTGCTGTCGGCAAAGAGAAACATACGTACACCAGCTGTGCGATCACTGAGGAGATGTTTGAGGCGATCCGGAAGATCGTTCCTCCCGAGCGCATGGAAGAGGCTGTATTTACAGACGAAAAACAGAAACGCGAAGAGAACATCCGCCAGATCACCGAAGAGTGCGAGGAGGCTTTTGCCGACAGAGAAGAGTGGCTGGAAGTGCTTGGCGAAGCGATCTACCAGTATCAGAAAAAGACCGTCAGAAAGATGATCCTTCAGGATCATAAGCGCCCGGATGGACGTGCGATCAATCAGATCCGTCCGCTGGCTGCGGAAGTGGACCTGATCCCGCGTGTACACGGTTCTGCGATGTTCACCAGAGGACAGACCCAGATCTGTACGATTACGACACTTGCTCCGCTTTCCGATATGCAGAGAGTCGACGGCCTCGATGAGAACATTGTAAACAAGCGTTATATGCATCATTATAATTTCCCTTCCTATTCGGTAGGTGAGACAAAACCGTCCAGAGGACCGGGACGCCGCGAGATCGGACATGGCGCGCTGGCAGAGAAGGCGCTCGTACCGGTACTTCCTTCGGAAGAAGAGTTCCCTTACGCGATCCGTACGGTTTCCGAGACCTTTGAGTCCAACGGTTCGACTTCCCAGGCGAGCATCTGTGCGTCATCCATGTCTCTGATGGCAGCCGGCGTACCGATCAAAAAGCCTGTAGCAGGTATCTCCTGCGGACTTGTGACCGGCGAGACGGATGAGGATTATATTGTATTGACGGACATCCAGGGTCTGGAGGACTTCTTCGGAGATATGGACTTCAAGGTGGCCGGTACCCGTGATGGAATCACTGCGATCCAGATGGATATCAAGATCCATGGTCTGACCCGCCCCATCGTAGAGGAAGCGATCGCCAGAACCCGTGAGGCAAGGCTGTATATCCTGGATGAGGTGATGGCAAAAGCCATCGAAGCTCCGCGTCCTGAAGTCGGCAAATACGCGCCGAAGATCATCTCCATGCAGATCGACCCGCAGAAGATCGGAGATGTGGTCGGTCAGCGCGGCAAAACCATCAACGCGATTATTGAGGAGACAGGCGTTCGCATCGACATCACCGATGACGGAACCGTTTCCATCTGCGGTACTGATGCGGAAATGATGGAGAAGGCCAGAAAATATGTCGAGATTATTGTGACTGATTTTGAAGCCGGACAGATCTTCACCGGTAAAGTGGTGAGCATTAAGGAATTCGGCGCATTTATCGAATTCGCCCCGGGCAAAGAGGGAATGGTTCACATTTCCAAGATTGCCAAAGAGCGGATCAAGCGCGTAGAGGATGTGCTGACCCTTGGAGACATGGTCACAGTGGTTTGCCTCGGCAAAGACAAAATGGGCAGAATCAGCTTCAGCATGAAAGATGTCAAAGACAAAAAATAATTGATCTTATATAGGACCGCCGCATGTATTTTGCGGCGGTTTTCTGCGCGTTCCGGCCGGACGGGAATATTATGGAAGAGAGAGAAAACTTTGATGGTTGTCTTTTATGAAAAGAATACTGGATTTTATTCATGCCTCTTATGCATACCGGCTCGGCCTGGACGGGCGGGGCATCGGAGCGGCTGTTCTGGATACGGGAATCTGCGCGCATCATGACCTCGGCAGCCGGATCATGGGATTTTATGATTTTGTAAACGGAATAAATGACCCCTATGATGACAACGGACACGGGACGCACATCAGCGGGATCATAGGAGCATCGGCAGACGCGGAGTATCCCGGCGTCGCGCCGCAATGCAGCCTGTACGGATATAAGGTTCTGGATCAGAATGGAAATGGAAGCATCGACACTGCCTGCAGAGCTCTGGAGAAGATTCTGGAGGAAAACAGCAAACATCCCGGTACGGTCCGGGTGGCCAATATTTCGGTCGGCATGACGGAGTCGGTCCCTCCCGGAGCGAAAAGCAGACTGATTCATATGGTAGAGAAGGTGTGGGACAGCGGCGTTGTTGTGCTCGCGGCTGCCGGAAATAACGGCCCCGGAGAAAATACGGTTACCAGTCCCGGGATTTCCAAAAAGATCATAACCGTCGGGAGCCTGGATGATGGTTCCCGGGATCGTTTCCGGCGGGGATATTCGGGAAGAGGACCGACCGATGAGTGTGTCGTCAAACCCGAGATTCTGATGCCGGGAACCAATATTTACAGCTGTGCCGGCCGCAGATACGGATATGTAAGGAAAAGCGGCACTTCCATGGCGGTACCGGTACTTGCCGGCGCGATTGTCCTTTTGCTGCAGGCCTATCCGTATCTGACGCCGAATCAGGTAAAGATCCGCCTGTTCTATGCAGCCAGAAAGACCGGCCTGGCAAAGGACCGGAAATGCTGGGGCACGATTACGATGGACCATCTGCTGTAGCATCCGCTGCAGCGCGGCCGCCGGCATCAAAAAACAGTCTGTGCAGAAGCCGGATCAGGACATCCCGGAAGGTCTCTTCTTCAACGGATGCAGATGCGATGATCTCCACTTCGCCTACTTTTTCGCCGGCGAGATAATAAGCTGCCCTGCCGACAGGATCTCCTTTTTTTACCGGAGCGGCAATGGAATCCGGAAGATCAACGGATTTGGAGAGCTCTTCGGAGGATCCGGAGGTATCCAGATACCGGAACTCATTGCGGTAGCGGACGGGGAGAAAGCTGTCGGTTCCGCCGGTCACCGGAATGGCAGACAGAGAATCTGTATTTGCGTCACAGAGCAGGCGGCAGATGCCAAATCCCCAGTCAAACAGATGGATGGCATCGGCGATCCTTGCTTTACTGTCTGCGGCGGCCATGATGACGGCAATCAGATGGACATCATCTTTGGACGCTGTGGCGGAGAGACAGAAGCCGGCCTGACTTGTGGAACCTGTCTTCAGTCCGGTGGCGCAGGGATACTGTTTTAAGAGTTTATTGGTGCTGTTCAGCGTGAAGCTGCTGTCTCCCTTTCTCGTGTGATGTGTCATATCTTCCGTCCAGATCTTTGTATACTCAAATATTTCCGGATGTTTTGTGGTAAGTTCTCTGGACATCAGGGCGATATCCAGGGCGCTGGAATAATGGTCTTTGGCATCGAGGCCGCAGCTGTTCACAAAATGTGTGTCCTTCATTCCGAGCTCTCCGGCTTTTTTATTCATTTGTTCTACAAAGGCGCTCTCTGTTCCGCCCAGATGTTCCGCCATGGCTACACAGGCGTCATTGGCGCTGGAAATGACAATACATTTTATCAGGGTCTCAACACTCTGGGTCTCCATGGGTTCCAGAAAGACCTGGGAGCCGCCCATGCCGGCGGCATGTTCGGAGACCGTAACGGTATCATCAAGAGAGATCCTGCCGCTGTCCAGTGCTTCGAAGGTCAGCAGCAGGGTCATGACTTTTGTGACGCTTGCGAGCGGACGCCGGTCCGTTTCCTGCCGGGCATACAGAATCCTTCCGGAATCCTGGTCCATCAGCAGGACAGAAGGGGCGCTGGTCTCAGGGGCCGGAACGTCCGCGCGGGCGGGGAGGGCGGATAAGAAAGCGGCAGCGAAGCCGAGTATCAGACATAGAAGTTGTTTCATGAGATCACCGTTTGTCGGAGTTACTATTATGTTTATTAGGGGAGGACGGGATCTATTCACGAAACTTTCGCTTGCGTTGTTCCCGTATATTCAGTAAAATATGGTTTGGATTGGAGAGAAGTCATGGAGCTGAGCGTAAAACTAGAAGTGTTTGAAGGTCCGCTGGATCTGCTGCTTCACTTGCTTGAAAAAAATAAAGTCAATATATATGATATCCCGATCGTGGAGATCACGGATCAGTATCTGGAATACATCCGCGGAATGCAGCAGGAAGATCTGAATGTTATGAGCGAATTTATGGTCATGGCATCTACTTTGCTCGATATCAAAGCGAGATGGCTGCTTCCGAAAGAAGAGACAGAAGAAGAGGAAGAAGAAGATCCGCGCGCGGAGCTTGTGGAACGTCTCCTTCAGTATAAGATGTACAAATATATGTCACTGGAATTAAAGGACCGTGAGTTCGACGCGGCAAAACAGATGTATAAGGATCCGACGATTCCGGAAGCGGTAAGAGCCTATGAACAGCCTGTCGATCTGGATGCGCTGACTGCGGGACTGGATCTGGATATCCTTCATGAAATATTTGAATCGGTACTGAAACGGCAGGAAAACAAACTGGATCCGATCCGTTCGACCTATGGAAAGATAGAAAAGGAAGAGGTCACGGTGGAAGAGAAGATGACCTATATGGAAGACTATCTGAAAAAACACAGACGTTTTTCTTTCCGCAGCCTGCTGATGAAACAGCGAAGCAAAGTTGAAGTGGTCGTTACGTTTCTGGCGATTCTGGAATACATGAAGATGGGAAGGATCCGGGTCGGTCAGGACCATGTCTTTGGAGAGATCGAGATTGAGGTCACAGAGGCATAAAGGAGAGGATTTTGGAGGAACGATGAAAGTGGAAAATTACGAGGCGGCGGTAGAAGCAATCCTTTTTGCCATGGGCAATTCCGTGGAGCTGTCCAGGATTGCGGATGCCATGGAAATATCTGAAAAAGAAGCGAAGCTGATCATACAGAATCTGTCCGACAGATATAAAAATGAAAACTGCGGCCTGCAGATCATAGAACTGGACGGGGCCTATCAGATGTGCACCAAACCCAGCCAGTACGAATACCTGATCCGCATCGCGAAGCAGCCGAAAAAACATGTGCTGACGGATGTGCTTCTGGAGACATTGTCCATTATTGCTTACAAACAGCCCGTGACCAGGGCGGAAATCGAAAAGATCAGGGGAGTGTCCTGTGAGCACGCGGTCAACCGTCTGGTGGATTATAATCTGATCCGCGAGATCGGACGTCTGGACGCGCCGGGCAGGCCCATCCTGTTTGGAACGACAGAGGAATTCCTGCGGTGCTTCGGCGTCCAGTCCGCACAGGACCTTCCGGCCCTGGACCCGGAACAGATGGAGGAATTCAAGACACAGGCGCAGGAGGAAGTACAGCTGAAGCTGAATATATAATCCGTAAGAAGCGGACAGAGGAAACAAAGAAGAAATCTTAAAAAGGAAATACAAACAGGTTCCGGGAGTTCTTTGCGGTCTTTTTTCACAGACCGGCAGAAAACTTCCGGATTTTTTTGTAAAAAATTATTTGGACGTTATTTCGGATGGTTTATTGTTGGATAGCAGGTGTATTCCGGCTCCGGAACATGCTTCCCCGGAGGGCCGGAAGAAGGAGGAATTGTATATGTGCAGTTTTTTACATTTTTAGTTGTTTTTTGATGCCCGAAAGGATATACTAAAAAAAGTACTTTCGAAAAACAGGGGTAATACAAATGAACCAGTCGAATGATCTGCTGAACCGGATCAAAGAGCATTACAGTCAGATGAGCAAAGGGCAGAAGCTTCTGTCGGAATATGTGACCGGGAATTATGACAAGGCTGCATTTCTGACCGCCGGGAAGCTGGGGAAGACGGTCGGAATCAGTGAGTCGACGGTCGTGCGCTTTGCCACCAGCCTCGGTTACCAGGGGTATCCGGAATTTCAGGCCGCACTGCAGGAACTGGTGAAAAACAGGCTGAATTCCATTCAGAGAATGGAAGTTACCTATGGCAGGATCAGCCAGACACGGATCCTGGAATATGTTCTGCGCTCAGATGAGCAGAAGATCAGGGAGACGCTGGATCAGATCGATCAGGCAGCGTTTGAACACGCTCTGGATCTGATATCCGGGGCGGAGAATATTTATATCATAGGGACCAGAAGCTGCGCTCCTCTTGCCGGTTTTCTGGGCTATTATTTCAATCTGATCTTTGAGAATGTTCATATTCTTCACACCAGCAGTTCAAGCGAGCTCTATGAGCAGATGGTGCGCATCAGCAGCCGCGACGCCATTATCGGCATCAGTTTTCCGCGCTATTCGATGCGGACTCTGAAAGCACTGGAATTCGCCTACAGCAGGCATGCAAAGGTGATTACGCTTACGGACAGTGTTCATGCGCCGATCAGCCAGTATTCCTCAGCCGGACTGATTGCCAAGAGTGACATGGCATCGATCGTGGATTCCCTGGTCGCTCCGCTTTCTGTCATCAATGCACTGATCGTCGGACTTTGTATGCGCAGACAGGATGAGGTAGCGCACACCCTGGGGACGCTGGAGAAAATCTGGGATGAATATGAGGTATATGAAAGCGTTGACAAGACGGAGAAGTCGTAACGCTGAAATGCCGGAACAAAAAGCAGGAGATCGGAAAGTATGCGAAAAGTAGTGGTGATCGGCGCGGGGCCGGCCGGGATGATGGCAGCCCTGACTGCCGCCGAAAACGGAAATGAAGTGACTTTGTTCGAGCACAATGAGAAGACCGGGAAAAAGCTGTTCCTGACCGGGAAGGGACGGTGCAACCTGACAAATGCGTGCGATATCGATGAGCTCTTTGAACATATCACCAGAAACCCCAAATTTCTTTACAGCGCGATTCACCGGTTTGATAACGGTGATGTGATGAAGTTTTTCGAACAGCAGGGCCTCCGGCTGAAGATAGAGCGCGGCAACCGTGTGTTTCCGCAGTCAGACCATTCTTCGGACGTGATCAAAGCCCTGAACACAGCACTCCGGAAAGCCGGCGTTACGGTGCGTCTGAATTCCGATGTCAGGAAACTGCTGACGGAAGACGGCGGCATAACCGGAATCGTGTATGATTCCTTCGATGATCACAAAAAAGGACAGACCTTCTTATGTGATGCAGTGATCATCGCCTGCGGCGGAGTTTCTTATCCAAGTACGGGCTCGGACGGCAGCGGCTGGCGTATGCTGGAGGAACTCGGGCATACCCGCAGTGAGATCCGGCCTTCCCTCATCGGGGTGCGGACCGGGGAGGATTATATCCTTCGGCTTCAGGGGCTGACGCTGAAGAATATTTCACTTCTGATCAGAAACGGGAAGAAAAAGCTCTATGAGGAATTCGGGGAGCTTTTGTTTACGCATCAGGGGATCAGCGGGCCTGTTGTGCTGACGGCAAGCAGTGTGATCGCGGATAAGTACTGGAAGGAGAATCTTGATTTTGAGATCGATCTGAAGCCTTCGCTGACACCGGAACAGCTGGACAGGCGCCTGCAGCGTGATTTTTCGCAGAATCTGAACAAGCAGTTCAGAAATGCGCTGAGCGGACTGCTGCCATCCAAAATGATTCCTGTGATCGTTGAATTGTCCGGCGTCGATCCGGAAAAAAAGATTCATTCCGTTACCAGAGAAGAGAGAAACGAACTGATCCGGCTGCTGAAGCATTTTCCGGGTACGATCACAGGGCTCGGGAAGATGGAGGAGGCAATCATTACCCGCGGGGGGATCAAAGTGAAGGAAGTGAATCCGTCCACGATGGAATCCAGGCTGATCCGCGGACTGTATGTGTGCGGAGAGATGCTCGATGTAGATGCGGTGACCGGCGGTTTCAATCTGCAGATCGCATGGTCCACGGGACATCTGGCCGGATGCAGTGTGTAAGATTGTGCGCTTAAAGACAGTACACAGACAAAAGAAAAAGAATAAGCGGGGAGAATTCAGATGAGTTATAATATTGCAATTGACGGACCTGCGGGGGCAGGAAAAAGTACCATCGCAAAGAAGCTGGCTGAGCGGCTGTCTTTCCTTTATGTTGATACCGGCGCGATGTATCGGGCGATGGCCTATTATTTTCTTTCCCATCATATCCGGGCAGAGGAAGAGGACAGGATCCGGGAAGCCTGTGGGGACATCAGCATCGATATCATTTACAGGGACGGAACACAGCGGGTCCTGCTGAATCAGGAAGATGTTTCGGAAAAAATCCGGCAGGAGGAAGTCGGGAATATGGCATCCGCTACAAGCGGCTACCCTTTTGTCCGGCAGAAACTGCTGAATCTGCAGAGGTCGCTGGCCTGTTCGAATGATGTCATCATGGATGGACGGGATATCGGTACGGCCATTCTTCCGGACGCGGATCTGAAGATTTATCTCACGGCCAGCCCGGAGGCGCGGGCGAAGCGCCGCTATCTGGAGCTTGTGCAGAAAAATATCCCGTGTGATCTGGAAGCAATTAAACGGGATATCGAAGAAAGAGATGACAGAGATATGCACCGCAAGATCGCTCCGCTGAGAGCGGCGGAAGATGCAAGGATTCTGGATTCCTCTGATATGGGGATCGAGGAAGTGCTTTCGGCCATTGAGGAAATGGTCAGAGAAAACCGGAAGGAAGAGAAGATTTCCGGCGAACCGCAGCAGAAAAGGGAAAACAGATGAAGGTTGAACTGGCAAAAAAAGCAGGGTTCTGTTTCGGTGTGAACAGGGCGGTTGAGCTTGCGTATCAGGAGGCTGAGTGCAAAGAAAAACCGGTTTGCAGTTTCGGGCCGGTCATACACAACGAAGAAGTGATCGCAGATCTTCAGAAAAAAGGAGTGAGCGTGGTCAATAATCTTGAGGAACTGAAAGAGTCCGGATGCAAAACGGTGATCATACGGTCTCACGGAGTTCCGGAATCCGTCCAGAAGGAACTGGAAGCAGACGGACGCAAGGTCATTGATGCCACCTGCCCTTTTGTAAAAAAGATCCATTCGATTGTGCGGGAGTATTCCCTTAAGGGGTATGAGATCATTATTATCGGAAGTCCGGATCATTCGGAAGTCCAGGGCATTATCGGATGGTCTTCCCCCGGACATACGATGGTTATTTCTGATGAGAAAGATGCAGAGGAACTGAATCTCTCCGGAAAAGATAAAATCTGTGTTGTATCACAGACGACATTTAATCATAATAAATTTAAATATTTAGTTGAAATTATTCGAAAAAAAGAGTATTATAAAACAGGTACCGTGAAAAAGGATACCGATCTTGTAATACACAATACAATCTGCAGTGCCACATTGGAACGTCAGTCAGCAGCAGCGCAGCTGGCCGGTCAGGTGGATGCGATGATTGTGATCGGAGGACTGAGCAGCTCCAATACAAAGAAATTGTATGATATCTGCTCTGAGCATTGTAAAAATACTTACTTTATACAAACGAAGGAAGACCTGAGACATTCTGATTTTTCGCGTTTCGGCTACGTAGGTATTACAGCAGGGGCGTCCACCCCAAATAATATAATTGAGGAGGTTCAAAAGTATGTCAGAAATGAACTTTGAACAAATGTTGGATGAATTTTCAAAAACAATCAGAAATGGAGAGGTAGTCGAAGGCACTGTTATAGATGTTAAACCGGATGAGATCGTCCTGAATATTGGCTATAAGGCTGATGGTATCATTACCCGCAGTGAGTATACAAACGACTCCAGTGTTGACCTGACCACAGTGGTTTCCGTCGGTGATACGATGGAAGCAAAAGTACTGAAGGTCAATGACGGTGAGGGCCAGGTGCTGCTTACATATAAGCGCCTTGCTGCCGAGAAGGGAAGCAAGCGTCTCGAGGAAGCTTTCCAGAATGAGGAAGTTCTGAGAGGACCTGTTACACAGGTGCTTGACGGCGGACTGAGCGTTGTGATCGATGACACCAGAATCTTTATTCCGGCAAGTCTTGTATCTGATGTATATGAGAGAGATCTCAGCAAATACAAAGATCAGGAGATCGAGTTCGTGCTTACCGAGTTCGCTCCGAGAAGAAGACGCATCATCGGTGACCGCAAACGCCTGCTCGTTGCTGAGAAGGCACGCAAACAGGCGGAGCTGCTTGAGCGCATCAGCATTGGCGATGTGATCGAAGGTACTGTTAAGAACATTACAGATTTCGGCGCATTCATCGATCTGGGCGGAGCAGACGGACTGCTGCACATTTCTGAGATGTCATGGGGACGTGTGGACAACCCCCGCAAGATCTATAAAGTCGGTCAGACTGTCAGAGTATTTATCAAAGATATCAAAGACACCAAGATCGCACTTTCTGTCAAGTTCCCGGAGGATAATCCCTGGAACAATGCCGCTGAAAAGTATGCCGTAGGCACGATCGTTACAGGAAAAGTTGCACGTATGACTGACTTCGGCGCTTTCGTAGAGCTTGCGCCGGGCGTAGACGCACTTCTGCATGTTTCACAGATTTCCAGAGAGCATGTTGAGAAGCCGTCTGACGTACTTTCCATTGGTCAGGAGATCGAGGCAAAGATCGTAGACTTCAATGAGCAGGACAGAAGAATCAGCCTGAGCATCAGAGCAATCACACCTGCACATCCGGCAGCACAGGAGGCTCCGGAACAGGAAGAAGCTCCGGAAGAAGAGACAACAGAAGAATAAGAGGAAACTCATAAAAGCCGCACCGGTCAGGTGCGGCTTTTTGTATCAACGGAGCTTCCGGACATGAGGGCTTCGAAGGACGAGATGAGAAACTGTTTCAGGTCTTTATCCCCGGCGTGTCCGAGTTCCAGATAAAGACCGTGATCTCCGTAAGACTGGCGCAGAGGACTTCCGGCTGTTTTTGCGGGGACCGAGATGTAATCGCAGACCTTCTTCGAATAGCAGTTTTTGCGCGTGGCTTTCCGGCGGTGAGCGGGATCGACATAGGCCCCTATGCTTTTGTGAACGGCATAGTCTTCCTGCGGCAGGTAGTAATAGTTTTCGGGATCATCAAAAAACTTTTTCAGTTCTCCGTGACGGACCGGATAGGACATCAGGACTTCTTTCTTTTTCACAAACACGGAGAAGTCTTCACCTGTAAGGGAAAGGTTCGCAGGAAGATCATATTCCGGAAAAAGACGGATGGAAAGCATCTCCCGGCCGTCCCGGTCCGGCGTCCGGACACACGTATCGACCGTAAAGCTGCCTCCGAGCAGCTCTTTATAGGAGAGCAGGCCGAAGGTCTGGAACATGCCTGTGATATCTTCTTCGTTGTGAAGAAGCAGAGCCTCCCGGATATGAGGATCCGGATGGCTGAGATACTGCAGGTACTGCTCTGTCAGCTGGCCGCCGGTGAACGGATCCCTGCGCAGATATCCCAGAAACTGCTCGATGTTTCTCTGACGGCAGGACGGGAGGCGCAGAATGCGGTTCAGAAATCTGGCTTCGCGGTAAAGATCGATGTGCGTCCGCCGGAAGAACGGATCCAAAGACAGATCTCCCCCGAGAAGGGCAGCGCGCTTTTTCAGAAAAGGGATATCGAACGTACTCCCGTTGAAGGTGATCACGGTAGGAAATCCCGAAAGCCGTTCCTGAAAGGCCCGGATGATCTGCGGCTCCTCCGCCGCGGACTCTGCAAAAAACAATTCCGTTGTCAGGCTGCCGCCGTCTTTATAACCGCATCCGATGCAGTAGACCGGATCCCTGGCGGCAGACAGACCGGTCGTTTCAATGTCGAAAAAAAGCATATCCTCCTGTATTTCACGCTGCGAATAGAGCGGAAGGCCTTCGAAGGAGGTATGTGTGATCAAATGTTCCATTGTGTATCGTATCCTTTAGATAATATGATGGACGGGAATCATGATTTCATTTTACTTCATTATTACATTTTGTCAAATTTAAGTGTATTTTTTTCAGTACATTTGTTGGATGTAAATAAGTTTATGGTAAAATGAATCATAAGTTTTACTGTGGCATGCTATGTGTGCCGGTAAATAAATATTATAAGAAAGAGGGCATGGGTTATGAGTCTGACTTTTAAGGGCGGCGTCCATCCGTATGATGGAAAAGAGCTGTCCAAAGACAAGCCGATCAAAGAGTACTTACCCCAGGGAGAGCTGGTCTATCCGTTGTCTCAGCATATCGGAGCTCCGGCGAAACCGGTTGTAAAGGCCGGCGATGAGGTCCTTGCGGGACAGATGATTGCCGAAGCGGGAGGATTTGTTTCCGCTCCGATCTATGCGACCGTTTCGGGTAAGGTCAAGAAGATTGAAAAAAGACGTGTTGTGGTCGGCGACATGGTTGATTCTATTGTGATTGAGAACGATGGCCAGTACAATACCGTCGAATTCCATCCGGTAGAGGATGTTTCCGCTTTATCCAAAGAGGAGATTATTGAGAAGATCAAAAATGCCGGGATCGTAGGTATGGGAGGTGCCGGATTCCCGACACATGTCAAGCTTTCCCCGAAGGAGCCGGATAAGATCGACTATATTATTGCGAACTGCGCAGAGTGTGAACCTTATCTGACATCTGACTACCGCAGAATGCTGGAGGAGCCGGAGAAGCTGATCGGGGGCATGAAGATCATGCTTTCCCTGTTTGACAACGCAAAAGGCATCTTCGGAATTGAGGATAATAAGCCGGACTGCATCAAGCTGCTGTCAGATCTGGTGAAGGATGAGCCGAAAATGGAAGTAAAGGCTCTGAAGACGAAATATCCGCAGGGTTCAGAGCGTCAGCTTATTTACGCGACCACAAAGAGAGCGATCAATTCGACGATGCTTCCGGCTGATGCAGGGTGCATCGTGGACAACACAGATACGATCGTTTCCATCTATAAAGCGGTCAAGCTGGGGATGCCGCTGATGCACAGGATCGTGACGATTACCGGCGATGCCATCGCTGAACCGCAGAACTTCTCCATTTGCATCGGGACAAATTACCGGGAACTGGTGGAAGCCGCAGGCGGGTTCAAAACACAGCCACAGAAAATTATTTCCGGCGGTCCCATGATGGGATTTGCTATGTTCAGTCTGGATATTCCCACGACAAAGACCACATCTGCGCTGCTGTGCCTGACGGAGGATGAAGTCCAGAAGGCAGAGGGGCAGGCTACGAACTGCATCAACTGCGGGCGGTGCGTGGAGGCATGTCCTTCCAGGATCATCCCCTCAAGGCTGGCTGATTTCGCACAGAACCATCAGGCAGAGCAGTTTGAAAAGTGGAACGGTCTGGAGTGCGTCGAGTGCGGAAGCTGCAGCTTTACATGTCCCGCAAAGCGCAATCTGCTTCAGGCGATCCGTGTGATGAAGAAGACAGTATTAGCAAATAAACGTAAGAAATAATGGAAAGAGGTGGATTATTGTGAGTGAGTTATTTAATGTAACATCGTCACCACACGTGAGATCCAAAGTAAGTACAGACAAGATTATGCTTTGCGTTATTATTGCATTACTGCCTGCTACTGTATTTGGTATCATCAATTTCGGCCCGAGAGCGCTTGCGGTTGTCGTTGTTACCATTGCGAGCTGTATCGTATCCGAATATCTTTATAATAAAATTGCACACAAGAAACAGACCATCGGCGATCTGAGCGCGGTCGTTACGGGACTTCTCCTGGGACTGAACCTGTCCAGCACGATTCCTTTCTGGATTGCGATCATGGGCGGAGCCTTCGCGATTGTTGTAGTCAAGATGCTGTTTGGCGGACTTGGACAGAACTTTATGAACCCGGCGCTCGGCGCGAGATGCTTCCTGCTTCTTGCCTTTACCGGACCGATGACGAGTTTCGCGAATATCCCGCTGGACGGAACCTCCGGCGCAACGCCGCTGTCCGTTCTGCACAATGGCGGACTGTATGAGAATACCATGGCTATGTTCACGGGACGTATCGCCGGTACGATCGGTGAGACTTCCGTCATCGCCCTTCTGATCGGCGCGATCTTCCTGATCGCTGTTGGAGTGATCGACATCCGTATTCCGGGTACATATATTGTTACCTTTGCAATTTTTGTCATTCTTTTCGGCGGCCATCTGACCACCGGTGATCTGCCGACCTTTGTTGTTCAGGAAATCTGCGGCGGCGGTCTGATCCTCGGCGCGTTCTTCATGGCGACGGATTATGTCACTTCACCAATTACACCGAGAGGAAAGATCATTTACGGTATCATCTGCGGATGTCTGCTGGGAATCTTCCGTCTCTTCGGTGCTTCCGCGGAGGGATGTTCCTACTCCATCATCTTTGCAAATATGCTGGTGCCTCTGATCGAGAGATTTACGGTGCCGAAACCATTTGGTAAAGGAGGGGAGATATAATGAAAAACACAATCGTGAAAGACGCCCTGATCCTTTTTCTGATTACGATCGTAGCCGGTTTCGGACTCGGCGCTGTCCATGAGATCACTCTGGAGCCCATTGCCGCTGCGAACGAGAAAGCACAGCAGGATGCCTACAAAGCGGTATTCCCTGATGCGGATTCCTTCGTTGACCTTCCGGGATTTTCGGTGGAGACGGCCACACAGGCGGCAATCGAAAGCGGTTATCCGGATGATTCCATTGAAAACTGTGTGCAGGCGGTGGATGCCGACGGAAATCTTCTCGGCTATGTCATCAATGCGACAGACCCCAACAGCTATGGCGGAGATGTAACGTTATCTCTGGGCGTGCGTGTTGACGGAACGGTTAACGGATATTCTATTACAGAGATCAATGATACGGCCGGACTCGGCATGAAAGCGAGAGAGGAAGCTTTCTCCTCACAGTATGCCGGCAAACAGGTCGATATGTTTGTGGTTACAAAGACCGGTGCCACATCGGATGATGAGATCAACGCGATCAGCGGTGCGACCATTACTTCTGACGCGGTGACATCGGCTGTGAATGCAGGACTGAGTTATTACAGATACCTGATGAATCTGACGGGAGGGGAGCTGCTCAATGAATAAGTGTGTTGAACGAGTACAAAACGGATTATTTAAAGAGAACCCTACCTTCGTGCTGTTATTGGGAATGTGCCCGACGCTGGCCGTTACAACATCCGCGATGAACGGACTCGGCATGGGACTCTCCACAACACTGGTACTGGTGTTCTCGAACCTGATCATATCATTGCTGAGAAAAATCATACCGGATAAGGTGCGTGTGCCTGCGTTCATCGTAGTTGTCGCATCTCTGGTTACGATCGTACAGTTCCTGCTGCAGGGTTATGTGCCGGATCTGTATAAATCACTGGGAATCTATATTCCGCTGATCGTTGTTAACTGTATCATCCTCGGCCGTGCCGAGAGCTATGCGTCCAAGAACGGCCCGGTCACCTCGATCTTTGACGGTATCGGAATGGGGCTTGGATTTACACTCGGTCTTACCTGTATCGGTATTGTTCGTGAGATCCTCGGTGCAGGACAGATCTTCGGCGTACAGGTGCTTCCGCTTGCGGATGCAGCTTCCGGGAAAGCCGGTTTTACACCGATCACGATTTTTGTTCTGGCACCCGGCGCATTCTTCGTTCTGGCGATGCTGATCGCAATTCAGAATGCGTTCAAGGAGTCCAGAAGGAAAAAAGCCATGAGGGCTTCTGTAGCTGTGAAAGCCGCGGACGGGACAGAAGAGACTCAGCCGGCAGGCGCAGTGACAGCTGAGAAGAAAGTCTTCACAGCCGGTACAGATGGAATTACAGGTTAGGAGGAGAGGTTCGGATGAAAGAGGTTATATTAATCGCAATTGGTTCCGCAATTGTTAACAACGTCGTACTGAGCCAGTTCCTTGGTTTGTGTCCGTTCTTCGGCGTATCCAAAAAAGTAGATACTGCCGCGGGCATGGGTATGGCCGTTGTATTCGTAATTACAATTGCATCCTTTGTAACAAGTGTTTTGGATAAGTTTATCCTTCAGAAGTTTGACATGGTATATCTGCGGACGATCGTGTTCATTCTGGTTATTGCGGCGCTGGTTCAGTTCGTAGAGATGTTCCTGAAAAAATCAATGCCGCCGCTGTACAATTCCCTGGGCGTTTTCCTTCCGCTGATCACAACAAACTGTGCAGTGCTTGGTGTTGCCCTTAACAATGTACAGTACGGTTACGGAATCGGCGTCAGCACCATCAACGGTCTGGCGACAGCAGTCGGCTTTACGATCGCGATCGTAATTATGGCAGGTATCCGTGAGAAAATTGAGTATAATGCAATTCCACAGCCCTTCAAAGGGTCTGCGATCGTTCTTGTCACAGCCGGTCTGATGGCAATTGCGTTCATGGGATTTTCCGGTGTGATATAAGGAGGTATACAGATGAGTACTCAGGCAATTATTCTAGCCGCGGTCATCGTCGGCGTAGTAGGTATTATCATCGGTATTATCCTCGGTATTGCCGGTGAGAAGTTTAAAGTAGAAGTAGATCCGAATGAAGAGGCGATTCTCGGCGTTCTTCCCGGAAACAACTGCGGCGGATGCGGTTATGCCGGATGTTCCGGTCTGGCTGCGGCCATCGCAAAGGGAGAAGCGGAAATCGGCGCCTGCCCGGTCGGCGGAGCTCCGGTCGCTGAAAAAATCGGCGCGATCATGGGCGTAGAAGCCGGTGATGCCGTACGGATGACGGCATACGTGAAGTGTGCGGGAACCTGTGAGAAGGCAGGAAATGATTATAACTATATCGGAGAGCAGTCCTGCTCCATGGTGAAATTTATTTCCAACGGAGGACCGAAGTCCTGTAATCACGGCTGCCTTGGGTTCGGCGAGTGCGTGGAGGCCTGCCCGTTTGACGCGATCCATATCGTGGATGGGATTGCGGTTGTCGACAAAGAGAACTGTAAGGCGTGCAGCAAGTGTATCAAAGCCTGCCCGCAGAATCTGATAGAACTGATTCCGTATGATTCCAAATATGCGGTACAGTGTTCTTCAAAGGATATGGGTAAAATTGTGATGAAAGCATGCCAGGTCGGCTGTATCGGCTGCCGGATGTGTACGAAGGTCTGTGAGTTTGACGCGATTACTGTTGAGAACAATATTGCGCATATTGACCAGACGAAGTGTACCGGATGCGGCGCATGCGCGGAGAAGTGTCCGAAGAAGATTATTATCAAACAGGTTGTTTAAAAAAAGATGCCGGTGCGCCGGCATCTTTTTTCTATTAATGGTTGCCTTCAAAGCAGAAATTTCTTATAATGAGAGTGTTTGTTGAGGAGGAAATCTATGAGAAAGCACAAGCCCGCTGTGCTACTGCTGCTGGCAGTCATAAGCGGAATGTTTCTGTTGGCCGGAGGATGTTCCGGCAAAGGTCCGGACGCCGGCACCTCTTACAGTGAAACAGGCACGTATTTTGATACTGTGATCACGATTACACTCTATGATAAAGAGGAAGTTCCGCTGATTCAGGATTGTTTTGAACTCGCAGACCATTATGAGAAACTGTTCAGCCGGACGCTTCCGGATTCCGATGTGAGCCGCATCAATCAGGCGGAAGGCGAATATGTAACCGTCGATCAGGAAACCATTGACCTGATTGAGGACGGGCTGGAGTATTGCGAGCTCACCGGCGGCGCTTTTGACATTACCGCAGGGGCATTGTCCGATCTCTGGGATATCCGGAATAACCCGGGCGTCATTCCTGATGAATCCGATATCCGGGATGCGGTTTCCACCATTGGCTGGGAGAACATCTCCATCCGCGATCATCAGGCAGCACTGAAACAGAAAGGAGCGATGCTCGATCTCGGAGCCATCGCCAAGGGATATATTGCGGACCGTATGAAAGAATACCTGGTCAGCCGGGGCGTTTCATCCGGCATGATCAATCTGGGCGGGAATGTCCTTGTCATAGGAAGCAAACCGGATGGAACCCCCTTCCATGTAGGGATCCAGAGGCCGTTTGACAAAACGAATCAAGTGCTTGCTTCTGTAAGCGTATCAGATAAAAGTGTTGTATCCTCCGGCAATTATGAACGATATTTTGAATTGGACGGACGGATCTATCATCACATTATGGATGTCGCTTCCGGTTATCCGGCAGACAATCATCTGCTCGGGGTGACGATCATTTCCGATGATTCCACTGCAGGAGATGGGCTCAGTACATCCTGTTTTGTGCTGGGACTGGAAAAGGGTATGGAACTCATTGAATCTACAGAAGATACAGAAGCCATCTTTGTGACGGAAGATTATCAGCTGCACTGCACTTCTGGAATTGGTTCGGATGTTCCTCTGAAAGAGTATGAGTGAGAAAATACAGAGAATGTCCGCCTCCTGAATTGACAGGAGGAACGCTGCATTAAATAATGATACAGGAGAATTATATACGCATGGTAACAAATGATTATTTCAAATATAAGAGAAGAGTGGTCGTAAAGATCGGATCTTCCTCTTTGCAGCATGTCCAGACCGGGGATACCGATTATATTAAGATTGAACGGCTCGTCCGGGAACTTTGCGATCTGCGCAACCGCGGGATGGACGTCTGTCTGGTGAGCTCCGGCGCGATTGCGGTAGGGAGAAAAGCCTTCGGACTGCAGGACCGCCCGAAGGATATTTCGACGAAACAGGCGTGCGCGGCGGTGGGGCAGGCCCGGCTGATGATGACTTATCAGCGCCTGTTCGCAGAGTATAATCAGACCGCGGCACAGATCCTGATGACGAAGAATACGATTTTTGAAGAAGAGTCCAGGATGAATGCGCACAACACATTTGATGAGCTTTTTCGTCTGGGCGCGATCCCTGTGGTGAATGAGAACGATACGGTTTCTACTTATGAAATGAAGCTTGGGGACAATGACACACTGTCTGCGCTGGTCGCTTCCCTGATCCATGCGGATCTTCTGATTCTGCTTTCGGATATTGACGGACTTTACACAGATGATCCGCGGCAGAATCCGGACGCGAAGCTGGTTGAGGTTGTTGAAAAGATGGATGAACGCTATGATGCCATGGCAAAAGAGTCCACAGGCAGTGACGTGGGTACCGGCGGGATGGCTACGAAACTGACAGCCGCCCGCATTGCCACGATGTCCGGCGCGGATATGATTATCGCGAACGGTCAGAATGTCGGTGTGATCCATGATATTATCGAGGGAGACTTCCGGGGAACACTGTTTCGCGCACAGAAGAACAGCAGCATCGATATCCGTTCTTATGTGGAACAGCATGTTCTCTGAACTTTAAAGATTAATCTCAGTGGGGAGTCATCTCCCATCTGATATACTTACAGAAGAATTTATACAAGAGAGAGGTATAAAAAGATGAATTATTTCGGACCTGCAGAGGTTGCAAAGAATTATGTGGCGATTGGGAAGGGAAAAGTCGCTCTTCCGGTATCCAAAATGTTATTGCTGGGGATTCTGGCCGGCGCGTTTATTGCCTTTGGCGGGATCGGCTCGACGGTCGTGGCCGTATCGATCCCATATGCCTCCCTGGGAAAGTTTATCGGGGCCTGTATCTTCCCGGCCGGACTGACTATGTGCCTGCTTGCGGGGAGTGAACTCTTTACCGGCAACTGTCTTTTGTCCATCCCTTTGCTGGAGAAGGAGATCACGGTGGGCGGCATGCTGAGAAACTGGATCGTTGTGTATGCAGGAAACTTTATCGGGGGACTTCTGGTCGCGGCTGCTGTCGTTTATTCTCATCAGGTCAGCCTGTTCGGAAATGGTGTGGCTGCCTCTGTACTGTCCACGGCTGCAGCAAAATGTTCCCTTTCCTTCGGGGATGCTTTCCTGCGCGGGATTCTGTGCAATGTTCTTGTCTGTATTGCGGTGTGGATTTCGTTTGCGGCGAAAGACATTGCCGGCAAGATCGTCGGCCTGTTCTTCCCGATCATGGTGTTTGTTCTCTGCGGATTTGAGCACTGCGTGGCCAATATGTATTATCTGATGGCAGGCGTTTTTGCCAAAGGCGTCGATGCCTATGCGGCGGCCGGAACGGAAGCGGGCGTGGATCTGAGCGCGATCAATGGCGCAGGGATCGCACGCAATCTGCTTTCTTCTTCGCTGGGCAATATCGTCGGGGGATCGGTCTGTATCGGACTGGTATACTGGTTTGTATATCTGTATAAGAAAAAAGGAGCCTGAGGCTCCTTTTTTTAGTGCGGTCTGCGCTGAATACACTGAAGGATCGCTTCCGGGGAAGTGTCTTCCGGTTCCAGAAAACACAGTGGTTCCCTGAGCGAATTTAGATCATGTGCATCAGAACTGCTCAGCACATTGCAGTTTTTCAGATATGGATATTGTTCCTGCAGTGCAGGCCATGTGGAAAGGTCCTTTACTTCGGCACAGGAAAAGCGGCTGTCCGCAGGCACGAATCCCAGGTTTGCCAGAAGACTGGTCGTTGGTTTGTTGATATGTGCCGGAACCATGATGCCGTGATACTGCTGTGTCAGATCATATACCTGATCGAAGGGGATCATGGTCGCGGATATCAGAAGCTTCTTTTCATGCCCGCAGATCTGGTCATTTTCATCGCAGATGATCTGATTTCCGAACAGTGCCGGCGTATTCTCAATCGGCGGAAGCTGTTCGTATACATAGCGGTCAAAGGCCATGGCATCTTTTAAGGAAGAAAAATAGCAAAGGACGTGTACTTCCTCCATCGTTGTCAGTTCCATGCCGTATATCACGTTCATTTCGTAAAACTTTGCCGCCGCGTCAAAAGCCGGAAGGTTCTTGCAGGAACTGTGGTCGGTCAGCGCGACCAGATCCAGGCCGATGACTTTGGCCATCCCGACAATATTCGCGGGAGTCATTTCATCATCTCCGCACGGGGAAAGGCAGGAGTGTATATGGAGGTCGTAGGCAAGCCTAGGCATGAAGCTGGTTGTACACTTCAAGAGCCATGTCAAAGATGGCCTTGTCCGTGCGAAGCAGTGTAATGTCCTGGGAAACAGCCTTCATTTTCATGTTGTCATCGACGGAGGCACTGCAGCACAGAATAATACATGCGGCGTCTGCCAGAGAAGCAACGGCCAGAGTGTTCATATTGGACATGACCGTACACCAGGCACATCCGGCCGGAGCGTTTCCCATGGCAACGCTCAAAAGATCACAGCAATAGGGCTCTGTGATTTCAGCATCTCCGTCACCGAGATGAATGATTTCCAGTTTACAGTTATCGATTAATTCATTTACTTTCATGGATGTTAACCTTCCTTTCTGATCGGGGCTGCGCCTGTCTAAGATTCGGAGTCTTCCGTGGAATCCGGACTGGATTCTTTCATCTGTTCATTGCGGTACCGGTCTTTGAGCAAAAAGATACAGTCTTCGATTTTGGCTTTGTTCCCGTACATTACAATATCGGTAGCCAGTGCCTTGCATGTCGGGGCGCCGCAGCATCCGCAGTCCAGACCGGGAAGCTTTTCGAGGATGGCGTCCACGCGTTCCATATTGTGCATGCTCTCAAAAATGTTGCTGCCCAGACTGAAAACCGGCTCATAGTCGATGGACTCGGACCAGTTGAAGCTGTCGAGCGTGTGATCCTGAAGCCTGGAGCTGTCAGTGCGCATAAAGGGTTCTTTTTCGGTCAGGTGAATGTTCTTTGCTTTTGCAAGGTATGCGTTCTCCACCGTTAAGACGCCGCCCACGCAGCCGGCGCTGCAGGAATTGAGTTCGATAAACTGCAGGCCATGCAGGAATTTCTCGTCCTCGAGATCCTCCAGAACATGGATGACATTCTCAATGCCGTCCGCAGCCAGATAACTGTTCGATTTTAAACCGGCCGCCTCGCCGCCGCTGACGGCCCATCCTTTGCCGAGCCTGCCGGAAAGAGACAGATTCCGGACATTGTTCGCGCTGTGCTTCATGTGTGACAGAAGGATGGGATAGTAGTCTTTGATCCCGATGACCCGGTCAACATTGCTTTTTGCCTGACCCAGAGGCGCGTGTGTGAACGCAACCTTGGAAGGACAGGGCGAGATAAAAACGATTCCGATCTCTTCGGAAGACAGTCCGGTGTTTTTCATGGCCCGTTCCCGCGCCAGAATAGCTGCGACCTCCATAGGAGGCAGAATCGGGAGAAGATGCGGAATCAGGCTCGGAAAACGAACGCGGATCAGTCTCTCGATCGTTGGACAGGCCGTGCTGATCAGAGGCCACTGTTCGGTATGCTCCAGTACATATTTGTGTGTTGCTTCCGAAACGATTTCCGCGGCTGCGCTTACCTCAAAAACATCGTCGAACCCTGACTCGAGAATGCCCGTCAGAATAATATTGACATCATTCAGGTGATTGAACTGACTGTACAGCGCAGGAGCCGGGAGTGCCACCAGATACTTGAAGTCTTTCCGCAGATCTTCAAACTGATCTCTGCGGCTCCGCTTCGCGTGATGGGGGCAGTGCCGGCAGCATTCCCCGCAGTCAATGCAGAATTCAGAGATAATAAATGCTTTGTTATCCCTGATGCGGATTGCCTGTGTGGGACATCGCTTCAGACAGGTGAAACAGCCGGTGCACCGTTCGGAATATAAGTATACGGAATGATAAAATTTATCCATAATAAAACCTCAGTGCCGTGTAAGGAGAGAACCTTCGCGCGGCATGATTGTGTATGCTAGAAATTGATGGTCATGGTCACGGTCGTGCCGACATTTAATTCGGTGTCGATCAGAATCTCATCGGTCGCCTTTTTCATGTTCGGCAGTCCCATCCCGGCTCCGAAACCGAGACTGTTGACCTCGTGATTAGCCGTGGAAAAACCTTCCTGCATGGCTTTGTCAATATCCGGAATGCCCGGACCGACATCCTTGAGTACCATAAGGATCTTATCCGGGTAGATATCGACATCGATCACTCCGCCGTTGGCATGGATCACCATGTTGATCTCTCCCTCGTAAATAGCGATGGAGCATCTGCGGATAATATCAGGCGGAAGGTTCATCTGCTTGAGTTTCTGCTTGAGCTTGCTGCTTGCTTCTCCGGCCCGGGAGAAGTCGGATGCATCAATCTCATACTGGTAATGAATGCTGTTCATGTCAGAAGCCTCCTTCCTTATATAAAATACCGCATGCTTCAAACATGCGCAGATCTGATTGAATCACATAGATGCCGCACTCTTCAGCCAGTTCAAGCATTTCCGGCGAGGGGGTCTTGCCGCGGATAAAGGCAATACAGACGATATCCATCATCTCCGCTGTGCGGATCACCTGCGGGTTGGTAAGTCCGGTCAGAAGAAGCGCGTCCTTTTTAATAAAAGCGAGGACATCGCTCATCATATCGGAACCGCAGATCGAGATGATCTGTTTGTCCAGGTCAATGGATTCAGACAGGACGCGGGCGTCCAGCAGATCAATTACGTTTTTGATTGTCATAGTGTAGAATGCCTCCAATTTTCTTCCTATTATTTATCCGTTTGTGAACAAATTCTGAGGTTAGTATACCACATACATTGGGCATATTCAACAAAAACGGTTCGAATAATGCATTAATTTATTATGATGTTTGTGATATTAACCAAACCTAACTCGGGGTTTGATAAAAACATGACAAGAATAGGGCTATATTTTTGTTGAAAAGTATGCAATATGATGCTAAGATAACATTATGTAGTGTGGTATGAGAAAAGCACTAGGTTATAGGAGGGATAATTTTGGATAATTCAAATCGAGTTCCGTTCAACGGGACACCGCAGCAGAAAGAACAGCTGCTGGAAGTTATCAGAGAACTTCGAGACACAAAAGGGGCTTTGATGCCGATTATGCAGAAAGCCCAGGACATTTATGGATATCTTCCATATGAAGTCCAGAAGATCATTTCCGATGAGATGGAAGTCCCGCTGGAGAAGATCTACGGTGTAGCAACATTCTATTCCATGTTCACACTGTTCCCCAAGGGAGAATATCAGATTTCCGTCTGTCTTGGAACGGCATGCTATGTCAAGGGCTCAGGCAATATCTTCAGCAAACTGACAGAGAAGCTGGGGATCGAGAGCGGACAGTGTACAACAGACGGCAAGTTCTCATTAGATGCATGCCGCTGCATCGGCGCATGCGGACTTGCTCCGGTCATGATGATCAATGATGATGTATATGGGCGGCTGACTCCGGATGAGCTGGACGGCATCCTGGCAAAATACAACTGATGCTTACGGAGATATCACTAAACGTTCTGGATATTGCTCAGAATTCCATCTCTGCCGACGCTTCTCTGATCACCATTCTTGTGGAGACTCTGTCGAAAGAGCATCTGCTGAAGGTGCAGATCAGGGATAACGGACGCGGGATGACGAAAGAGGTCGTCAATTCTGTCATCGATCCTTTTTTTACGACCAGGACGACGCGCAGCGTGGGGCTTGGAGTGCCGTTCTTCAAACAGGCGGCGGAGTGTACAGAGGGAACATTTGACCTGGAATCCATGCCCGGAGAGGGGACCGATATTCAGGCAGTCTTTCACACGGACCACATCGACTGCATGCCGCTGGGAGATATCAATTCGACGATTCATTCTCTTATTACGATGAATACCGCGATCGATTTTTATTACGAGCGGAAAGTGGATGAGAAATCTTTTGTGCTGGATACCAGAGAGGTCCGGCAGATGCTGGGAGGAATTCCCTTTGATGTCCCCGATGTGTCGCTTTTTCTGAAAAATTATCTGGAGGAAAACGAAGCTGAATTATTAAATGCGTAAGAGTAGTAAGCAGAACAGTTGCTGCTATTTTTGGAGGAATTTGACATGAAATCATTGGAAGAATTAAAAGCAATCAGAGAGAAAATGCAGGGCCAGGTCGGCATGCGCGGAAGTGATGACAACATGATCCGTGTCGTAGTGGGGATGGCTACCTGCGGTATTGCGAGCGGAGCGCGCCCTGTACTGAATTATCTGGTGAACGGGGTTCAGGAGAAGAACCTGAAAAACGTTGCTGTGACACAGACAGGCTGTATCGGTCTGTGCCAGTTTGAGCCCATTGTGGAGGTATATGAGCCCGGCAAGGAAAAAATTACATATGTTAAGGTGAACGAAGAAAAGGCAAAAGATATCCTTCTTCAGCACCTGATCAAGGGAAATGTTATAGAAGAGTATCTTCTTCACCAGGAAAATAATTAATGGAGGGTTTTGCGAATATGATTCGTTCACATGTATTAGTCTGCGGAGGAACAGGCTGTACTTCATCCGGAAGTGCACAGATCCTTCAGACTTTAAAAGATGAGTTAAAAAACTGCAAACTTGAAGATGAGGTTGCTGTTGTTCAGACCGGATGCCACGGACTGTGCGCAGAGGGCCCCGTTATGATTGTTTATCCGGACGCGATCTTTTATGCGCGGGTTACGCCGGAGGATGTTCCGGAAATCGTTACGGAACATCTGCTGAAGGGTCGTGTTGTTGAGCGTCTGCTTTACCGTGAGCAGAAAGAGCCGGAAGGAATCACTTCCCTGAACAAGACAGTTTTTTATAAGAAACAGCATAGAATCGCGCTCAGGAACTGCGGTGTCATCAACCCGGAGAACATCGATGAGTACATCGGAACCGGCGGCTATGAGGCACTCGGCAGGGTTCTGACACAGATGACGCCGGATGAAGTAATCCAGACCCTGCTCGACAGCGGTTTGAGAGGACGCGGAGGCGCAGGATTCCCGACCGGACTGAAATGGAAGTTCGCTTCCGGAAACCGCGGGAATATCCAGAAATATGTCTGTTGTAATGCGGACGAGGGCGATCCGGGAGCATTCATGGACCGTTCCGTCTTAGAGGGCGATCCCCATGTAGTACTTGAGGCAATGGCGATTGCCGGCTATGCAATCGGCTCGAACCAGGGATATATCTATGTCCGCGCAGAGTACCCCATCGCAGTAAAACGTCTGAATATTGCGATCGGACAGGCCAGAGAATACGGCCTCCTGGGCAAAGATATCTTCGGAACCGGATTTGATTTTGACATCGAGCTTCGCCTTGGTGCTGGCGCGTTCGTATGCGGCGAGGAGACTGCTCTGATGACTTCCATTGAAGGAAACCGGGGTGAGCCCCGCCCGAGACCTCCTTTCCCGGCAGTCAAGGGTCTGTTCGCGAAGCCTACGATCCTGAATAACGTTGAGACCTGGGCAAATATTCCCCAGATCATTATCAACGGACCGGAATGGTTCGCTTCCATGGGTACCGAAAAGTCCAAGGGAACGAAGGTATTTGCCCTCGGCGGCAAGATCAACAATACCGGACTTGTGGAGATTCCCATGGGTACGCCCCTGCGCACCGTCATCGAGGAGATCGGCGGAGGAATCCCCAACGGCAAGAAGTTCAAGGCTGCCCAGACCGGAGGACCTTCCGGCGGATGTATTCCGGCAGAACACTTTGATATCCCCATCGATTATGATAACCTGATCAGCATCGGTTCCATGATGGGTTCCGGCGGTATGATCGTTATGGATGAAGACAACTGTATGGTTGATATCGCAAAATTCTTCCTGCAGTTTACGGTAGATGAGTCCTGCGGTAAATGTACGCCCTGCCGTGTCGGCACAAAGCGTCTTCTGGAGATTCTTGAGAAGATCACAGACGGCAGAGGAACTCTCGAGGATCTTGAAAAGGCACAGGAACTGTGTGCGTATATTAAAGAGAATGCTCAGTGCGGACTGGGCCAGACGGCACCGAACCCGGTTCTTTCCACCATGCGTTATTTCCATGACGAATATGTGGAGCACGTAGTGAACAAGAGATGTCCTGCGGGTGTCTGCAAGGATCTCATCAACTACAAGATTGATCCCGAGAAATGTAAGGGCTGTACGCTCTGCGCCCGCAACTGTCCGGCTGACGCAATTACAGGCGAGGTGAAACAGCCGCATGTTATTGATATTGCCAAGTGCGTGAAATGCGGAACCTGTATGGACCACTGCCGATTCGGCGCGATCTACAAAGAGTAATGGAGGTATCAGTCATGGAATATGTTAATATCAAAATAAATGGTGTTGAGATCTCTGCTCCGGCAGGATCTACAATTCTGGAAGCGGCACGTCTTGCAAACATTGAGATACCGACATTATGTTATCTGAAAGATATCAATGAGATCGGTGCCTGCAGAATGTGCGTGGTTGAAGTAAAAGGGGCAAGATCTCTGGTGACCGCCTGTGTCTATCCGATCAACGAAGGGATGGAAGTATGGACGAATACGCCGAAGGTTATTTCCTCCAGAAAGAAGACGCTGCAGCTCCTTCTTTCCAACCACGACAGAAAGTGCCTGTCCTGTGTAAGAAGCGGCAAATGTGAACTTCAGACACTCTGCCACGACTATAAGATTGATGATGAATGTATGTATGAGGGAGAGAGACAGCATTTTGAACTGGATACATCTGCAGCCCACATGGTACGTGACAACAATAAATGTATCCTCTGCAGAAGATGTACAGCTGTCTGCGAGAAAGTACAGGGAATCGGTGTAATCGGACCCAATGAGCGCGGATTCCGCACCTATATCGGTTCTCCGTTCGATATGGGACTGGGTGAGACAAGCTGCGTATCCTGCGGACAGTGTATCACAGCCTGTCCGGTTGGAGCGATTTATGAGAAGGATAATACCGAGGAAGTATTTGCGGCAATCGCTGATCCGGATAAGTATGTTGTTGTACAGCCGGCTCCGTCTGTAAGAGCAGGACTCGGAGAAATGTTCGGTTATCCGATCGGTACTGATGTAGAAGGAAAACTGGCCGCTGCTTTAAGAAGACTTGGATTTGACAAAGTATTCGATACCAACTTCAGTGCTGACCTGACCATCATGGAGGAAGCGCACGAGTTTATTGACAGAGTATCCAATGGAGGAAAGCTCCCGCTGATCACATCCTGCTCACCGGGTTGGATCAAATACTGCGAGCACTATTTCCCGGATATGACAGAGAATCTGTCCAGCTGCAAGTCTCCTCAGCAGATGTTCGGCGCAATCGCAAAATCCTACTATGCAGAGAAGATGGGTATTCCGAAGGAAAAAATGGTCGTTGTCAGCGTAATGCCGTGTACCGCCAAGAAGTTTGAGATCGGCAGAGATGATCAGGCAGCGAATGGCGTTCCGGATGTGGATATCGCGCTCACGACCAGAGAGCTCGGCCGCATGATCGACCGCGCAGGCATTAAGTTCGAAACCCTTCCGGATGAAGAGTTCGACAAGCCGTTAGGACTTGGTACCGGAGCTGCCGTTATCTTCGGCGCGACCGGCGGTGTTATGGAAGCAGCGCTCCGTACAGCTGTTGAGACGCTGACAGGCGAAGAACTGCCCAGCGTTGACTTCACAGATGTCCGCGGTACCAGGGGAATCAAGGAAGCTGTCTACAATGTAGCCGGTATGGAAGTGAAAGTTGCAGTTGCGTCCGGACTCGGAAATGCCCGTGAGCTGTTAAAGAAAGTGCAGTCCGGTGAGGCGGATTACCACTTCATCGAGATCATGGGATGCCCCGGAGGCTGCGTAAACGGCGGCGGACAGCCGCAGCAGCCCGGATATATCCGCAACACCGTTGATATCCGTGCAAAACGTGCAGAAGTTCTCTACAACATTGATAAGAACAATCCGATCCGTAAGTCTCATGAGAACCCGGCAATCATCGAACTGTATGATACCTATCTCGGAAAACCGGGCAGCCACAGAGCACACGAATTGCTGCACACCACATATGTGAAACGTGTTATTAATGCAGATCTGTAGAAAGAGCTGCTGTGTGAAAAGGACCGCTGTGAAAACAGCGGTCCTTTTTTGACATTTTTATTGTATTCATCTTAGAAGTAATGGTATAATACTTATTTAAGTACGAAAGGTGAAGAATAAAATATGCAAAAAGAACTTGATTATACCAGTCCGGACATTGAAATGCGGATTCTCGAGGCCTCTCATCTGGAGGTGCCTCCCGCGGATGAACCGGACAGACAGTATTATTATATAGCAAAAGCAAGAGAGATTATTAAAGAAAAGGCGAAAGAAGCAGGGCGTCCACTTCTTTTTTATTCCAAATGTTTCGGATGTCAGATGAATGCGAAGGATTCTGAAAAACTCAGCGGCATCCTTCATGCGGTCGGATACGCGGAAGCCGGACGGGAGGAAGATGCCGATTTTGTCATCTACAATACCTGTACTGTCAGGGAGAATGCCAACAATAAAGTATACGGCAGACTGGGATACCTGAACGGATTCAAACAGAAAAACCCGAATATGATCATTGCGCTGTGCGGCTGCATGATGCAGGAGGAGAAGGTCGTAGCAAAAATCCGTCAGAGCTACCGGTTTGTGGATCTGATTTTCGGAACACACAATATATTTAAGTTTGCAGAGCTGATTGTAAAGACGTTCGAACAGCAGGGCATGGTTGTTGACATCTGGGAAGGAACCAGCCAGGTGGTCGAGCATCTGCCCATCGAGCGGAAGTACCGTTTCAAGAGCGGTGTAAATATTATGTTCGGCTGCAACAATTTCTGCAGTTACTGCATTGTGCCCTATGTGCGGGGACGTGAGCGGAGCCGGGAACCGGAGGAGATCATTCGCGAGATCAAAGACTGTGTGGCGGACGGCGTCATCGAGATCATGCTGCTCGGTCAGAATGTCAATTCTTACGGGAAGACGCTGGAACATCCAATCACCTTCGCGCAGCTGCTGAAGCAGATTACGCAGATCGAAGGGCTGGAGCGGATCCGCTTCATGACCTCGCATCCGAAGGATCTTTCGGATGAACTGATCGCCGTCATGGCCGGCTCGGAGAAAATCTGCAGACACCTGCACCTCCCGCTGCAGTCGGGAAGCAGCCGGCTCCTGAAACAGATGAACCGTCATTATACGAAGGAACAGTATCTGGAGCTCGTAGATAAGATCCGTGCAGCCGTGCCGGATATTGCGCTTACGACAGACATCATCGTGGGATTTCCGGGGGAGACCGAAGAGGATTTTGAGGAAACGATGGATGTAGTCAGAAGAGTCGGCTTTGACAGCGCGTTTACCTTCATCTATTCCAAACGGACCGGCACGCCGGCCGCATCCATGGAAGATCAGGTGCCGGAGGATGTGATCAGGCAGAGATTTGACCGCCTGTTAAAGGCGGTACAGGAGATTGCCTCCCAAAAAGCGGAACTCCTGACCGGAGAGGTACAGGATGTTCTGGTGGAAACGATCAATCATCAGGATAAAGAATATGTGACCGGACGTCTGAGCAACAACAGTGTCGTCCATCTGAAGGGTGATGAAAGCCTGATCGGCAGGATCCTTCCGGTGAGACTGGATGAGTGCCGTGGTTTTTATTACTACGGAAGCGTGGCAGAATAGATGAAATGGAAAAACAGAAAAAAGGACCTTCTGGTCCTGGTCATTCTGGCGGCAGCCATCATCGGTGTCTGGCTGGGATTCCGGGCCGGCAGCCGGGGAACGGCTTCCATGGTCAGAGTGACCGTTGACGGAAAAGAATTCGGGTCTTACAGCCTGTCCGAAGACGGGGAGATTCCGATCAGTAACGGCAACAAAGTGACGAATACACTTGTAATCAAAGATGGGAAGGCAGACATGATCGAAGCTGACTGCCCGGATAAACTTTGTGTGCATCAGAAAGCGATTTCTGCGAAGGGCGAGATGATCGTCTGCCTGCCGAACAAGGTGGTGGCGGAAGTGGTATCCTCGGAAGAAGAAGCCGGGTTTGATACGATCGCGAAATAAAACGGAGTTTTTATGTATTCATATATTAAAGGAACATTGGAAGAAGTCAGAGAGGATCTGATTGTCATAGAGAATAACGGGATCGGGTATAACATATACGTACCTGCCCGGTTTCTGGATGAACTGCCCCGGAAGGGAAGTATGCTGAAAATTCATACGTATCTGCACGTGAGAGAGGATGCCATGCTGCTGTTCGGGTTCCCCTCTGAGGATGAGCTGCAGATGTTCAAACTGCTGATCAATGTCACGGGCATCGGCCCGAAAGGAGGACTGGGAATCCTGTCTTTCCTGTCGCCGAACGATATCCGGTTTGCTGTTGTCAGCGAAGACGTCAAAACGATCTGCAGGGCTCCCGGAATCGGGAAAAAGACGGCGCAGCGGCTGATCATTGAACTGAAGGACAAGGTTCATCTGGAGGAAGTGATCGGGGAAACGGCAGACATATCGGGTGCGGATATTTCCCTGAACAATACGGTCAGAAAAGAAGCCGCGGAAGCGCTGACTGCGCTCGGATACAGCTCCGCAGAGGCTGCGAAGGTCTTATCCGGCATAGACATTACCGAAGATACGGATGTGGAGACGGTGTTGAAGGCGGCGCTGAAAAATCTTTCGTTTTTATAAAGTTTTACCGCGAAGAAGGAGAAGGTTGTTTTCATGCAGAAACGTGTAATATCGACACAGATTCAGGAAGAAGATATAAAAACAGAACCCAGTCTGCGGCCGATGACTCTGGATGAGTATATTGGACAGGAAAAGATCAAGAGCATGCTCCGGGTCTATATCGAGGCTGCCATGCTGCGGAAAGAGCCGCTGGATCATGTGCTCTTTTACGGCCCGCCGGGACTGGGAAAGACAACGCTTTCCGGGATCATAGCCAATGAGATGGGCGTGCATATGAAGGTGACCTCCGGACCTGCCATCGCGAAGCCCGGAGAAATGGCGTCTATCCTAAGCAATCTTTCCGAAAACGATATTCTTTTTGTGGATGAGATCCACAGACTGAACCGCCAGGTAGAGGAGGTCCTTTATCCGGCGATGGAGGATTACGCAATCGACATCATGATCGGCAAGGGAGCTTCGGCCAGATCGATCCGTCTCGATCTGCCGAGATTCACGCTGGTGGGCGCGACGACCCGGGCCGGCCTGCTTTCCGCACCCCTTCGCGACCGGTTTGGCGTGATTTCACATCTTGAGTTCTACGAAATCGGAGAGCTGAAGACGATTATTATGCAATCCGCCAAAAAGCTCGGGGTCGAAATCGACGAGGAAGGCGCTCTCGAGCTGGCGAGCCGCTCCAGAGGGACGCCGCGTCTGGCAAACCGTCTGTTAAAACGGGTCCGTGATTTTGCTCAGGTCAAATACGACGGCATCATTACAAAAGATGTGGCAGCCTTTGCGCTGAATCTGCTGGAAGTGGATACCTGCGGACTGGACAAAAATGACCGGATGATCCTGATGACGATCATTCAGAAATTCGGCGGCGGACCGGTGGGGCTGGATACACTGGCGGCCTCCATCGGAGAGGATGCGGGAACCATTGAGGATGTTTACGAACCCTATCTGGTCAAGAACGGGTTTTTAAACCGGACCCCGAAGGGGAGAGTGGCAGCTGCGGAGGCCTACCGGCATTTCGGACTGCCGGTGCCGGAATAAAGCATACATTCAAGTCTCGCTCGCGAGACTTGGCGCGGAATTCGGGTCAGCGTCAGCTGACATCTTCCAAACCGAATCCCGGCGCATCCTCGCGGAGCGTTTATCCCGGTGGGGGTCTCTCACACTGAGATGAGAAAGGAGCACGAGCTATGGAACAAAAGAACAGTATACAGGTAGTCATCGGAGGAAAGATTCTGACCATGAGCGGATCTGAGGATGAGATGCATATTCAGAGAGTGGCCGCCTGTGTGAACCGAAAACTTCAGGAAATGGAAGAGACAAATGTATACCGTTCTCTTCCGACGGATTTAAAACCGCTTCTGATCGAGTTGAATATTGCGGAGGATCTGATCGAGGCCCAGGATACGATTGCCATGCTTGAGAGCGATCTGAAGATGAAGGAGAATGAGCTGGCTGAGGTGAAGCAGCGGCTTGTCGAGACAGAGATGAAGCTGGACCGGCTGGAAGGACGTAAAAAACGATGAAACATGAATTACTCGCGCCGGCCGGATCTCTGGATATCTGCAAAGCGGTGATCCGTGCCGGTGCAGATGCCGTCTATCTGGGAGGAGAAAAATACGGCGCCAGGGCTTTTGCCAGGAATTTTGACGAGGCGGAAGTCCTTCAGGCTCTGGATTATGCACATTTGCGGGACCGGAAAATATTTCTGACGGTGAATACACTTTTGAAAAACCTGGAGACAGGGAAGGAATTGTATGATTATCTGAAACCTTTCTACAGGAATGGATTGGACGCCATTATCGTACAGGATTATGGCGTATTTCAATTTGCGCGAAAATACTTTCCTGAACTTCCGGTGCATATCAGCACACAGATGTCCGTTTCCGGAGTATACGGAGCGCGCTTTCTTCAGGAACAGGGCGCATCCCGTATCGTAACAGCCAGAGAACTGTCTCTGGATGAAATCAGGGCGATTTATCAGGAGACGGGAATCGAGATCGAAAGTTTCATACATGGCGCACTGTGTTACTGTTATTCCGGACAATGTCTGATGAGCAGTATGCTGGGCGGAAGGAGCGGAAACCGGGGGCGGTGCGCCCAGCCCTGCCGTCTGGCCTATGAAGTGTGTGATGCAGATGGACGAATCTATCACAAAAAAGAAAAATATCCGCTCAGCCCGAAGGATCTGTGTACCCTGGATCTGATTCCGAAACTGTGTGAAGCCGGAATCTATTCTTTCAAGATTGAAGGACGGATGAAATCTCTGGAATATGCGGCGGGAGTCACCTCTGTGTACCGGGATTATCTGGACCGTTATGAAACGGATGCAGAACATTATCAGACGGATCCGGAGGATCTGCAGTATCTGCTCTCTTTAGGGAACCGGAACGGATTCACCCGCGGATACTATGAGATGAGAAACGGTCCGTCCATGATCACACGGACGGAATCTTCGCACACAAGCGGACAGGCAAAGGATGTGTTTCGCGGCGTGACCGGGGAAAAACTGCCGGTCCATGCAAAAGCCGTCATTCATCAGGGGGAGCCGATGAGCCTGACGCTCTCTTATAAAACAGACCGTGTGTGTGTGACCGGTGAAGAGGTCCAGACTGCCGAGAGTCATCCTCTGGAGGAAGCGGAGGCGCGGAAGCGGCTTTCAAAAACCGGAGAGACTTCCTGGCTGATGGCCGAACTGGAGATCGATCTTCAGGGAGCCTGTTTTGTGCCTGTGAAACATCTGAATGAGCTTCGAAGAAACGGATTTGAGGCCCTGGAACGCAAACTGCTGAAGGGGCATGAAAGGATGATCCCGGAAGCGGATCCGGAGGAATTCCATCTGTTTACAGACGGCGAGCCGTCTTCGGCAGAGGTGAAAACAAAGACGGTTCCTTCCGCTTTGTCTGCGGGGGAAGGGGAGGCGCCTTGCCTGGATGTCTTTGTCTCAACGCCGGATCAGTTAAGGGAAGTCCTCAAATATTCCTGGGTCCGCCGGATCTCTCTGGACTGCGCGTCCCGGGAGCCCAAACAGCTGCAGCAGCAAAGAGAGCAGATTCACGCTGCGGATAAGGAAGCGGCTTTTTGCTTCCCGTATGTATTCCGGGCAGATACTGCAGAAAGGTTCCGGACAGAAGCGTACAAAGAGGTGTTAAAAACGTTTGACCGGTTATGGGTCAGAAGTTATGACAGCCTCGGGTTCGCGCTCGCAGAACTGGGCGTGCGCCCGGAACAGATCGGTCTGGATTACGGTCTGTATGTATATTCTGTGCAGGCCCTGGAGGCATTTCAGATTGCGGGATTAGAGCAGTATACCGCTTCTCTGGAGCTGAACAGGAAGGAGCTCCGGCATATGCCGAACAGCAAAGCGGAGTTTATCCTGTACGGATACACGCCTCTGATGATTTCGGCACAGTGCGTATACAAAAACTATGACCGGTGCAGAAAAGAGATGCCGGAGCAGTCCGGGAAACGCAGATCTGACCGGCCGGCACTCTATCTGAAAGACCGGTATTTTAAGCAATTCTTAATAAAAGAAAACTGTAAAGACTGTTATAATATCATCTATAACAGCCAGCCCCTGTATCTGTTTCATCAGGCAGATGTCATCCGAAAGCTGGGATTCGGATCCGTGAGAATCGCATTGACAACGGAAAACGAATCGGAAATCAAAGGACGCCTGCAGGATTACAGGCACGTTTTTCTCGAAGGGAGAACGGTGAAAGCGCCATCTGAAAAAGACAGTTTTACGAATGGCCACTTCAACAGAGGCGTCGATTAATGAGGGTTATTTCATGCTGCATTTAATCACAGAATTATCGAAATATGTCATGATCATTCTGCTGGTCATTTATACCTACTACAGTTTTGCTGTGCTCGGGGTGAAGAGAGAGGACAGGCAGAAGCGCATGTACAAAAGTCAGATTACATGTATGCTTCTGCTGCATCTGGATGCGTTCATGGTCATCTTTGCCGTGAAACAGGAACTGAAGATCCTGATCTTTTACGGAGCCCAGATCCTGTTTATTCTCTTTTTGTACTTTATTTATAAAGTCATCTACAAAAAGGCTGCCCAGCTGGTCGTGAACCACATGGTTATGCTGATGCTGATCGGCTTTATCATACTGACGAGGCTGGGAATCGACAGTGCGATCCGCCAGTTTGAAATCGCGGTGGCGGCGAGTGTCATCTCGATTTTCATACCGCAGCTGGTCAGGAAGTTTTATTATCTGCGTAAGTTTACCTGGCTCTACGCGGCCATTGGTATTCTTGCGCTGGGAGCGGTCTTTGCGCTGGGACAGATCACAAAGGGAGCGCACCTGTCCTTTACGGTGGCCGGCATCACATGGCAGCCATCGGAATTTGTCAAGATCATTTTTGTGTTTTTTGTTGCCTGCATGCTCTATCAGGCCACAGATTTCCGGCAGGTTCTGATCACGACGGCGGCGGCAGCCGTTCATGTGCTGATTCTCGTGATCTCTACAGACCTGGGCGCTGCGCTGATCTTTTTTGTGACCTATATTGTCATGCTCTATGTGGCGACAAGGAAACCGCTCTATTTTCTGGGCGGGCTCGGGGTCGGAGCCATTGCCGCCGTGACGGCCTCAAAGCTCTTTTCCCATGTCCGGGTCCGCGTGAATGCATGGATCGACCCGTTTGCCAATATCAATGGCGGAGGCTGGCAGGTGGCGCAGTCCCTGTTCGCGCTGGGAACAGGCAGCTGGTTCGGACTGGGACTTTACCAGGGACTCCCTGAAAAAATACCGGTCGGGAAATCTGATTTTGTTTTTTCGGCGATTGCAGAGGAAATGGGGGAGATCTTCGGGATCTGCATTATTCTGATCTGCCTCAGCTGTTTTTTGATGTTCCTGAACATTGCGATGCAGATCAGGGACCGTTTCTACAAGCTGATCGCGCTCGGACTCGGATGTGTTTACGGCACGCAGGTCTTTTTGAACATAGGCGGCGTGATCAAATGCATCCCTTCCACGGGCGTAACGCTGCCGCTTGTCAGCTATGGCGGAAGTTCCATTTTTTGTACACTCATAATGTTTGCGATTATTCAGGGACTGTATATTTTGAAGCAGGATGAAGGAGAGCACGATGAACAGAAGGAATTTGGACGGCGAGTACGGGAAGAAAAGAACCCGTCAGGAGAATACCGTACAAAAGAGAAAAACAGACGGCCCGGGCAGCCGCAAAGGCCGCAGCCGGACGTTCCCGGAAAGAAGCGCAGATCCGGATTTGACCGGGAGGAAGACATCGAGGAAATCTGGTAGAAACCTGGAATTCCTGATTATTACGTATGTCTTTCTGGCACTGTTTCTGATCATGATCGTTTATCTGGTCTGGTTTCAGATTTTCCGGAGCGACACTGTCATCAACAGCACTTACAATTCCAGGCTCGATCTCTATGCGGAACGGGTCGTGCGGGGAGATATCATTTCCGGAGACGGAGTCGTGCTTGCCTCTACGGATGTGCATGAGGACGGAACAGAGACCAGGTCGTATCCCTACGGAAGGATGTTCGCGCATGTTGTCGGATATTCCAATAACGGGAAGGGCGGACTGGAATCCCAGTACAATTTCCAGATGCTGCGTTCCCATTCTTTCCTTCTGACACAGATCTATAATGATCTGACGGACAGGAAAAATGCGGGAGACTCACTGGTAACGACACTGGATTATGATGTCCAGGAGGCGGCCTATCATGCGCTCGGAGACCGGGACGGAGCAGTGGTCGTTCTGGAAGCGAAAACAGGAAAGGTGCTGGCGCTGGTCTCCAAACCGGATTTTGATCCGAACACGCTGGCCGAAAAATGGGAGTCTGTCGTCAGCGATTCCTCGAGCAGTGTCCTTCTGAACAGAGTGACACAGGGGCTTTATCCTCCGGGATCGACGTTTAAGATATTCACGACACTGGAATATGTACATGAGAATCCTTCCTTCCGGGATTATTCGTTTCAGTGTGAGGGAGAGGTCACGGTAGAGGACAGCAGCATCCACTGTTATCACAATAATGTTCACGGACAGGAAGACCTGAAGGCATCTTTTGCCAATTCATGCAATACGTCCTACGCGACCATCGGGCTGACGCTGGATATCAGCCGGTTTCATGATCTTTTGAAGGAGATGATGTTCGGACAGACCCTGCCCGGCAATCTGTCCGCCACAAAAAGCCGCTTCACGCTTTCGGCGGAGGATGGTACGGGAAAAATCATGCAGACGGCCATCGGACAGGGAGATACGCTCGTATCCCCGCTGCATATGGCCATGGTGGCGGCAGCCATCGATAATCAGGGAGTCGTCAAGGTACCGTATCTGGTGGATCATGTAGAAAATGACAATGGGAATACCGTGCGCAGATACCATTCCTCAGATTATAAGACCATTCTTTCGGAGTCAGATGCACAGCTGATGCGGGAATACATGGATAGCGTCGTGGATTCCGGCACCGCCCGCAAGCTCAGCGGACAGAGTTATCATGCGGCAGGAAAGACCGGATCCGCGGAATATGACAGCAGCGGGAACAGCCACGGCTGGTTTGTCGGATACGGCTCCAAGGAAGGCTACGAGGATATTGCGATTGCGGTTATTGTTGAGGGCGGAGGATCCGGCAGTGAGTCGGCAGTACCGGTCGCGAAGTCCGTGTTTGATATTTATTTCAATCAGTAACTTTAATATTTTCAGCGGAAGAGTCATATTTCTTCTTGCAAGTTCTACCTGCTTCGCTTATACTAGAAATAGTTTGAAACCACATCAAGGAGGGATTGCATTTGATAGAAGCAACCAGTTGTGGTGGTGTGGTTATATTCCGTGGAAAGATTTTGCTGTTATACAAGAATTATCGCAACAAGTACGAAGGATGGGTCCTGCCGAAAGGAACAGTAGAACCCGGCGAGGAGTATAAGGATACTGCCGCAAGAGAAGTAAAAGAAGAGACTGGAGTGGATGCCCAGATCATCAAATATGTCGGAAAGAGTCAGTATTCCTTTACTGTACCCGAGGATACTGTTAAAAAACAGGTCCACTGGTATCTGATGATGTCGGACAGCTACTACAGCAAACCGCAGAGGGAAGAGTTTTTTGTAGACTCCGGATATTATAAATATCACGAAGCCTACCATCTGCTGAAATTTGCAAATGAAAAGCAGATATTGGAGAAGGCATATCATGAATATCTGGATCTGAAAAGGAGCAATCTCTGGGGGAACAGTAAATATTATTAAGGTTGACGGGATTCCTCTTTTTTGAGAAATCCCTTTTTTGTGATATACGCTCCGCTAAGGATGCGCAGGGATTCGGATTGGAATTATGTCCGCTTAAGCGGACCCGAATTCCGCACCAATACTCGCAAGAGCGAGTATTGAACAGAAAAAAGGGGGCATACTTTCTATGGTTTGGTATGATCAGATGTTTCTGGGCAGGAGATGCCGCCGCAGAGCGAATCTGATAAAATATCAGATAATGAACAGAGAAAAGCATGATCTTGTCTATCTGGTCGTGCTGGCGCAGAGGGAACATGCCCTGCTGGATATTATTCCCAGTGTGTTTCTTTTGCAGGACGCCTATCCGACAGACGGGATGCACATTGTAGGAATGGGCGGTTCGAAGGAAGAGGCACTGGGGCTTGTGCAGGATATGATCAGAGAGGTGTATGAGGCAGACGGAAGCCTGGATGTTTATGCATATATGCAAAAATACAGGTAAAGGGGTATGCTATGATCATTGTATTATCCATACTGAAGATTGCCGGAATCCTGCTTTTGATTCTGGCGTGTGTTCTGGCTCTGATTCTGTTTATGCCGGTGGTCTACGAGGTGAACGCTGATCTGGACCGCAGACAGTTCCGGGCAGAGATCCACTGGCTGTTCAGGCTGCTTCGGTTTCATTTTTCATTTCAGAAAAAAGCAAAAGCGGTTCTTTCCGTTCTGTGGTTTTCTGTAGATTTTACGGATTCGCAGAGAAAACGGAAGCGGGAGCAGAAAAAAGCAAAGAAGAATGCCCGGAAATATGCAAAAAGAAAGAGAAAAGCACTCCGGAAACGGAGAAAAAACGGGGGCGGATCCGGGGAGCGTGCAGATCTGCAGGAATCTGCTGGTGCTGCAGTACAGTCAGACAGCGCAGTACAGACGGACAGCACAGTACAGACGGACAGCGCAGTACAGTCGGACGGTACTGTATATACAGAACCGCACCGGGACAGGAAGACGGAAGAGGAAGAAAAAAGCCGGTCTGCCGGGAAAATATCTGCCGGGGCAAAAAAAGCGGCTGCGATGATTTCCCTTGCCCGTCAATACGATCTCGCCGGAAGCGCGGGGCCGCCACTGCTGGCTTTTCTGAGACAGATACGTCCCAGGGTGTTAAAGGGACGCGTGCTGTACGGACTGGAAGACCCGGCAAATACGGGATATATTACCGGGGCGCTGGCAGCGATTCCTTTTTTATATGAGTTTGATCTGGTCCTCGTTCCGGATTTTGAGACAGATGAGAATGAGATCAGCGGAACAGTGTTTGTGAAGGGTCATTTGCTTTTGATCCACGCCGTGGTCCTTGTGATCCGGCTGCTCAGACAGAAAAATATACGTGCTTTTATCGGCGCATGGAAGAAAGCAGGAGGTTTATAAGAATATGGCGGAAAATAACAGTACATTTCAGATGACAGTAGATTCTCTGATGAAAGGAATGGACGGCTTTGTTTCCTCAAAGACTGTCGTAGGAGATGCCATTCACATCGGCGACACGATCATTTTGCCGCTGGTGGACGTCTCATTCGGAATGGGCGCAGGAGCATTTATCGGTGAGAAGAAAAAGAACAGTGCCGGCGGTATCGGCGGGAAAATCTCCCCGAACGCGGTTCTTGTGATCCGGGACGGCGTGACAAGAATGGTCAGCGTCAAGAACCAGGACGGGATTTCGAAACTGCTGGACATGATTCCGGATTTTGTCGACCGGTTCATGCAAAAACAGGAAGATAAGAGAAATCCGGAAAGAGCAGCTGAGCGGGCTGCGGCAAAAGAGGAAGCGGCGAAAGACCTGAAGAACAAATTAAATATGGAGACGGAGGAAGCTTAAAAGAAAAGTCTTCCGAAGAAGCGGCGCGGGAATCGTTCCCTCTCTTTGTGCATAGAATGTACGGAGGAGGGCGATTTTATGCCGGATCGAAATCTGAGAGAATTGATTGGATTTATCATGTTCTGGGTCGGAACAGGGATTCTTCTGAATCAGCTGATGCCGGGCCGCCTGTTTGCATTTCTGACAGCGGCAGGGTTTTTACTGGGCGGGTATTCCATGTTCTCCCGCAGATAACAGCCTGACCTGCGCTGAATCAGAAAACATTCGGCCTGAACGAAAAAAAAGAGTTCGCATGCGAACTCTTTTTATTACGGGGGAACCCCTTATGCTCTTTCAACTTTATTGGATCTCAGACAAGAAGTACAAACGTATAAAGACTTGGGAGTACCATTAACATTGCATTTTACTTTTTTAATGTTAGATTTCCACATTCTATTTGATCTTCTATGAGAATGGCTCACGTTGCATCCAAAATGAGCACCTTTTCCACAAACACTACACTTTGCCATGACTGCACCTCCTATCATTTACTAAGTTACAATATCATTTGTAGACTCACAACAAAAGTATTCTATCAGAATCAGCTTGTAATTGCAACAACTATTTAAAAAAAATCAGGAAAAATTGTGAATTCACTATTCCTTTTTGCAGGAAATATGGTTATAATATTAAAAGTATGTGAGAATATAAGAAATTAGCGTATAGAAGACGGAGGTTAATTATGAGAGGACAGATAGAGAATTCTCTCGGGACGATCCTGATCGATTCCGAGGTGGTTGCAACTTATGCAGGTTCTGTAGCAGTTGAATGCTTTGGTATTGTCGGTATGGCTGCGGTGAATATGAAAGATGGCCTTGTGAAGCTGCTGAAAAGAGACTACCTGCATCATGGAATCTCTGTTCTGATTGAAGACAATGACAAGATCACGCTGGATTTTCATGTGATTGTTTCCTATGGTGTAAGTATTGCGACCGTTGCTGACAATCTGATGAGCACGGTAAAATACAAAGTCGAGGAATTCACCGGCATGAAGATAGAGAAGATCAATATCTTTGTTGAAGGTGTCAGAGTCATTGATTAAGGAGGAGAAAAGAGTGGATATACAGACTATCGATGCCGTGCTTCTTGCGAAGATGTTTCTCGGAGGCGCGAAAAATCTGGATGCGAAAAAAGAGTGGATTAATGAATTGAACGTCTTTCCCGTGCCGGACGGTGATACGGGTACGAATATGAGCATGACGATCCTCTCTGCGGCAAGAGAAGTGAGCGCGGTTCAGCCGCCGGTCATGAAGGATCTTGCCAAAGCGATCTCATCCGGATCTCTTCGCGGCGCGAGAGGAAATTCCGGGGTCATCCTGTCACAGCTGTTCCGCGGATTTACCAAGGTGATCACGAATTATGACCAGCTGGACAAGCTGATTTTGTGTGAGGCCTTTCAGAAGGCGGTGGAGACGGCTTACAAAGCAGTTATGAAGCCGAAAGAGGGCACGATCCTTACGGTTGCAAAGGGAGCTGCGGATAAGGCACTTGATCTTGCCTGCGATGATGAATATTCGCTGAAGGATTATATCGCCGCTATCGTGGAGGAAGCGGAACGCGTCCTTGCTCTTACACCGGAGATGCTGCCGGTTCTGAAGCAGGCCGGCGTCGTAGATTCCGGCGGACAGGGACTTCTCCAGGTGCTGAAGGGAGCACAGGATGTGTTCCTCGGCAAAGAGATCGATTATACACTGGAAGCAGTACAGCAGCCTTCCGGCATTGTAAAGATTTCAGCGGAAACGGAGGAGGAGATCCGTTTCGGTTATTGTACAGAGTTCATCATTGTGCTGAATCAGAGCCTTTCGGAAGAGGAGGAGCATGATTACAGAGTTTTCCTGAATTCTATGGGAGATTCCATCGTGCTGGTGGCAGATGATGAGATCGTAAAGACGCATGTACATACCAATGATCCGGGACTTGTCCTTCAGAAAGCATTGTCCTACGGTTCTCTGAGCCGTATCAAGATTGACAACATGCGTGAGGAGCATCAGGAGAAACTGATCAAGGATGCCGCCAAACTTGCGAAGGAGCAGGCAGAGGAAGAAGCAAGAAAAGAGCAGGAAAGAGCGGGGCAGGATGCAGGAATCGAACCGAAAGAGATGGGATTCATTGCCGTTTCAATCGGAGACGGGATCAATGAGGTCTTTAAGGGACTGGGCGTGGATTATCTGATCGAAGGCGGCCAGACCATGAATCCCAGTACGGAGGACATGCTGAATGCGATCGATAAAGTGAATGCGAAAACGATCTTTATCTTCCCGAATAATAAAAATATCATTCTCGCCGCAAACCAGGCGGCCTCTTTGTCCGAAGACAAGGAGATTATCGTGATCCCCACCAAGACGGTGCCGCAGGGAATTACAGCCATGATCAATTATGTTCCGGAGGCAGGTGTTGAGAACAATAAGAACACCATGCTGGAGCTGATCGACACGGTAAAGACCGGTCAGGTGACCTACGCGGTGCGGGATACCGTGATCGATGATAAGGAAATCAAAGAGGGCGACTATATGGGAATCGGCGACAGCAGTATCCTGTCTGTGGGAAAGGATATGGATGCGGTCGTCAAGGACATGACAGCCCGGCTCGTAGATGAAGAATCTTCCTTTATCTGCCTGTATTATGGCGAGGACATTGATCAGGAAACAGCAGAAACACTCGGCGGTTATTTCGAGGAACAGTATCCGGACTGCGAGATAGAGGTTCAGCATGGAGGACAGCCGATTTACTATTACATCATATCGGTAGAGTAGGGAGTGCCCTGTCTGCACAGACAGACGGCTGCCGGTGATTTTGGAGAGAAAGATGAATCTGGATTCCCCGATTAAATCAATCAAAGGAATCGGTCCGAAAACAGAACAGTTATTTGCCGCTGCAGGAGTATACACCGTAGGTGATATACTCCTGTATTTTCCAAGAGACTATGAACGGTATCCGGAGATCTGCGGCGTTGACGGAATCGTGGAGGACCGGAAAAACGCTATTTTTGTTCGGACGCAGAGAGCCCCTTCCCTGAATGCGCGCTCACGGATGCAGACAGCTGTTCTGGATGTGGCCGGGGAAGAGAAGAAGATGAGGATTCTTTGGTTCAGAAGTCCGTATATACGATCCGTTGTTAAACCACAGGAAAGCTATGTCTTTGTCGGAAAGGTGACCAGAAAGCAGGATATTTATTATATGGAGCAGCCGGAAGTCATGTCTTTGGAGAAATACCGGGAGATTCAGAAGACCCTTCAGCCTGTCTACCCGCTGACGAAGGGGCTGACGAATAACCTGGTCAGGAAAACCGTGATGACGGCGATCCGGGAGCAGGATCTGGAAATGGAGTATCTGCCGGAGGATGTCCGCGCGCGCAATCATCTGAGCGAATACAATTTTGCGCTGGCAAATATTCATATGCCTGCGGATGAGCAAAGCTGTATTGCCGCCCGGAACCGCTTCGTATTTGATGAATTCTTCTTCTTTATACTGGCGATGCAGATGACAAAGGATTCCTCCGCAGTCCTGCCCAACCGCTGGAGGTTGGGGTCCATGGACTTTGTGCATTCGCTGACGGAAAAGCTTCCCTACCGGCTGACGGATGCGCAGGAGAGGACGCTGAAACAGGTGCTTGAGGATCTGCGGAGCGATACGCTGATGCAGCGCCTGATTCAGGGGGATGTCGGCTCCGGCAAGACGATCATCGCCTTTCTGGCGATGCTTGACTGCGCAAGCAGCGGATATCAGTCTGCCATGATGGCGCCGACGGATGTGCTGGCCAGACAGCATTACCAGAAGATGAAAAAACTCTGTGAGGATTTTGACCTGCATTTTCCTGTTGTGCTCCTTACCGGGTCGCTTGGCGCGAGAGAAAGGCGTGAGGCCTATGAACGGATCGCCCGGGAACCGGCGGCCCTGATCATCGGTACCCATGCCCTGATCCAGGAAAAAGTAAATTACCGGGATCTTGCGCTTGTGATCACAGACGAGCAGCACCGGTTCGGGGTCAAACAAAGAGAATCCTTCTTTTTTAAGGGCGGTCAGCCGCATATTATGGTCATGAGTGCCACACCGATCCCCAGAACACTGGCAATTATCCTATATGGCGATCTGGATATTTCCGTGATCGATGAGGTCCCCGCACAGAGAAAAGCGATCAAAAACTGTGTGGTAGATACGTCCAGCCGACAGGCGGCTTACCGCTTTATGGAAAAACAGATCCGGCAGGGACATCAGGTCTATATCATCTGTCCGCTTGTGGAAGCCTCCGAACACGCGGAGGGAGAGAATGTCCTGGAATATTCGGAACGGCTGCGGGAAATATTCCCGGCGGACATCGTGATCGGCTGTCTTCACGGGAAGATGAAACCGGAAGAGAAAAACCGTGTCATGGAGGATTTCCTGGACAACCGGATCCAGATCCTGGTCTCAACGACCGTGGTCGAGGTGGGCGTGGATGTGCCGAACGCGACCGCGATCATGATTGAGAACGCGGAACGCTACGGTCTTGCGCAGCTTCATCAGCTGCGCGGACGTGTGGGGCGCTCGGATCACCAGTCTTACTGTATTCTCATGCAGGGGAAGGAACAGAAGACAAAGAACAGGCGGCTGGAAATCCTGAACAGTTCCAATGACGGCTTTTATATTGCGGGCGAGGATCTGAAGCTTCGCGGCCCCGGAGACTTTTTCGGCATCCGGCAGAGCGGAGATTTCCAGTTCCGCCTGGCCGATATTTATCAGGATGCGGATCTTTTAAGCCGCGCATCGTATGAAGTCTCTGTACTGATGAAAGAAGATCCGAAGCTTGCCGGCAAAGAACATCAGGCACTGAAAAACAGGCTGAAAAGTCTTTCCGGAAGCGGATATTCTCTTCTAAATCTGTAAAAAGCCGGTTGGCAGCAGGTAAAAATGGGAGTATAATGGGGAACAGGCAGGCTTAAACAACAGCCGGAACAGGCTGAACACCAGTAAAAAACAGGAGGAAACGCCGCATCGCCGGCGAAAAAAAATTATGAGATCATCAAATCTGACACTGTTAACGGATCTGTATGAACTGACAATGATGCAGGGCTACTATAAGTCCGGCAATAAGGAAAAAGTGGTGTTTGATGCATTCTACCGCGAGAATCCGTGCGGAGGCGGCTATGCCATTTCCTGTGGACTGGATCAGGTGATTGAGTATATCAAAAACCTGCAGTTTTCCACTGACGACATTCGCTATCTGCGCAGTCTGAATATGTTTGACGAGGATTTTCTGGAATACTTAAGCACGTTCCGGTTTTCGGGCAGCGTTTACGCGATCCCCGAAGGTACTGTTATTTTCCCGAGAGAGCCGATCGTAAAGGTCATTGCCCCGATCATGGAGGCGCAGCTGGTAGAGACGGCTATTTTAAATATTATTAATCATCAGAGCCTGATCGCTACGAAAGCATCCCGTGTCTGCTATGCGGCACAGAATGACGGCGTGATGGAATTCGGGCTTCGCCGCGCACAGGGACCGGACGCCGGGATCCTGGGAGCCCGTGCCAGTGTGATCGGCGGCTGCAGCGGTACATCCAATGTTCTGGCAGGTCAGGTTTTCAATGTTCCGGTGAAAGGAACACATGCCCACAGCTGGATCATGAGCTTCCCGGATGAATATACCGCATTTAAGACATATGCAGAGCTTTATCCGGAAGCCTGCATTCTTCTGATCGATACCTATGATACATTAAAGTCCGGACTGCCGAACGCAATCCGGGTGTTCAAAGAGATGCGTGAGTCCGGCAGGGAGTTTAAGAATTTCGGGATCCGCATGGACAGCGGCGACCTCGCTTATCTTTCCAAGAAAGTGCGCAAGATGCTGGATGAGGCGGGATTCCCGGAAGCAATTATCTCTGCATCGAACGACCTGGACGAATATCTGATCGAAACTTTGAAGTCACAGGGAGCGAAGATCACCTCCTGGGGCGTCGGGACCAGCATGATCACGTCCAGAGACTGCCCGGCCTTCGGCGGTGTTTATAAGCTGGCAGCGATTCAGAATGAAGAAGGAAAATTTGTTCCCAAGATCAAACTTTCGGAAAACACCGAAAAGGTGACAAACCCCGGAAACAAAGAGGTCTACCGGATCTATGACAAAGCTACCGGAAAGATCCGCGCGGATCTGATCTGCCTGGAAGAGGAAAGTTTTGATCCGGAGGAAGATATGGTCCTGTTTGATCCGAATGAGACCTGGAAACGGACACGGATTTACGGCGGCACTTATACGATGAGAAAACTGCTCGAGCAGGTTTTCGATGAAGGCAAGTGTGTCTATACCTCACCGAATGTCATGGATATCCGCGATATCTGCCGGAAAGAGAAGGAGACTCTCTGGGAGGAAAACAAGCGTTTTGTCAATCCGGCAAAGGTCTATGTGGATCTTTCGGACCAGCTGTATGCGCTGAAGCAGAAGGTGTTCAATGAACTCAGCTCAGTAAAATACAATGGATAAAACATGGATTTTTTTTCATAAATATTGTTGACAATGAAAGAAAATCTCATTATAATGCAATTGTTTATTTAAAAATATTAAAGAGACTGCATCGTGGTCGATGAAGCGGTCCCTGAATATTGTAAGAGACGCAGACGAAGACAGTACACTTAAAGCAGAACGTGACAGCGAGCCGGGATGGTGGAAGCCGGTATCAGTATGCTGAGTGGAAGATCACTTCCGAGTTTCGGTCCTGAACACGGCATTATCCGGAGTAAGGATCGACGGATTTCCACCGTTACAGGGAAAATGTATCGGACCTGTCAGGGGTCCCGTACGTCGAACAGGTGGTTAATGAAAGTATAAGGCTCTCATCCTTTTCGGATGAGAGCTTTTGTTTTACGATAGAAAGGAGATTGTTATGTACGAAAAAGTTTCAACGAATATGAATTTCGTTGAGCGTGAAAAAAAGGTAGAAGCTTTCTGGCGTGAAAATGATATTTTCCGTAAAAGCATGGAAAACCGGAAAGACTGTGAGACTTATACATTCTATGACGGCCCGCCTACCGCAAACGGGAAACCGCATATCGGTCATGTGCTGACCCGTGTTATCAAGGATATGATCCCGAGATACCAGACGATGAAAGGGAAGATGGTTCCCCGGAAGGCCGGATGGGATACGCACGGTCTGCCCGTGGAGCTCGAGGTTGAGAAACTGCTGGGCTTAAACGGAAAAGAGCAGATTGAAGAATACGGCATGGAGCCCTTCATTAAAAAATGTAAGGAATCTGTGTGGAAATATAAAGGAATGTGGGAGGATTTTTCCGGAACAGTTGGCTACTGGGCCGATATGGACAATCCTTATGTAACTTACGATGACGATTATATCGAATCGGAATGGTGGGCGCTGAATGGGATCTGGAAAAAGGGACTCCTATACAAGGGATTCAAAATTGTTCCCTATTGCCCGCGCTGCGGCACGCCTCTGTCCACGGCGGAGGTTTCACAGGGCTATAAGACGGTCAAAGAGCGTTCTGCCATCGTCCGGTTTAAGGCTGCCGGGGAAGACGCGTACTTCCTGGCATGGACGACCACGCCCTGGACACTTCCCAGCAACGTTGCTCTCTGCGTGAATCCGGAAGAAGCCTATGTGAAGGTGAAATGCGCGGACGGATATACCTATTATATGGCGCAGGCGCTTCTGGATCAGGTCCTCGGAAAGTTTGCCGATGAGGAGGAAGGCCGCAAGGCTTATGAAGTTCTGGAGACCTATACAGGAAAGGATCTGGAATACAAAGCATATGAGCCTTTGTTCCCCTGGGCAGCGGAAGTGGCTGACAAGCAGAATAAAAAAGGCTTTTTCATCACCTGTGATACCTATGTAACCATGTCCGACGGTACCGGTATTGTTCATATCGCTCCTGCGTTCGGTGAAGACGATGCCAGTGTCGGACGCAAATATGATCTTCCCTTTGTGCAGTTCGTAGACGGCAAGGGCGAGATGACGAAAGAAACGGCTTACGCGGGCGTATTTGTGAAAAAAGCAGATCCCATGATCATTCGCGATCTGGAGGAGCAGGGCAAACTTTTTGATGCTCCTAAATTTGAACATGAATACCCGCACTGCTGGCGCTGTGATACGCCGCTGATCTACTATGCGAGAGAATCGTGGTATATCCGGGAAACAGCGGTCAGGGATGATCTCATCCGCAACAACAACACCGTCAACTGGATCCCGGAGTCCATCGGCAAAGGAAGATTCGGAAACTGGCTGGAGAATATCCAGGACTGGGCGATTTCCCGCAACCGCTACTGGGGAACTCCTTTAAATATCTGGGAGTGTGAATGCGGACATCAGGAATCGATCGGAAGCCGGGCCGAGCTGGCAGAAAAGAGCGGCAATCCGAAGGCGGCAGAGGTTGAGCTGCATCGTCCGTATATTGATGAAGTTACGATCAAGTGCCCGTGCTGCGGCAAGGATATGCACCGTGTACCGGAGGTGATTGACTGCTGGTTCGATTCCGGAGCAATGCCGTTTGCGCAGCATCATTATCCGTTCGAAAACAGGGAAGTATTTGAAAAACAGTTCCCCGCGCAGTTTATCTCCGAGGCAGTCGATCAGACGAGAGGATGGTTCCACTCTCTGATGGCGGAATCAACACTGCTGTTCAACCGCGCGCCCTATGAGAATGTAATCGTGCTGGGACATGTCCAGGATGAGAATGGGCAGAAGATGAGCAAATCCAAGGGAAATGCCGTTGATCCGTTTGAGGCGCTGGAAACGTATGGCGCGGACGCGATCCGCTGGTATTTCTATATCAATTCCGCACCGTGGCTTCCGAACCGGTTCCATGGAAAAGCGGTTCAGGAGGGACAGCGCAAATTCATGGGCACCCTCTGGAATACGTATGCATTTTTCGTGCTGTATGCGAATATAGACGAGTTTGACGCCACACAATACAAGCTGGAGTATGAGAAGCTGTCTGTCATGGATAAGTGGCTCCTGTCCAGACTGAATTCGGTTGTAAAGGCCGTAGATTATGATCTGGGCAATTACCGCATCCCGGAAGCAGCCAGACAGCTGCAGGAGTTCGTGGATGATATGAGCAACTGGTATGTCCGCCGCGGGCGTGAACGCTACTGGGCAAAGGGAATGGAGCAGGATAAGATCAATGCCTATATGACCCTTTACACGGCCCTGGTAACGATCAGCAAGACGGCTGCTCCCATGGTTCCTTTCATGACAGAGGATATCTACCGCAATCTGGTCTGCAGCATCGATAAAGACGCGCCGCAGAGCATTCATCTGTGCGATTTTCCGCAGGCAGATGAGAGCATGATCGATCCGGATCTCGAGAAAAACATGGATGAGGTCCTCAAGATCGTTGTTCTCGGACGCGCAGCCAGAAATTCGGCAAATATCAAGAACCGTCAGCCGATCAGAGAAATGCTGGTTTCCGCGCAGAAGGAGCTTCCGGAGTATTTCACAAATATCATCGAAGAGGAACTGAATGTCAAGAAAGTAACCTTCTGTGAGGATGTAAGTGAATATACCAGCTATGAGTTCAAGCCGCAGTTAAGAACGGTCGGACCGAAGTACGGAAAATTCCTTGGAAAGATCAAAGAGGCACTGGCGAACATCGACGGCGCGGCTGCATATGCCGAGCTGAAGAAGAACGGATCGATCACGCTTTCGGAAGTGAGCGAAGAGATTGTGCTGACCGAAGAGGATCTGCTGATCTCTGTCGCGCAGACAGAAGGATACGCGATCGAAAGCGGCAATGACATTACCGTTGTTCTTGACACGCATCTGACCCCGGAACTGATCGAGGAAGGTCTGGTACGTGAAATCATAAGCAAGGTGCAGACCATGCGCAAGGAGGCCGGATTCGAAGTGATGGATCATATCCGGATCACCTATCAGGCGGACGAAGAGATCCGCGGGATCTTTGATACGCATGAAGCGGAGATCCGAAAGGATGTTCTTGCGGAATGTATCGTACCGGAACAGCCGGAGGGCTATCAGAAGAACTGGAATATCAACGGACATAAAGTGGAGTTAGGAGTGGAAAAATATGCAGAATATTCTATTTGATAAAGAAGCGTTCAAAAACAGTGTGAAGAATTATGTCAGGACACTGTACCGGAAAAAATTATCCGAGGCAACAGAGCAGGAAGTGTACCAGGCAGTTTCGTACACCGTGAAGGATGTGATTATCGATCAGTGGCTTGCGACGCAGCACACCTTCGACAAAGAGGATCCGAAAATGGTCTACTATATGTCCATGGAATTCCTGATGGGACGCGCGCTGGGCAACGACCTGATCAGCCTGACTGCCTACAGCCAGGTGAAAGAGGCGTTATCGGAGCTGAATATCAATCTGGATATGATTGAAGATCAGGAGCCGGATCCGGCGCTCGGAAACGGTGGTCTGGGACGTCTCGCCGCCTGTTTTATGGACTCGCTGGCAACGCTCGGCTATGCGGCCTACGGATGCGGGATCCGTTACCGCTATGGTATGTTCAAGCAGAAAATCGAGAACGGCTATCAGGTAGAGAAGCCGGATAACTGGCTGAAAAACGGCTATCCTTTTGAACTGCGCAGACCCGAGCACACATTTACGGTGAAATTCGGCGGCTATATCCGTTCAGAGGCACTGGGCAACGGAAATACCAGATTTATTCAGGAAAATTATCAGGAAGTCAGAGCAGTCCCTTATGATCTGCCCATCGTTGGTTACAATAACAATGTAGTCAACACCCTGATGATCTGGGATGCGGAGCCTGTCAATGAGTTCCAGCTGGATTCCTTTGACAAAGGGGATTACCGCAAGGCTGTGGAGCAGGAAAATCTGGCCCGCAATCTTGTAGAAGTGCTTTATCCGAATGATAATCATATCCAGGGAAAAGAGCTGCGCCTGAAACAGCAGTATTTCTTTGTATCTGCATCGGTACAGCGCGCGGTTGCCCGGTATAAAAAATATCACCCGGACATCCGGAAACTTTATGAAAAAGTCGTGATCCAGATGAATGATACACATCCGACCGTTGCGGTTGCCGAGCTGATGCGTATCCTGATGGATGAGGAAGGACTCGGATGGGATGAAGCATGGGAAGTAACTACGAAAACCTGTGCGTACACAAACCACACGATCATGGCGGAGGCGCTTGAGAAGTGGCCGATCGAGATTTTCTCCCGCCTGCTTCCCCGTATCTATCAGATTGTGGAAGAGATCAACCGGAGATTCCTGCTTGAGATCGAAAAGCATTTTCCCGGAGACTATGCACGCCGTGACCGGATGGCGATCATCCACAACGGTCAGGTCAAGATGGCACACCTTGCGATCGCGGCCGGCTTTTCGGTCAATGGGGTAGCCAGACTCCATACGGAAATCCTGAAGAATCAGGAACTGAAGGACTTTTACGAGCTCTTCCCTGAAAAATTCAACAACAAAACCAACGGAATCACACAGCGCCGCTTCCTTTATCACGGAAATCCGCTGCTTGCCGAGTGGGTGACCGATAAGATCGGAGACGGCTGGGTGACCGACTTAAGCGAGATGAAGAAGCTGGAAGTCTATGCGAATGATACAAAGGCACAGCAGGAGTTCATGAACATCAAATATAAGAACAAGCTGCGTCTCGCCAAATATATCCATGATCATAACGGCATTGATGTGGATCCGAGATCCATCTTTGATGTGCAGGTCAAACGTCTGCATGAGTATAAGCGTCAGCTGATGAATATCCTTCATGTTATGTACCTGTACAATAAGATCAAGGAACATCCGGAGATGGAGTTCTATCCGAGGACATTTATTTTCGGCGCAAAGGCAGCAGCCGGATATGAGATTGCCAAAATGACGATCAAGCTGATCAATTCCGTAGCCGATGTGATCAATAATGACAAGAGCATCAACGGAAAGCTGAAAGTAGTCTTTATCGAGGATTACAAAGTATCTAATGCCGAGTGGATCTTTGCGGCAGCGGATGTATCAGAGCAGATCTCCACAGCCAGCAAGGAAGCTTCCGGAACAGGAAATATGAAGTTCATGCTGAACGGAGCGGTAACCATCGGCACCATGGACGGCGCGAACGTTGAGATGGCGGAAGAGCTTGGAGAGGAAAACATGTTTATCTTCGGTATGAGCTCGGATGAAGTAATCGCGCACGAAAAGAACGGGGATTACAACCCGATGGATATTTTCAATGAGGATCAGGATATCAGACAGGTCCTGATGCAGCTGATCAACGGCTTTTACTCACCGGATGATACAGAGAGATTCCGCAAACTTTATAATTCCCTCCTGAACAGAGAGAACACACAGCGTGCGGACACCTACTTCTGCCTGAAGGATTTCCGTTCCTATGCGGATGCACATGAGCGTGTGGAGAAAGCATATAAGGATGAGGCCGGCTGGGCGAAGATGGCGATGCTGCAGGTGGCGCGTGTCGGAAAATTCTCTTCTGACAGAACTATTCAGGAATATGTGGATGATATCTGGAAACTGGATAAAATCAAAGTTGAACTGGAAGAAGAATAAAATAATGCGGGGATTCCCGCGAACATAAAAAGACGGCAGAGAACGGATGGCTCTCTGCCGTCTTTATTCGGATTCGTTTTTTTTAGGATTGCCGCCCGGATCAGTCCATCGGGGAGTGCTGCCGGAAACGGTCATCGTCCTCTTCCGGTGTTCTGGGACGCCGTGTTTTTACCGGACGGAAATCGGTGTAGAACAGCCATACTGCGAAGATGGTCAGCGCGACACCTGCTCCGGTGGCCAGATAAAGATTCAGGCCGACAGTGAAATCAATCAGATCGGAATATAAGGTTCCGATGACGTTGAAAATAATATGCGCGGGGATCGAGTACTTGATGCCCCTGCCTCTGTGGCAGACAAAGCCGAGGAACAGTCCCATCACAAAGGCGTAAATGCCCTGTACCATATTCATGTGCACGAGCCCGAACAGGAAAGCCTGCCAGATGTTCGCGAACCAGAACGGAAGGGCATAGCGCGCGTAGCGGAAGACCAGGCCCCGGAATACGATCTCCTCGACAATGGGGGCGAGGATGACAGAGTACAGGATCAGAATCACCGAGGGCTCGGCATAGCCGGCCGTATCCAGCAGCTTCTCATAGGATTCCATCCATCCCGGCTGCAGGGAGGAGACGATCCGGACGACCAGATTGGTCACGTACTGCAGGCCGAATCCCAAAAAGAAGATGGCAAGAACGGTATGGAAAGAGAACCCTGTCGGATAGTTCTTCTTCTTCCTTCCGGAAAACGGCATGACAAAAACACGCTGATACCAGAAGGTAAAAACGATCAGGGCAAGGATTCCGTAAATAAAATTGGACGTCTGTGTAAAGAATGTATCAGAAGAGGCAGCTACCGCAGCCTCCATTATGCCGGTGATGCCGCCGCCCAGTGAATCCATGTGCCGTATGATATATATGATCTCCATCGGGATCGTCGCAATCAGTGTCAGAAGAAGGACGACCAGGAATGGAAGAATGCTTTTAAAAAAGGAACCGACCTTTTGCATGATAACCTCCGTAATACCAAAAGAATTCCGTCAAGTACCCTTATTTTAGTTGTATTTTTGATGTTTGTCTACATTTTTTCACAAATCTTAATAACTAAAAAAGGATATCTGCGGTTTTTGCAGAAATAATAATATAGAAGTTCCTTTTAGTATGTCTTTTTATTCGAAAGGATTCGGCTATGACCATTCGAGAACAGCTGGAATTGCGGGAAAGAGAATATTTAAGCCCGTTTGCCGCTTTGAGCGAGAACTCAAGGGGCAGAGAGATCCCGGAACCGGAGTGTGATATCCGTCCGGTTTTTCAAAGAGACCGGGATCGGATCCTGCACTGCAAATCTTTTCGCAGACTGAAGCATAAGACACAGGTATTTTTGTCTCCGATGGGGGATCACTACCGGACCCGGCTGACCCATGTCCTGGAAGTTTCCCAGAATGCCCGCACGATCGCGAAGGCTCTCCGCCTGAACGAAGAGCTGGTGGAAGCGATTGCGCTCGGACATGATCTGGGACACACGCCGTTCGGACATGCCGGGGAGAGGGTGATGAACCGGATGTGTGCGGACGGATTCAGCCACAATGTGCAGGGCGTCCGTATTGTAGAAAAACTGGAAAAGGACGGTACAGGACTGAATCTGACCTGGGAAGTCCGTGACGGGATCCTGAATCATAAGACCAGCGGAAACCCCGCGACACTGGAGGGGAAGATCGTGCGTCTGTCTGACAAGATCGCCTATATCAATCATGATATTGATGATGCGATCCGGGCCCATGTGCTGCGGGAAGAGGACATCCCCGAGGAGTACAGAAAGATACTCGGTTATTCGACCAGGGAGCGGCTGAATACGCTGATCCATGACATTATCCGAAACAGCGAGCATCAGAACGCGATCCGCATGTCGGACGAGATCGGCGGGGCCATGCATGATCTGAGGACCTTTATGTTTCAGAATGTCTATACGAACCCGGTGGCAAAGGGGGAGGAGAAAAAGGCGGAAGAGATGCTGGAGCGTCTTTTTGAATACTATCTGGAGCACCTCGAACTGCTTCCGCAGATGAATCTGCGCATGCTGGAGGAGGGAGAAGCCCCGGACAGAGTGGTATGTGACTATATCGCGGGTATGACAGATCCATATGCCGTGGCAAAATATAACGAATATTTCCTGCCGAAACAATGGCAGGTCTACTAAATCAGAACAGGAGAGAACATGGCTTTTTATTCAGAGGAACTGATTGAGGAAGTCCGCTCGCGCAATGATATCGTGGATGTGATCTCCGGCTATGTGCGTCTGCAGAAAAAAGGGAATACCTATTTCGGACTATGCCCTTTTCATAATGAGAAGACTCCTTCCTTTTCGGTCTCCGGAGCAAAACAGATGTATTACTGCTTTGGCTGCGGCGCAGGGGGGAATGTCCTTACCTTTGTGATGCAGTATGAGAATTTCACGTTCCAGGAAGCGATGCAGTCTCTGGCAGACCGCGCCGGCATTGAACTTCCCAAACAGGAAATGAATGCCGCGCAGAGGCAGAGGGCGGATAAGCGGGCAAAGCTTCTTGAGATCAATAAAGAAGCGGCGAAATATTATTATCATCTGCTTCGAAGTCCGCGGGGAAAGCGCGCGCTGGAGTACTTTCAGAAGCGGGAACTGACGCCGGAGACGATCCGGCATTTCGGGCTGGGGTATTCGGATAAGTACAGTAATGATCTGTACCGGTATCTGAAGGAAAAAGGTTATCCGGACGAGCTTCTGAAAGAGAGCGGACTGGTAACGATCGATGAGAAACGGGGCGGTTATGACAAGTTCTGGAACCGGGCCATGTTTCCGATCATGGATGCGAATAACCGGGTGATCGGATTCGGCGGCCGGGTGATGGGCGAGGGCGAGCCGAAGTACCTGAATTCCCCCGAAACAATGATTTTTGATAAGAGCAGAAATCTGTACGGGCTGAATTTTGCGAGAGCATCGAAGCGGCCGGGCATTCTGCTCTGTGAAGGATATATGGATGTCATTGCGCTGCATCAGGCGGGATTTGACAATGCTGTCGCATCCCTCGGGACTGCGTTTACGATCGGACATGCAAACCTTCTGAAGCGCTATACGGAAGAGGTCTTTCTGACCTTTGACAGTGACGGCGCAGGACTGAGAGCGGCGCTGCGGGCGCTTCCGATCCTTAAGGAAGCCGGACTGACGGCCAAAGTGATCGACATGAGACCGCACAAGGATCCGGATGAATTCATAAAGGCGCTCGGACCGGAGGAATATCAGAAGCGGATCGATTCCGCCGAGAACAGCTTTCTGTTTGAAATACGGATGCTGCAGAGAGATTATGACCTGAATGATCCGGAGAGCAAGACAGCATTCTTCCGGCAGGTCGCGGAACGCATCCTCCAGTTTGAAGAAGTGCTGGAAAGGGAAAACTATATTGAGGCTGTCGCAAGACAGTATCAGATCGGATTTGAGCAGCTGCGTTCCATGGTGAACAGACAGGGAGCCAGAGGCGGCATCGCGAGGGAGAAGAAGCCTCTGAAAACCGGTATCCATGAGAACAGGAAAAAAGAAGACGGCATGAAAAAGTCACAAAGGCTGATGCTGACCTGGCTGATCGAAAACCCGGCCCTTTTTGAGGATATCAGGGATGTGATCGGCCCGGAGGATTTTACGGAAGATATTTATGCGGATGTGGCCAGACTTCTCTTTGAACAGTACAGGAACGGCGAAATCAATCCGGCCAGAATCATCAGCATGTTCGATGATGAAGAAAAACAAAGGGAAGCAGCTGAGCTTTTCCATGCGAGAATTGAATCAGTGGACACAAAGCAGGATCGCGAAAAGGCATTGAGGGAAACGATACTCAGAATCAGGCAGAACAGCCTTGATTACCATACAAAGCATCTGGACCCCACCGACATCGCCAGTCTTCAGAGAGTCGTTGAAGAACGGAAGAAACTCGCGGAGCTGGCGAAGAGGACGACTTTTACGCATATTTGATACATGAAAGGAAAAAGAACATGGCAGAAAAAAACGACCAGACAATCATTGAAAACCAGGAGATCCACATGGAGCAGTTCAAAAAGAAGATGCAGGAGCTCCTTGATATCGCAAGAAAAAAGAAAAATATGCTGGAGTATCAGGAAATCAGCGATAATTTCAAGGACTTCAATCTGAATTCCGAACAGATCGAGAATGTCCTTGAGTTCCTGGAGAATAATCATGTGGATGTGCTCCGCATCGCTGACGATGATGACATCCTGATTGAAGAGGATATTGACACCGATACGGAGGCAGACGTGGATCTGGAGAAGATCGATCTCTCTGTGCCGGACGGCGTCAGTATTGAGGATCCGGTGCGGATGTATCTGAAAGAAATCGGAAAGGTCCCGCTGCTTACTGCGGAGGAAGAGATCAATCTTGCGCAGCATATGGAGGACGGGGCGTTAGCCGCTGAAAAAATCGAAATCTTAAATGGTCGTTTGCAGGAGGCTTCCGGGGAAGAAGCGGAGGAACTCAGAGAAGAGATAAAGGAACAGCAGAAAATCGCGGATAAAGGCGCGGAGGCAAAGAAGAGTCTGGCCGAAGCCAATCTGCGTCTTGTCGTCAGTATTGCAAAGCGCTATGTTGGAAGGGGAATGCTCTTCCTTGATCTGATCCAGGAGGGCAATCTGGGACTGATTAAAGCGGTCGAGAAATTTGATTACAGAAAAGGCTATAAGTTCAGTACGTATGCGACCTGGTGGATCCGCCAGGCAATCACGAGAGCGATTGCCGATCAGGCCCGCACGATCCGTATTCCGGTGCATATGGTAGAGACCATCAACAAACTGATCCGTGTCTCCAGACAGCTCCTTCAGGAGCTGGGCCGTGAGCCGCTTCCGGAAGAGATCTCAGAGGAGATGAATATGCCGGTAGACCGCGTAAGAGAGATTCTGAAAATCTCGCAGGAACCGGTATCGCTGGAAACCCCGATCGGCGAGGAGGAGGACAGCCATCTTGGTGATTTTATTCAGGACGACAATGTACCGGTGCCGGCAGATGCTGCCGCATTCACCCTGCTGAAGGAGCAGCTGGTGGAGGTACTGGGGACCCTGACCGAACGGGAGCAGAAAGTACTCCGTCTGCGTTTCGGACTGGACGACGGCCGTGCGCGCACACTGGAAGAAGTCGGTAAGGAATTCAATGTCACCAGAGAGAGAATCCGTCAGATCGAGGCGAAAGCCCTGCGGAAGCTCCGCCATCCCAGCCGCAGCCGCAAGCTGAAGGATTATCTTGACTGATGATGGAGAACAGACTGTCAAAGCGCATGGAGGCGCTGGCCCGGCTTGTTTCTGCGGGAGCGCGTCTTGCGGATATCGGGACGGATCACGGATACATACCGATCTGGCTGTGCCGGCAGGGAATCATCCCGTCCGCGATTGCAATGGATATCAACGCCGGTCCTCTGAAGACCGCAGAAGAGCATATCCGGGAGAGCGGACTGACAGACCGGATCGAAACACGGCTTTCTGACGGACTGGAAAAACTGAATGCGAAAGAAGCAGACTCTGTCCTGATCGCAGGGATGGGCGGCGGACTGATCCGCAGGATTCTGAGGGATGGTTCCGGTTCTCTGGAGGGGATCAGAGAGCTGATCCTCCAGCCGCAGTCAGAAATTGCCCTCACACGCCGGTTCCTGCGGGAGAACGGGTGGCGGATCACTAAGGAAGATATGGTCCTGGAAGACGGGAAATATTATCCGATGATGAAAGCGGTCCCCCGGCATGAAAAGGATCCGGATGAGGAATCCCGGACAGAGCAGGCACTGGCAGATGCCTTTGGCCCTGTCCTGCTGGCAGAAAAGCATCCGGTACTGCTTGACTGGCTCGAACGGGAGCGTATGGTTACCGACGGCATCCTCGCACGGCTGAAAGAGGAAATCGAGAAGAGGAACCGTCAGGAAGAGACTTTCCCTGATCAGGGAATGGCCCGTCTGAGACAACGGCGGGAAGAAATGACGCAGAAAAGGAAACTGCTGGGACAGGCGCTGGAGCGAATGAGAGGAAATGAAAATATGGAAATAACACTGTCGATTTGCGGGGAAGAACGGAAATATCCGGAGAATATCACCTTTCAGGAGATCGCCCGGGAGTATCAACCCCGTTATAAAGATGATATCGTACTGGTGCATTATCAGAACCACATCCGGGAACTGCATGCGAAACCCGGCGCCGCCGGAACGGTGGATTTTATTACGACCGCACAGAATGCGGGCAGGAGTACATACAGAAGAAGCCTGACACTGCTGATGGAAGCGGCGGCAAATGAACTGTTCACAGATAAGGCCGTGGTTGTACAGCATTCCATCGGAAAGGGATATTATTGTGAATTCCGCCGGAACGGAAGCTTTGTGCATGTCGATCCTTCGGATATCCTGGCGCTGAAAACGAAGATGGAAGAACTTGCCGGCCGCGATCTGCCGGTCCTGAAACATGAAATGCGGACGCTGGACGCCATCCGCTATTTTGAGAAGGAAGGTCTTCCGGACAAGGCGAAACTCCTGAGATACCGCCGGAGTTCCCGTATGAATGTGTATGAACTCAATGGATATATTGATTATTATTACGGCTATATGGTCCCCTCTACCGGCTACATCAAATACTTTGATCTGCTTCCCTATAAGAACGGCTTCATGCTGATCTTCCCGGGGAGTGACACCCGGGAGGCTGCGGCCTTCCGCCCTCTTGACAAACTGTTTCAGATCATTGATGATTCTGCTGCCTGGGGAGAGAGCATGGGTGTACGGACCGTCGGGGAGCTGAACAATGCAATCGCAAACGGACGGATGCAGGAACTGATTCTGGTACAGGAATCCTGGATGGAACAGAAAATCGGCGATATCGCGGAAATGATCGCACAGGATCCCAAAAAGAAAATCATCCTGATCGCCGGCCCTTCCTCTTCGGGAAAAACGACTTTTTCCCACCGCCTGAGCATTCAGCTGACGGCACAGGGGCTCAAACCGCATCCGATCGCGATGGATGACTTCTATGTGAACCGGGAAGATACGCCGCTTGACGAGAACGGGAATTATGATTTTGAGTGTCTGGAGGCCGTGGATGTCGCCCTGTTCAATCAGTGCATGAATGATCTTCTGGAGGGAAAGGAAGTCGTTCTGCCCGTGTTTAATTTTAAGACAGGGCACCGGGAGTTCCGCCAGAGGCCTCTGAAACTGAATGCAGAAGATGTGCTTGTCATTGAAGGAATTCACGGGCTGAATGAAAAACTTTCCAGCAGTCTTCCGAAGGAGACCAAATTCAAAATATATGTCAGTGCGCTTACGCAGCTCAATATCGACACACACAATAATCTGGCCACAACAGACTGCAGACTGCTCCGGCGCATTGTCCGGGACGCGAGAACAAGGAATACATCGGCAAGAGAGACCCTGGCCCGTTGGGATTCCGTCCGCAGAGGAGAAGAGAAAAATATCTTTCCTTATCAGGAAGAAGCGGATGTTATGTTCAATTCAGCCTTGATTTATGAGCTGGCTGTGTTAAAATGTTATGCAGAGCCGCTTCTGTTCGCCATTGAAGAAGGGTGTCCCGAGTACGATGAGGCAAAGCGGCTGCTGAAGTTCCTTGATTATTTCATCCCGGTTCCGGGAGATGATATCGCCCTGACTTCCGTTCTGCGGGAGTTCATCGGCGGAGGAATTTTCCACATATAACTCAGAAGGGGATGTCCCCCTCCTGAGTTATATGCTCCGCGAGGATGTGCAGAGATTCGGAGAGGAAGATGACGGCTAAGGCCGTCCCGAATCTCGCACCAAGTCTCGCAGGAGCGAGACTTGAACTGAGTAAAACAGGTGATCGCGGCTGCATGTGTCGAAAGACCGCAGGTGAGGAAAGTCCGGGCTTCACAGGGCAGGATGCCGGATAACGTCCGGCGGAGGCGACTCCAGGGAAAGTGCAACAGAAATATACCGCATGATCTGATCATGTAAGGGTGGAATGGCAGTGCAAGAGACTACCGCCCGTCCGGTAACGGACGGGGCAGCTGTAAACCCCATTCGAAGCAAGACCGAAGCAAAGCTATGACGTGGCCCGCCAGCTTTAGGTAGGTCGCTAGAGACAGCCGGCAACGGCTGTACCAGATAGATGATCACCCAACGACATAACCCGGCTTATCGTTTTGCTCAGTAAAAAAAGCGCCAGTACTGGCGCTTTTTTACGTTAGCTGACTTTTATTCAAATCTAAAAAGTTTCTTAAAAGAATGCAGAATTGTTGACAGTGATTTTCGCAAAATGTACAGTATATCTAATGGCTGATGTCAGGTGCCATCAGAAAGGAAACGCACACTTTATGCAGAATCGATTTAATCAGTTTATGTATGGACGCTATGGGAATGATCAGTTGAACCGTTTTGTTTCAGTAGCCGCGCTGGTTGTGATTATTATCAACCTTTTTGTGCGGATCCGGCTGCTGTCGGTCATTGCGCTTTTGCTGCTTCTGATCGTTTATCTCAGAATGTTTTCCCGCAATATAGAGAAGCGGGCGGCCGAGAACCGTGTTTTCTTAAGACTGACTGACCGTTTCCGGCGCAGAATAGTTTTCCGGGATCAGAATAAAAACTATCGTTTTTTTGTCTGCCCTTCCTGCAGACAGAAGGTACGCGTGCCCAGAGGGAAGGGGAAAATCGAGATAACCTGCCCGAGATGCCGCCATTCCTTTATCAAGAGAACCTAGTAGGAGGCACTCCGTGTTTGGATATATTTATATCAACCAGAAGGAATTAAGTGAAGAGGGGAAAAAGGAGTATCAGTCGTATTACTGCGGTCTCTGCCAGGTATTGCGCAGAAATTTCGGCGTGAAAGGGCAGATGCTCTTAAATTATGACATGACATTTCTGGTTATTCTCCTGACGGGACTGTATGAGCTCACAAACAGGGAGGTTCAGTTTGTCTGCCCGCTTCATCCGGGACGGAAAAAACTTGCTTATGTCAATGAGGCGACCCGGTACGCCTCGGATATGAATGTTCTGCTGTCCTATCATAATCTTATGGATGACTGGAAAGATGACAGGAATTATCCCAAATATGCAGCCTCGCTGATGCTGAAGCGGGATTACGGGGGCGTCAGCCGGAAATATCCCCGCCAGACGCGTGCTGTGGAAAATTATATGCGGCAGCTGAATATGCTGGAGAAAAAGCGGGAAGTGAATATCGACGCGATCTCCGGTCTGACCGGAGAGATGCTGGGAGAGATTTTTGCCTGGAAGGATGATCTGTGGACGGAGGAACTGCATTGCCTTGGTTTCTATATGGGCAAGTTCATTTATCTGATGGATGCCTATGAAGATCTGGAAAAGGACAAAAAGAAGAATGAATATAATCCGTTTGAAGACCTTCAGAAAAAAAATCCGGAGGACTATGAGACACTCAGCAGACTGCTTCTGACCAGTATGATGGCCGAATGCGCGAAGTCTTTTGAACGGCTGCCGATCCTTCTGCATGCGGATATCATCCGCAATATCCTGTATTCCGGCGTGTGGTCGCGCTATGAGTATCTTCAGGCAAAAAAGAACAGAAAGCGGAGGCATTCGAAAGTTGAGAAACCCGTATGATGTTCTCGGCATTACGCCGGGGGCTACAGATGAAGAAATAAAAAAGGCCTATCGGAACCTGAGCCGCAAATATCACCCCGATTCCAATGTGAACAGTGCGCATCCGGAAATTGCGGAGGAGAAGTTCAAAGAAGTCCAGCAGGCGTATAACCAGATCATGAAAGAGAAGCAGCAGGGCTACGGATACAGCAGTTATCAGCAGCAGGGCTACGGATACAGCAGTTATCAGCAGCAGAGTTATCAGTACAGAGATTATGGACAGAATGAGTCTTCCGCCATGCAGGCTGCCGCGAATTATATTAACAGCGGCTATTTTCAGGAGGCGCTGAATGCCCTGGATGGCGTGCCCTATGCGCAGCGCACGGCCCGCTGGTATTATTTCAGTGCAGCAGCCAATCAGGGGGCCGGCAATAATATCCGGGCAATGGAGCAGATCCGCAGAGCCGTGGAAATGGAGCCGGGCAATATGGAATACCGGCAGTTTCTGCAGAATCTGGAGTTTAGCGGGATCTGGTATCAGAACATGGGATCTTCTTATCAGAGGCCGTTCTCCGGTCAGACAGGCATGTGCCTGACGCTGTGCTGTGTTGCATCCATGTTCGGCGGATGCTGTTTCAGGCCGTTTTAAAAGGACTTTTTCAGACCCTTCTGCTGCGGTGCTTTTCCCTGCAGGATGGTCAGCAGTTCTTCAAAAACAGGCTCATTCCGGCAGACGATCAGGGCCAGACCGGTCTTTGCCCGGTTGAGTCCCTGAAACAGATTACGGACTGCGCTGTATCCGGTGTTATCCGGGAGAGACGAACGAAGATAGGTATCTTCATCGTAATAGAAACCGCTGTCCATGACCATAACCACTTTATTGAATTCTTTGCAGTCTGCTTCGGATACGTCGATCTGAAGGTATTCGCTGACTGCATTATTTTTCTGCCCCGCCTGATAGATGTAGGTATATCCGCCGGCGGCATAGTTCCTCAGAAGAACACACAGTTCCTCTTCGTTATTTGCATAGTTGACGGTCACACCGGTATAGTCCAGTTTGTAAACAAATTCCGCGGGATGGACAAGAGCCTGAATAAAAGAGGAGAGCTCGCCGTTGATCCGGATCCGGTTGGTCAGCCGGTAAGCAGTATAGCCGGGAAGACGGCTGATGCAGCGGATGACCTCTTTGTTCATTTCCAGTTCGGAAATCATTTCCTCAAAATCATAGGAGAAGATCAACGGGGCCCCGGAAGCTTTGGCATAGGAGACAACGGCATCCAAATGTTCCCGGGAGATTCTGTGCGCTTCGTCGACCAGCACGGCCGCGTATGCATGGCCGGTCAGGGCGCCGGTCTCGCTCTCGCGGTAAAAATCAATCCGCTTCAGACGCTCGTTCAGCTGATCAAATTCCTCCGGAACAAACCCGCAGTGCAAAAGACAGATCTGTCTGCCCGTCGAAAGCTTCATGGCAATGTCATACAGAAGAAGCGATTTCCCGGTTCCGGGCAATCCGGTGAATCCCTGAAAGCAGAATCCCTCTTCTCTGATTTTCTTTAAAATCCGCCGCTCAATATCTCTTTGCTGCGAGGTGAGAAAATATTCCTTCTGTAAAAACCGGTCCGGGTCAGACAGAGGGGAAATGATAAAATTCTCCGCGCGGAACAGATTCTCAACGTCCTCCTCGTAACAATCCGTCTGCTTTTTCAGATCCGCGCACAGATATTTCCAGTCGGTATCGATGATTTTTCCGCTTCCGGTCAGCCGTACCAGACGTTCCATACTGCTGATATACGTGTAGGAGCGCATAGTCTTTCCCAGAGAGGCCAGATAGTAGCGGTTCTGCTTCAGCTGCTTCAGGATGCTTTCGTCCGGGACAGGTTCGCTTTTCAGTTCAATATTGATGACGGTCTCACGCCCGATCCGGAGCAGATCAAATTCCTTGCCCAGCCGCGGGATCTGAAAAGAGTAGTAAAACAATAACTGTTCCGCGTCTTCCATATGTTCCCGGAGATGTCCGGCAAAGGATTTCAGGCTTTCCGTTTCCCAGGTCTTGATACCAAGGAAATGCTTCCTCGCCGACATCTGTCGTTCCAGACGCTGCAGGTTTTCTGTTTTCTGTATTCTTGTCAACGCATAGATATTGATTGGTTTCATCAGCCTGTTCCTTTCCGTATCCGGCATGGAGCCTCCGGACTTCTGTCTGGAGAGCGCTTTTATGTCATAGGGAATAGCGATTTCCTATGATATAAAAAATTATAGCTTTTGGAAAAGGAGGCTGTCAAGGGCGGTTAAAGTGTGCTATCATGCAAGAGACTGTATTTGCAGCATGAAGGATAATTCAAATCTCGCTCGCGAGACCTGGCGCTGGATTCGGGTCAGCGTCAGCTGACATCTTCCAAACCGAATCCATGCGCATCCTCGCGGAGCGTTTATCTCAGTGGGGGTCTCTCACACTGAGATGAGAACAACAGGAGACAGTGATGAAAAAAGAAAATATTATTCTGATCGGAATGCCCGGGGCCGGCAAAAGTACGGTAGGCGTCGTGCTGGCAAAAATGCTGGGCTTTCATTTTATGGATTCTGATCTGGTCATTCAGGAGCAGACCGGAAAACTGTTATATCAGCTGATCGACAGCTGCGGGCTGGACGGGTTCCGCCAGATTGAAAACGATGTCAACAGATCCCTGGATCTGCATCATACCGTGCTTGCCACAGGAGGAAGTGCGGTCTACGGAAAAGAGGCGATGGAACATCTGGCGCAGATCGGCCGTATTGTTTATCTGAAGCTTTCCTGTGCATCGATTGAAGAGCGGCTCGGAGATCTGCACACCAGGGGAGTCGCCATGAAGCCGGGACAGTCACTGGCCAGTCTGTACCAGGAGAGAAAACCGCTCTATGAAAAGTATGCGGATATCACGATCGACTGTGATGAGTGCAGTCTGCGGGAAGTCGCAGGGAAGATCTTTGCGTGTGTGGCGGATTCCTGAACACTTCGCAGGAAAAGGAAGGAAACGGGAAAAAGGAAGGAAACGGGAAAGTGGAAAAAATAGCACACGAAAACAGAGAGCAGGAGCCGGAAATCATTGAACCCGGCAGGATCCGTATCTCTGTGCGGAATCTGGTGGAGTTTGTTTTCCGTTCCGGCGATATCGACAATCGTGTCGGAAAGGGCGTCCAGAAGGAAGCCATGCTGGAGGGAAGCCGCATGCACCGCAGGATCCAGAGCGGCATGGGGGCGGACTACCGGGCAGAGGTATCCCTGAAGCATGAGGTGCTGATGGGACATTATATGCTTTCCATCGAAGGTCGGGCAGACGGAATCTTCAGGGAACAGGCTGCCAAAGACACGGCGGAAGACCTGTTTTACATCGATGAGATTAAATGTATGTATACCGATGTGACGCGTTTTGAAAAGCCGCTGGATGTCCATCTGGCGCAGGCAAAATGCTATGCGTATATCTATGCTGTGCAGAATGCGCAGCAGCAGATGGGCGTGCAGATCACCTACTGCGATCTCGATACCAGGGAGATCCGGCGCTTTCGGGAAATCCTTTCCCTGGAAGAACTGTCTGTATGGTTCGCCCGGATGATGGATTCCTATAAAAAATGGACCGACTTTCAGTATGAGTGGAATCTGATCCGGAGGGATTCGATCAAAATGCTGGAGTTCCCGTTCCCGTACCGACAGGGCCAGAAAAAACTGGCCGCCGATGTCTACCGTACGATCGCCAGGGAAAAAATCCTGTTTCTGCAGGCGCCGACCGGAACGGGGAAAACACTTGCCGCGCTCTTCCCGGCCGTCAAGGCTGTCGGTGAGGGACTGGCGGAAAAGATTTTCTATCTGACCGCGAAAACGATCACGAGGACCGTCGCGAAGGATGCCGCGGACCTGCTCAAGACACGCGGTTACCGGGGAAAGGTACTGACGATCACAGCAAAGGAAAAGCTTTGTCCGTGTGAGACCATGGAGTGCAATCCGCAGCACTGCCCGGTTGCGAAAGGACATTTTGACAGAGTCAATGACGCCGTGTATGAACTGATCACGGCGGAGGATGACTTTACGAGGGAACGGCTCCTTTCCCATGCAGAAAAATATCAGGTGTGCCCCTTTGAAATGGCGCTGGATGTTTCCCTCTGGTCGGATCTTATTATCTGTGATTATAATTATGTCTTCGATCCGAATGTCTATCTCAAACGGTTTTTCGCGGAGGGCATCCGGGGAGACTACCTGTTCCTGATCGATGAGGCCCACAACCTGGTGGAGAGGGGGAGGAGTATGTACAGCGCGGTGCTGGTCAAGGAAGATTTGCTGGCCATGAAACGCGTGATGAAGAATTACAGCAGAAAAATCGCGTCTGCTCTGGACAAATGCAACCGGCAGATGCTGGAATGGAAGCGGAAATGTGAAAAGTATACGGTACACGAAAACATGGGCAGCTTCGCCTTTTCCGTGATGCGGCTGGCGGGACTGCTGGATACCTTTCTGCAGAACCGGACTGATTTCCCGGAACGGGAAGAGGTCACAGATTTTTATCTGAAGCTTCGGCATTTCATGAACATGTTTGACCGCATGGATGAGAACTATGTGGTCTACACCGATTTTGATGAGCAGAACAATTTCTGTCTGCACCTGTACTGCGTCAATCCGGCCGTCAATCTGCAGGAGTGCCTGGACAGGGGGAAAAGCGCCGTTTTCTTTTCGGCGACCCTGCTGCCGGTCACGTATTATAAAAATCTGCTGAGCGCGCGCCAGGACAATTATGCGGTATACGCCAGGACGTCCTTCGATCAAAACCGGAGATTCCTATTCGTGGCAAAGGATGTCAGCAGCCTGTATACCAGAAGAAATGAGACGGAGTTTCACAAGATCGCAAACTATATCCGGACAGCGGCGGAGTCAAAACGGGGAAACTATATTGCTTTTTTCCCTTCTTATCGTTTCATGGAGGATGTATACGAATGTTTTCAGGCCGGTCAGGAAGGGGATTCCATTGACAGCATCATCCAGAGCAGCAGTATGAACGAAACCCAGAGAGAGGATTTCCTGAATGAGTTTACCGGAGACCGGGAAAAATCTCTGGTAGCATTCTGTGTTCTGGGCGGTATCTTCTCGGAAGGGATCGACCTGAAAAATGACCGGCTGATCGGGGCGCTGATCGTCGGGACAGGTCTGCCGCAGATCTGCAGCGAAAGAGAAATATTGAAGGAATTCTATGCCGGCGAGGGAGAAAAGACCGGAAGGAATGAGGGATTTGAATATGCCTATCAGTATCCGGGCATGAATAAGGTGCTTCAGGCGGCAGGCCGGGTGATCCGCACCGCTTCTGACTGCGGCGTGATCGGCCTGCTGGATGAACGTTTCCTGCGCAGAGATTATCAGAGCCTGTTCCCGAGAGAGTGGGCGGATTACCGGGCAGTCTCCTTCGGACAGCTTTCCGGGGAACTGGAAAAATTCTGGAAGCAGTGGGAATAGCATCCGTCATTTGTAGAACTGAAGGATGGAATCAAGCTTAGCGGACATATTGACCAGGAGGGCGTCCAGAATCACCAGAGCGGCCATGGATTCGACCACGACGACCGCGCGCGGGACAATGACCGGATCATGCCGGCCTTTGATCTGAATATCAACGGGTGAGCCGTCTTTGCGTACGGTGTGCTGTGTGCGGGCGATCGAGGGCGTGGGCTTGACGGCGGCGCGGAAAATGATCTGCGATCCGTCGCTCATGCCGCCGAGGATCCCGCCTGCGTGATTGGTCTGCTTTTGAATGGTTCCGGAGGCATCACAGGTAAAGGCATCGTTGTTTTCCGAGCCTTTTTTTTCGGCGGCCTGAAATCCGGATCCGATCTCAAACCCCTTGACCGCACCGATGGAAAAGACGGCTTTTGCCAGATTGGCATCCAGTTTTTCAAAGACGGGATCGCCGATGCCGGCAGGCATGCCGTCGATGACGCATTCGATGACGCCGCCGGACGAATCCTGCCCGGACATGCACTGCTCCAGATAGAGCTGTGCCTCCAGGGCAGCCCCGGCATCCGGCATGTACAGAGGGTTCTGCCGGATCTGACCGGCGTCAAAGCGTTCCGGAGATATTTCAACGGGACCGATGGAGCGGGTATATGTACACAGACGGATGCCCATCTGATGAAGGATCTTTGCGGCGATGGAGCCGGCGGCGACTCTGCCGATCGTCTCTCTGCCGGAGGAACGCCCTCCGCCGCGGTAATCGCGGAATCCGTATTTGGCGTCAAAGGTATAATCTGCGTGTCCCGGCCGGTAAAAGGAAGCGATTTCGCTGTAGTCCGCGGATTTCTGATTCTCATTCCGCACGATCAGGGAGATCGGTGTGCCGGTCGTTTTCCCTTCAAAGACGCCGGAGAGGATCTCTACACGGTCGCTTTCCCGGCGGGGCGTGGAAAATCCGGACTGACCGGGCTTTCTGCGGTCGAGGTAAGCCTGAATGTCACTTTCTTCAAGCGAAAGCCCCGCAGGGCAGCCGTCGATGACAACGCCAATGCCCTTCCCATGGGATTCTCCCCATGTTGTAATTTTGAAAATGGTACCGAAACCGGAGCCGGCCATGCTGTATCCTCCTGTGTATCTGTGATTTTAAGTAGAATTCTTTTTTATTATATGATAAACTTGGCACGAAAGCAATGTGAAGATAAGGAGTAAGATGGATGTATAAACTGATAAAACAAGATGGACGCGCAAAGCGCGGGGAGCTGATTACCGTCCACGGAACGGTGCAGACGCCGGTCTTTATGAATGTGGGAACGGCGGCCGCGATCAAGGGAGCGGTATCCACAGAGGATCTCAAACAGATCGGAGCGCAGGTGCAGCTGTCCAATACCTATCATCTTCATGTGCGGCCCGGCGACCGGCTGATCAAAGAGCTGGGGGGACTGCACAAGTTTATGGTGTGGGACAGACCGATCCTGACCGATTCCGGCGGATTCCAGGTGTTTTCTCTCGCTAAACTGAGAAAGATCAAAGAAGAAGGCGTGCATTTCCATTCTCATGTGGACGGGAGAAAAATTTTCATGGGACCGGAGGAAAGCATGCAGATCCAGTCCAATCTGGGCTCGACGATTGCCATGGCCTTTGATGAATGTCCGCCTGCTCTGGCAGACAAAAGCTATGTGCAGCCTTCCGTAGACCGCACCACCAGATGGCTGGAAAGGTGCAGGACCGAAATGAAAAGGCTGAATCAGCTGGAGGATACGATCAACAAAAACCAGCTCCTGTTTGGCATTAACCAGGGAGCAATCTATGATGATATCCGGATCGATCACGCGAAACGCATCCGTGAGATGGATCTGGATGGGTATGCTCTCGGAGGGCTTGCGGTCGGAGAAAGCCATGAAGAAATGTATCATATTCTGGATGTGACAGTCCCTTATCTGCCCGCGGACAAGCCGACCTATCTGATGGGAGTTGGCACACCGGCCAACATCCTGGAAGCGGTCGACCGGGGAGTGGACTTTTTTGACTGTGTGTACCCCAGCAGAAACGGCAGGCACGGCCATGTTTATACCGGTCACGGGAAACTCAATCTCTTCAATCAGAAATATGAGAAGGACCAGAGGCCGATCGAAGAGGGCTGCGGATGTCCGGCCTGTCAGAAGTACAGCCGCGCCTATATCCGCCATCTGCTGAAGGCGAAAGAGATGCTCGGCATGCGCTTCTGTGTTCTGCATAATCTGTACTTCTACAATCACCTGATGGAAGAGATCAGAGGCGCGATCGAGGAGGGAAGATATCACAGCTTCAAGGAAGAAAAGCTGTATCAGATGAAACAGGAAAGAATTCACGCCGAATGAGAATAAAAGACTTGAATTCACAGTTGTTATTGTGTAGAATATAAAAGATATTTAAGACCGTTCAGCGAGTTTCGGGATCGTCTTTAAAAAAACAGGAGGAAAGAGATATGTACGTATTGAATAGTCTGGGAGCAGGCGGCGGCAGCATGAGCATCATCATCTGGGTCGTTATTCTGGTCGTTTTCATGTTCTTCTTCATGATCAGACCGCAGCGGAAAGAACAGGCCAGAAAGAATGAAATGCTTGCGAAGATGGAGGTTGGCGATACTGTTCTGACAACGACAGGCTTCTATGGGACACTGATCGATATTGATGATGACATCGTAGTGGTAGAGTTCGGAAACAATAAGAACTGCCGGATTCCCATGCAGCGTTCCGCAATCGCACAGATTGAAAAGGCAGATGAAGGAACAGAAGAATAAGATCCGCCGCGAGCCCTGAATAATTATAAGGGGCTGCGTATAAAGACGAACAGTCATATGCGATTTTCAGGGGCATGTGAAGTATGACGAGATACTTCACGTGCCCTTTTTGTACGGGCAGGAAAAGGAATCCGCAAAGTCGGGCTGCAGGGTTTCTTGAAATTTACCACTTGAAATGCATAAAAAATTATACTATTATGATGTAATGAGTGTAAATGAGAGGAGTGAAATGATGAAATTTCATGTTGGTGTGATTGCCGGAGACGGTATTGGACCGGAGATCGTCGCGGAGGCACAGAAGGTGCTGGACTGTGTGGGCGCTCAGTCCGGACACGAATTTGTCTATGAGGATATCCTGATGGGCGGATGCTCCATCGATGCCATCGGTGTTCCGCTTTCGGATCATGCAATTGAACAGGCCAAAAGCGCGGACGCAGTGCTGATGGGCTCGATCGGAGGAAATACAAGCACTTCAGCCTGGTATAAGCTCCCGCCCGAACTCCGCCCGGAAGCCGGCCTTCTGAAACTGAGAAAGGCGCTGAACCTTTTTGCGAACTTAAGGCCCGCCTGCCTGTACGCAGAACTGAAGGAAGCCTGCCCGCTGCGTGATGACATCATACAGGACGGTTTCGATATGATGATCATGCGCGAACTGACGGGAGGACTGTATTTCGGGACGCATAAGACAGAAGAAAAGGATGGAGTCCTGACGGCACTGGATACGCTTTCCTATAATGAAAAGGAGATCCGCCGGATCGCGGTCAGAGCTTTTGATATCGCCATGAAGAGAAGAAAAAAGGTGACCAGTGTGGACAAGGCGAATGTCCTGGATTCCTCACGGCTCTGGAGAAAGATCGTTGAGGAGGTCGCAAAAGACTATCCTGAGGTTGCCTATGAACATATGCTGGTGGACAATGCAGCCATGCAGCTGGTAAAGGATCCGAGGCAGTTCGATGTCATCCTGACCGAGAACATGTTCGGAGATATTCTCTCCGATGAGGCCAGCATGGTGACCGGATCCATCGGGATGCTTTCTTCGGCCAGCCTGAATGATACGAAGTTCGGTCTTTATGAACCGAGCGGCGGCTCCGCGCCGGATATCGCGGGCAAGGGAATCGCGAATCCGATTGCGACGATTCTTTCCGCGGCAATGATGCTGCGCTATTCCTTTGATCTCGACCGGGAAGCGGACGCGATTGAAGAAGCAGTCAGACAGGTGCTGAAGGACAATTACAGAACGATCGATATCATGCCCCGAAGCGATGAGGAAAAGGCAATGGTCGAGCAGGTCGGAACATCCCGCATGGGAAACCTGATCTGTGAGAGGATCCGGATCGCCAGATAAGATATCCCCCTCTGTGATTTTAAGAATAAGCTGAAAAACAGCCGACGATAGAATTGAAAAAGAACTCAAGAAGGAGAAAATGACTATGAGAAGTGACAACGCGAAAACAGGTATGCAGCAGGCACCCCACAGATCGTTATTCAACGCACTTGGAATGACCAGAGAAGAGCTTGAGAGACCGCTTGTCGGAATCGTATGTTCCTATAATGAGATCGTTCCGGGTCATATGCATCTGGATAAACTGGCGGAAGCTGCAAAACTCGGAGTTGCCATGGCAGGCGGAACACCGGTCATGTTCCCGGCGATCGCCGTATGCGACGGTATTGCCATGGGACATGTTGGTATGAAATATTCCCTGGTGACCCGTGATCTGATTGCAGATTCTACAGAATGTATGGCGATGGCGCATCAGTTTGATGCACTCGTTATGATCCCGAACTGCGACAAGAATGTTCCGGGACTTTTGATGGCGGCAGCCAGACTGAACATCCCGACCGTTTTCGTCAGCGGCGGCCCGATGCTGGCTGGACATGTAAAAGGACAGAAGAGAAGTCTCTCTTCCATGTTCGAGGCAGTCGGCTCTTATGAGGCGGGACTGATGAGCGCAGACGATGTAGAGAATTTTGAGCGGAATGTATGCCCGACCTGCGGCTCCTGTTCCGGTATGTATACAGCAAACTCCATGAACTGCCTGACCGAATCTCTCGGTATGGGACTTCCCGGCAACGGAACGATCCCGGCGCCGTATTCTGCAAGAATTCAGCTTGCAAAGCATGCCGGCATGGCGGTCATGGATCTTTACAGAAAGAATATCCGCCCTCTGGATATCATGACAGAGGACGCGTTCATGAATGCGCTGACCATGGATATGGCACTCGGCTGCTCTACCAACTCCATGCTTCATCTTCCGGCAATCGCCCATGAGGCAGGAATCCATATTGATCTGGACATTGCCAATGCGATGAGCGAGAAGACACCGAACCTGTGCCATCTGGCTCCGGCAGGCCCTACCTATATGGAAGATCTGAATGAGGCGGGCGGCATCAGTGCCGTTATGACAGAGCTTGACAAGCTCGGACTGCTCCACACCGACTGTATGACCGTTACCGGCAAGACGATTGCCGAGAACATCAAGGGTGCGGTCAACAGAAATCCGGAAGTCATCCGTCCGATTGACAATCCGTACAGTAAAACAGGCGGAATCGCCGTACTGAAAGGAAATCTTGCACCGGATTCCGGTGTTGTAAAGCGCTCCGCAGTCGCACCGGAAATGATGGTTCACGAAGGACCGGCGCGTGTATTTGACTGTGAAGAAGATGCGATCGCTGCCATCAAAGGCGGCAAAATCGTCGAGGGTGATGTAGTCGTTATCCGCTATGAGGGACCGAAGGGCGGCCCGGGAATGCGCGAGATGCTGAACCCTACCTCCGCGATTGTGGGAATGGGTCTCGGTTCTACCGTGGCGCTGATCACAGACGGGCGGTTCTCCGGCGCGTCCAGAGGCGCGGCCATCGGACATGTTTCCCCGGAGGCGGCCGTAGGCGGCCCGATCGCGCTGGTCGAGGATGGAGATATCATCAAGATCAATATTCCCGCCAACACGCTGGATGTGGATATCAGCGACGAAGAGATGGCAGCCAGAAAGGCAAAATGGCAGCCGAAGATGAAGGAAGTGACCGGTTATCTGAAACGTTATCAGAGCCTGGTTACATCCGGAAATACGGGAGCTATTTTAAAAATCAACGAATAGTTTAAAATGAGGAACCAGAAGAAATGCAGTTAACAGGGGCTCAAATTGTTATAGAATGTTTAAAAGAACAGGGTGTCGATACGGTGTTCGGTTATCCGGGAGGCGCCATTCTGAATGTCTATGATGAATTATACAAACACAGCGCAGAGATCCGCCACATCCTTACCTCTCATGAGCAGGGCGCATCTCATGCGGCGGACGGATATGCGCGTTCGACAGGCAGAGTCGGCGTATGCTTTGCGACATCCGGACCCGGCGCTACAAATCTTGTGACCGGTATTGCGACGGCCTATATGGATTCCGTTCCGCTTGTTGCCATCACCTGCAATGTGGGCGTTTCCCTTCTGGGGAAAGACAGTTTTCAGGAAGTGGATATTACCGGTATCACGACCCCGATCACAAAGCATAATTTTATTGTAAAAGATGTGGAAAACTTAGCGTCGGTCATTCGGCGCGCTTTCCGCATTGCGCAGACCGGCAGGCCCGGTCCTGTCCTGGTGGATATCCCGAAAGATGTGACCGCTGCAAAGACGGAATATGTTCCCGAACCGATTCCTCCCGTACAGCGTCTGTCTGACCGGATCACAGAGGAGGACCTGGCTGTTGCGGCAGACATGATCCGGAACTGCGAAAAGCCTTATATTTTTGTGGGCGGCGGAGCAGTCATTTCCGACGCGAACAGAGAACTGGCCGAGTTTGTTGAAAAAGTAGACGCTCCCGTGTGTGATTCCCTGATGGGAAAGGGAGCATTTGACGGAACAGACCCGCGCTATACCGGCATGCTTGGCATGCACGGCACAAAAGTATCCAATTTCGGAGTAAGCAAATGTGATCTTCTGATTGCTGTGGGCGTGCGTTTCAGTGACCGTGTCATCGGAGACGCAAACCGTTTCGCGCAGAATGCAAAGATCCTGCAGTTTGACGTGGATCCGGCAGAGATCAATAAAAATATCCAGACGGATGCCAGCGTTACGGGAGATGTCCGCGAGATCCTGACGGCCCTGAATCAGAGGCTGCAGCCGATGGACCATTCCGAATGGATGCGTCAGATCGCAGAAGCGAAAGAGAAATATCCGATGCGCTATTCGGAGCCGGGACTGACCGGACCGTTTATCATGGAGGAGCTCTACCGGCAGACCGGCGGCGACGCGATTATCGTCACGGAAGTCGGACAGCACCAGATGTGGGCCGCGCAGTATTTTCAATACAAACATCCGCGTACATTTCTGTCATCCGGCGGACTCGGAACGATGGGGTACGGACTGGGCGCCGCAATCGGCGCACAGGTAGCGAATCCCGAAAAACAGGTGATCAATATTGCCGGGGACGGCTGTTTCCGGATGAATATGAATGAGATCCTGACGGCAGTGCGGCAGAAGCTCCCGCTGATTCAGATTGTTGTGAACAACAGCGTTCTGGGCATGGTGCATCAGTGGCAGCAGCTGTTTTATGAAAAAAGATATTCGCATACGGTCTTTCATGACGGAGCGGATTTTGTGAAGCTTGCCGAGGCCATGGGAGCTGTGGGCCTGCGTGCTTCCTCCAGGGAAGAATTCGCATCCTGCCTGAAAACGGCTCTTGCATCCGGGACGCCTGTGCTGATCGACTGTATTGTCGGCAGTAACGATAACGTGTGGCCGATGGTCGCACCGGGAGCTCCGATCAGCGAAGCATTTGATAAGCAGGATCTGGAGTCTTCCGTACATTAATCTTGTATATACAGTCTGTTTCCTCCTGCGCATCAGCGGGAGGGGGCGGAATGTATTTTATAAATTTCAAAGACCGGCATTATGTGTGGATGCCGGACGATTAGGAGGGTAAAAATGAGCAGAGTTTATAATTTCTCAGCCGGACCGGCCGTGCTGCCGGTAGAAGTGCTCAAAGAAGCACAGGAAGAGATGCTGGACTACCGCGGATGCGGCATGTCTGTGATGGAGATGAGTCATCGCTCTTCCATGTTCCAGGAGATCATCGATGAGGCGGAGGCAGACCTTCGTGAACTGATGGGAATCCCGGATAATTACAAAGTATTATTCTTACAGGGGGGCGCGTCCCTTCATTTCGCGACGATCCCCATGAACCTGATGAAAAACGGCGTAGCCGATTATATCATTACCGGTCAGTGGGCAAAGAAAGCATGGCAGGAAGCATGCAAATACGGAAAGGCAAACAAGATTGCTTCTTCCGAAGACAAGACATTTTCCTATATTCCGGATTGTTCAGATCTGCCGGTTTCCGAGGACGCAGACTATGTTTATATCTGCCAGAACAATACCATTTACGGTACCGAATATCATACACTGCCCAATACAAAGGGCAAGATCCTGGTCGCTGATGTTTCTTCTGATTTCCTTTCCGGCCCAATCGATGTTGAAAAATACGGCGTGATCTACGGCGGCGTTCAGAAGAATATCGGACCTTCCGGCGTACAGATCATCATTATCCGTGAGGATCTTCTGCGCGATGATCTTCCGGAGTATGTTCCGACCATGATGAATCTCAAACTGATGGCAGAAAAGAAATCTCTGTACAATACACCGCCGTGCTATGGTATTTATATCTGCGGCAAGGTCTTCAAATGGATCAAGAACCTGGGCGGACTTGAGGCGATGAAGGCGCGCAATGAAAAGAAAGCTGCTATCCTGTATGACTTCCTTGACAACAGCAAGCTGTTTAAGGGAACCGTAAGAAAGGAAGACCGCTCTCTGATGAACGTTCCGTTCGTGATCGGAGACAAGGATATGGAAGCAAAATTTGTCAAAGAGGCAAAGGAAGCCGGACTGGAGAATCTGAAGGGTCACAGAACCGTCGGCGGTATGCGCGCATCCATCTACAATGCGATGCCGATGGAAGGCGTTGAGGCACTGGTTGCCTTTATGAAGAAATTTGAAGAAGAAAACGCTTAATCAGGAAAAGAGGTCAGATAATAATGAAGTATACATGCTTAAATCCGATTGCCGCGTGCGGCCTGGAGCTGTTCCCGGATAGATATGAAAAAACAGACGATTTCGCGGATGCCGACGTTGCCCTTGTACGCAGCGCCGCCATGCATGAGATGGAGCTTCCGGAAGGATTGCTGGCAATCGCGCGGGCAGGCGCGGGCGTCAACAATATTCCGCTTGAAAAATGTGCGCAGAAGGGAATCGTTGTATTCAATACGCCCGGTGCAAACGCAAACGGCGTAAAAGAGCTTGTCCTTGCCGGCATGCTTCTGGCAAGCCGCGACATCACGGGCGGAATCAGCTGGGTCAGCGAAAATAAGGACGACGAGGGAATTGCGAAGGCGGCAGAAAAAGCAAAGAAGGCTTTTGCAGGAACAGAGATCAAGGGGAAAACACTCGGGGTCATCGGCCTTGGCGCAATCGGTGTCCTGGTGGCCAATGCAGCGGTTTCTCTGGGAATGAATGTTCTCGGATTTGATCCGTATCTGTCTGTCAATTCCGCATGGAATGTTTCTACGAAAGTAAAACATGTGCTGTCGGTAGAGGAAATTTACAGTGCGTGTGATTTTATCACAATCCATGTACCGCTTCTCGAATCCACAAAAGGAATGATCAGCAAAGAAGCGATCGCTTCCATGAAGGATGGCGTCATTGTCCTGAACTTTGCCCGCGACACTCTGGTAGATGAAGCGGCCATGGTCGAGGCACTTGAGGCAGGCAAGGTCCGCAAATATGTTGTTGACTTCCCGAATTCGACAACTGCTGGCGCAAAGAACTGTATTGTGATCCCGCATCTGGGAGCGTCCACGGAAGAGTCCGAAGACAACTGTGCCGTTATGGCGGTCAATGAACTGATCGACTATGTTGAAAACGGAAATATTGCGCACTCTGTCAATTATCCTGACTGCAGCATGGGTGTCTGCACGGCAGTGAGCCGTATTGCACTCGTTCACAAAAACGTGAAAAACACGATCAGTCAGTATACGTCCGTTCTGGGCGACGCAGGAATCAATATTTCTGATATGACCAACAAGAGCAGAGGCGACTATGCTTACTCTCTGATCGATCTGGATACTCCGGCGACAGCGGAACTGGTTGAAAAACTTTCCGCGATCGATGGGATGCTGAAAGTGCGTATCGTGAAATAACATGCTGTCAGAAAGAGTGTGTCAGGAACCGTAAAATGGTCTGCGGCACACTCTTTTTTATCTCAGTGTGAGAAGACCCCCCACTGAGATAAACGCTCCGCGAGGATGCGCAGGAATTCGGTTTGGAAGATGTCAGCTGACGCTGACCCGAATTCCGCGCCAAGTCTCGCGAGCGAGACTTGAAGAATAAAGAGAACAAAAAAGGAGACAAAGACATGGCTGATATAAGACCGTTTGCCGGCATACGTCCATCGAAACAAAAGGCTGCCCGGATCGCCGCCCTGCCATATGATGTATACAGCCGCAGCGAGGCGAAGGAAGAAGTGGAGAGGGAGCCGGAATCTTTTCTGAAGATCGACCGCGCCGAGACACAGTTTGACGATTCTGTTGACACGTATGCTCCGGAGGTCTACCGGAGGGCACATGATACGCTCTGGGCGCTGGTGGAGAATAAGACGTTCATAGAGGACAGCCGGGCCTGCTATTATCTTTATGAACTGACGATGGACGGCAGAACGCAGACGGGGATCGTTGCCACGGCCTCCATTGATGATTATCAGTCCGGCGTCATCAAGAAACACGAAAATACAAGAGCGGAAAAAGAAAAAGACCGCATCTGCCATGTGGATATCTGCAATGCGCAGACCGGGCCGATCTTTCTGGCTTACCGCCAGGACCCGGAAATCAGCAGGATTACGGACCTGACCAAAGAAAACCAGCCAGAGTATGATTTCACGTCTCCGGACGGGGTGACGCACCGGGTGTGGGTCATCACAGACCCGGAGAGAATCAGCCGGATTCAATCTGCTTTCGGAAAGATCGGACAGATCTATATCGCGGACGGGCATCACCGCTGCGCCTCTGCCGTGAAAGTCGGATTAAAGAGGAGGGAAGAACATCCGGATTATGACGGAACGGAAGAATTCAACTATTTTCTTTCTGTACTGTTTCCGGATGACGAACTGTGCATTATGGATTATAACCGTGTTGTCAGAGATCTCGGCGGCATGACGGAAGCCGCTTTTTTAGAGAAAATGAAGACCATTTTTGATGTGGAGCCGCTCGGGAGCGCAGGGAGAAGACCACAGGAAAAGGGCACTTTTTCCATGTATCTTGCGGATCAGTGGTACACCTGTACCATCCGCAGCGGGGATCGTTCGGATGATCCGGTCAAAGGACTGGACGTGTCGCTTCTTCAGGATCTGCTTCTGGATCCTGTGCTTGGGATCAAAGATCCCAAGACGGATAAAAGGATTGATTTTGTGGGCGGCATCCGCGGGATGGATGAGCTGGAGCGCAGATGTCATCTGGATGCGAAGGCAGCGTTCGCAATGTACCCGACATCAATCGGTGAACTGTTTGCTGTCGCCGACGCGGGACTCTTAATGCCGCCGAAATCGACCTGGTTTGAACCAAAACTCAGGAGCGGCCTGTTCATTCACGCCTTGTCCTGAGAACGGAGGAGATTATGATTTTTACACTGGCAGGTTTACTTTTAACACAGAACACAGCAGAGATCATTCAGGAGACAGTCTCCGAGAATATCGGGTTCTTCAGTCTGGATCATCTGGCGCAGTATGCCAGGGATTCCGTGCCAACGGTTCTGGATTTTCTGATGAAGGTGATTATCGCAATTATCGTCCTGCTGGTCGGAAGAAAACTTATCCATGTCTTCCGGAAGGCTTTCCGCAAGTTTATGGAAAAGCGGGACTGGGACGTTGGCGTACGCCAGTTTTTTGACCATCTGGTCTATGTGGCGCTTCATTTTCTGCTCATTATGATCGTGCTCAGCAAGTTCGGGATCACGGCGAGCACAGTCATCGCTCTGATCGGGTCTGCCGGGCTGTCTGTCGGGCTGGCGCTGCAGGGCTCCCTCTCAAATTTCGCGGGAGGAGTTCTGATCCTGCTGCTCAAACCATTTAAGGTCGGCGATTACATCAAAGAAGACCACAGCGGAAACGAAGGATTTGTCACATCGATCCAGCTTTTCTACACAAAGCTGCGCACCTACGACAACAAGATCGTGATTTTGCCGAATGGAACCCTCTCGAACGGAAGCCTGACAAACTACACGCAGATGGATAAACGGGGAGTCGATATCACGGTCGGAATCTCCTATCATGCGGATCTGCGGAAGGCAAAAGAGGTGATCCGCCGTATCATCGATGAGGAAGAAAAACGCCTGCCGGATGAAAATCACATGATCTATGTCAGCGATCTGGCGGACAGTTCCGTGGATCTCGGCATCCGTGTCTGGGTGAAGACAGAGGACTACTGGGAAGTGAAATGGCGGCTGACAGAAAACATCAAATATGCACTGGATGAGAATGGTATAGAGATCCCGTTCCCGCAGGTTACGGTCTCTTATGAGAAGACTGAGTAACTACGCATAAATAGCACAGAAGAAAGCATATTCGCTTAATAAAAAAATATCAAACTCCTCTGTAATTGACAAATGTGCAAGTTTATGGTACTTTAAATACTAAATTATTACCATTATGTGCGAGTATTTCATTAGGAGGAAAATTTATGCAGCAGGGGACAGTAAAATGGTTTAATGCCAAAAAGGGATACGGCTTTATCTCGGATGAAAAGGGAAATGATATTTTTGTTCATTTTTCAGCCATAGATATGGACGGATTTAAGGAACTTAAGGAAAATGAGGTCGTTGAATTTGATGTTGTAATCGGAGACAATGGCCGTGAGCAGGCCGTACATGTGAGACGCGTCTGATCAATGATTTCATGATGTAAAGAAGTGAAACCAGGGCTGCCTTGAAAAAGGCAGCCCGTTTTTTCAGGAGGTATAAAAATTTGAATTTTAATGCGAAGAATGTCGGTGCTTACGAACTGAAACAGGACAGACCGCTGGAGGACATCCATTCAGAGGGTCTTTATCTGGTCCATAAGAAAAGCGGTGCGAAAGTGGTTGTTATATCCAATGAAGACGAGAACAAGGTTTTCTACATCGGGTTCCGTACTCCTCCCAGGGACAGTACAGGGGTGGCGCATATTATTGAACATACTGTTTTATGCGGAAGTGACAAGTTCCCGGTAAAGGAGCCCTTTATCGAACTTCTCAAGGGTTCTATGAACACATTCCTGAATGCCATGACGTACCCCGACAAAACGGTTTATCCGGTGGCCAGCTGCAATGACAGAGATTTCCAGAACCTGATGGATGTCTATATGGATGCCGTGCTGAATCCGAATATTTACAAAGAGAAAAATATTTTCCGGCAGGAAGGCTGGCATTATGAGCTGAATGCAAGGGAGGACGACCTGAAGATCAACGGAGTAGTCTACAATGAGATGAAGGGAGCATTCTCTTCTGCGGACAGTGTGCTGGAACGGGAGATCCTGAATTCTCTTTATCCGGATACTACCTACAAAAATGAATCCGGAGGAGACCCGGATGTGATTCCGCAGCTGACCTATGAAGATTATCTGGATTTCCACCGCACCTATTATCATCCGTCCAACTCCTATATTTATCTGTACGGAAATATGGATATCGAGGAGAAGCTGAACTGGCTGGATCAGGAATACCTCTGCCATTACGACCGGCTGGAAGTGGACTCCGCGATCCCTCTTCAGAAGCCGTTCGGGGCACCGGTGGAAGTGGAGCGCTTTTATTCGGTTTCCAGCGCGGAGAGTGAGGATAACCGCTCGTACCTGTCCTATAACTGCTCCATCGGAACCAATCTGGATCCGAAGCAGTATCTGGCTTTTCAGGTCCTGGATTATGCCCTGCTCAGCAGTCAGGGAGCGCCGGTGAAACAGGCGCTGCTGGATGCCGGCATCGGGGATGATATCTACGGCGGATATGACAGCGGGGTTTTCCAGCCCTACTACTCGATCATTGCCAAAAACACCAATGCAGACGAGCAGGAGCGGTTCTGCAAGGTGATCCGCGATACACTGGAAAGTCAGGTCAGAAACGGCCTGGATCAGAAAACACTCCTTGCGGCAATCAACGGATCCGAATTCCGTTTCCGGGAAGCTGATTTCGGCAGATTCCCGAAAGGGCTGATGTTCGGTCTGCAGCTGCTCGACAGCTGGCTGTATGCAGACGACCAGGCCTTTCTGCATCTGGATGAGCTGAAAATATTTGAAGAATTGAGAAATGAGATTCCGACAGGATATTTTGAGGAGCTGATCACCAGATATCTGCTGGACAATACCCATGTGTCTCTGGTGCGTATCCTTCCGAAAAAGGGTCTGAACGCCAGAAAGGAACAGCTTCTGCAGGAAAAACTGAATGCATACCGGGACTCCCTGGATACAGAGGAGCTCGATCGGATCATCCGGGAGACAAAGGAGCTGGCGGCCTATCAGGAAGCGCCTTCATCGAAAGAGGATCTGGACAAGATCCCGCTGCTTTCCAGAGAGGATATGAAAAAACAGTCTGATCCGTACAGCAACATAGAGGCGGACATCCAAGACGTTCGTTTCCTCCGCCATGATTATGAGACGAACGGAATCGTCTACCTGGACTATCTTTTCGATATCAGACATATTGAGGAAGACAAGATCCCCTATGTCGCGATCCTGAATCTGCTGCTCGGACGTTTGGACACCCGGGATTATTCCTATTCCGATCTGACCAATGAGATTCATCTGTATACCGGAGGAGTCAGCACAGAGACCAATGTCTTTACCCCGGCAGAGGACGAACAGAATTATAAGGTGAAGTTCGAAGTGCGCATGCGTACCCTGGAGGCCAACCTGCAAAAGACCATGGAGCTTGCCAGAAGCATGATGCTTCATACGCTCTTTACCGATGACAAGCGGATTTTTGAGATCCTTGCACAGACAAAATCAAGAATGCAGTCAGAGCTCAGTGAGTCCGGAAACAGCGTGGCGGCTTCCAGAGCATTGTCTTATTATTCCGCCGTATCCAGAGTGGGAGATCTGCTGCACGGGATCGGAGTCTTCCGGGTGCTGGAAGGACTGGTCTCTGATTTTGAAAACCGCAAAGAGGAGCTGAAAGAACTGCTGAAAGACCTGCTTTCGCAGATCCTTCAGAAATCCAATCTCCTAGTGAGCTATACCGGAAGTGAAAAGGCTTTTGCAGAGCTGACAGAACATGCCGGCCTGATCACGGACGGCCTGTATCCGGATACAAAGAAAACAGAGGCTGCGATCACACTACCTTCTGTAGTCAATGAGGGATTCATGGATGCATCGCAGATCCAGTATGTTGCCATGGCCGGCAGCTTCAAAAAGAAAGGGTTTGCTTATAACGGCGCTCTTCGCGTTTTCCGGACGATCATGAATTATGAATATCTGTGGCAGAATGTACGTGTAAGAGGGGGCGCCTACGGATGCGGCTGCAATGCATCCAGGACCGGTGATATTTATTTCAGTTCCTACCGGGATCCGAATCTGAAGCAGACGATGGAAGTCTACCGGAAGGCAGCTGACTATCTGCGCGCATTCGATGTGGATGACCGGGATATGACCCGTTATGTGATCGGCACGTTCAGCGAGATGGATGCTCCCCTGACTCCTGTTTCACGGGGAAGACGCAGCCTTCAGGCAGTCCTGACCGGGCTGACCTATGAGATGATCCAGAAGGAAAGGCAGGATGTGTTAAAGGCAGATCAGGAAAGTATCCGCGCGCTGGCAGATCTGCTTGCGGCGGCAATGGAGGATGCTTACGTCTGCGCCATCGGAAACGAAGAAAAGATCAAACAGGAATCGGACGTATTTGCACATCTGGAGCATCTGGTACAATCTCCGCAGGAAAAATCCTGAGGAACGATGTAAGGAGGAACTATGAACGCAGATTTTAAATCCGGATTTGTGACACTGATCGGGAGGCCGAATGTCGGGAAATCGACACTGATGAACCGCATCATCGGGCAGAAGATCGCGATTACTTCGAAGAAGCCGCAGACGACCCGGAACCGGATCCAGACGGTTTATACAGACATGGACCGCGGACAGATCGTATTTCTGGACACGCCGGGGATCCATAAAGCCAAAAATAAGCTCGGCGAATATATGGTCAGTGTGGCAGAGCATACGCTGAAAGATGTAGATGTCATCCTGTGGCTTGTGGAACCTACGAATTTTGTCGGCGCCGGGGAACGGCATATTGCGGAGCAGTTAAAGCACGCGGGCGTGCCGGTCCTGCTGGTGATCAACAAGACGGACACGGTGAAAAAGGAAGAGATCCTGACCTTTATAGACACATACCGGCGGATTTATGATTTTGACGAGATCATCCCGGCTTCTGCCCTGAGGGGAGACAATACCGATACGGTCATCGATATGATCTTTAAATATCTTCCGTACGGACCGATGTTTTATGATGAAGACACGGTCACAGACCAGCCGGAACGCCAGATCGCAGCGGAACTGATCCGCGAAAAGGCACTGCGGATGCTGGAGGAGGAAATCCCTCACGGGATCGCCGTGACGATTGAGTCGATGAAGGAAAGAAAGAACAGCGGGATCACCGACATAGAGGCTGTCATCATCTGTGAACGCGAGTCCCATAAGGGGATCATCATCGGAAAAGGCGGATCAATGCTGAAAAAAATCGGCAGCAGTGCGCGTACCGATATAGAAAAACTTCTGGACAGAAAGGTCAATCTGAAGCTCTGGGTGAAGGTCCGCAAAGGCTGGCGGGACAGTGATGTGCAGATGAAAAATTTTGGATATAATCCGAAAGATGTATAAGGCTTTTTTGAGTGCATAACCTAAAATCAGGAAAAACAGAATATCCGGATGGAGGAATGCACGATGAAAGAGAAAGAGTGGACTTGCTTTGAAAAGAGCGGGAAGGTTTCTGATTATCTGATGTATGTGAAGAACAGCGCCGGAACGCGGACCGCTTTAACAGAAATAAAATCAGAAAGATGTGATGCGCAGGATGGGACAGACATGTATTCTAACCGGGATGATTCTCAGTTCCGCCCCGGCGGGAGAGTATGACAAGAGAATCACGCTGCTGACACTGGAACGGGGAAAAGTCACCGCCTTTGCGAGAGGAGCCAGGAGACCGAAAAGCTCCATGCAGGCGGCGACGAATCTGTTCTGCTTTGGAAAATTCGAGGCCTATGAGGGCCGGGATGCCTATACGGTGGTAAAGGCAGATATTGATAATTATTTCCGCGAGCTGACACTGGATCTGGAGCTGACTTCTTACGGCTGTTATTTTCTGGAACTCGCTGACTATTTTACACAATACCACAGTGACGGCAGGGCACAGCTGAAACTGCTGTATCAGACACTGCGCGCTCTGAGCGTCAAGTCCCTGGATCATAAGCTGGTAAGGGTCATCTATGAGTGGAAGACACTGGCTTACTATGGTGTCGCTCCGAATGTATTCTCCTGCGTCAGCTGCGGCAGCAGAAAAAACCTGCATTATTTCCTGACGCCGCAGAGGGGGATGATCTGCGGGGACTGCCATGAGAAAAGGCCGGGAGGCTATTATCTGAATGAAGCCGCTCTCTATGCGCTTCAGTACATCATTGATTCGCCGGTGGAAAAACTCTATACATTTACCGTGACCACGGAGGTCTATGAAATGATCAGCCGCATCGTGCGGACATACCTCAAACTGTATGTGGAACGGGAATTGAAGACGGAGGTCTTTCTGGAATCACTTATTCAGGAAGAATGAATAAAAATGTATTGAGATTGGCGGAAAATTGATATATAATATTTCTTACTTGCTTGTTTGTCGGACTTCACAGGGAGGATACGTATGAGAAAAAAAGTGGCAGGTATTGTGGCATGTCTTTCAGCCTGCGGCATTCTGCTTGCGGCATGTGGAGATGTGAATGTCACTGAAAATACGATTGAATTAAAAAAAGACGGTAAGATAACGGAATATACAATCGAAGACTTTTCGCAGAGTTACTACGACGCTGAAGAGCTGAACACTTATATCCAGAATACGGTGGACACTTACCGGGAGTCTCATGAAGGAAGTGTAAGGATCACACGCGCAGAGGTTCAGGAGCAGAAGGCCTATCTGACGATGAAGTATGACAGCGCCGCCACCTACAGCGATTTCAGCCGGCGGGACTGCTTCTGGGGAACCGTTGCGGAGGCGCAGGCTGCCGGGTATGATCTGGATATGGATTACATTCAGGTCAGCCGGGAGGAAGCTGCGGGAAGCAGTTCTGTGAGTGAAGGCCGGATCCAATCCGTGATCCCCTTTCAGGATGTACAGACGGATGAAGAGATGAAGGTCTTTCTCATAAAGGAGAGCGTCAGCGTGATCGTACCGGGTACGATCCAGTACGTTTCGGCGGATGGTACAAAGGTGACAGGCACCAATACCGTATCCGTCAGCACGGATGAAGAAGCGGCAGATGACAATCAGATGATCTGCGTCTTATATAAATAAACAGGGAGATTGATGTTTTATGGAAAAAACAATGGAAAAAATTGTTGCATTGGCAAAATCCAGAGGATTCGTTTATCCCGGATCTGAAATCTACGGAGGCCTGGCAAACACCTGGGATTACGGAAATCTCGGGGTCGAGCTGAAGAACAATGTGAAAAAAGCATGGTGGCAGAAATTCATTCAGGAAAGTCCGTATAATGTGGGCGTAGACTGTGCGATTCTGATGAATCCGCAGACCTGGGTGGCTTCCGGACATCTCGGAGGGTTCTCTGATCCTCTGATGGACTGCAGAGAATGCCACGAGCGTTTCCGCGCAGACAAGATCATCGAGGATTTCGCTGCGGACAACGGCATCACACTGGAGTCATCCGTAGACGGATGGACGCAGGAACAGATGATGGATTTTATCACGCAGCATAATATTCCCTGCCCTACCTGCGGCAAGCATAATTTCACAGATATCCGTCAGTTCAATCTGATGTTCAAGACCTTCCAGGGCGTGACAGAGGATGCAAAGAATACGGTATATCTGCGGCCGGAGACAGCTCAGGGTATTTTTGTAAACTTCAAAAATGTACAGCGTACCTCCAGAAAGAAGATCCCGTTCGGCATCGGCCAGATCGGAAAATCTTTCCGTAATGAGATCACGCCGGGCAATTTTACCTTCCGTACCAGAGAGTTCGAACAGATGGAGCTGGAGTTCTTCTGTGAGCCGGACACAGATCTGGAATGGTTTGCCTACTGGAAGGAATTCTGCATCAACTGGCTGAAATCACTCGGCATGAAAGAAGAGGAGATGCGTGTTCGCGATCATGATCAGGAAGAACTTTCTTTCTACAGTAAAGCGACCAGCGATATTGAGTTCCTGTTCCCCTTCGGCTGGGGAGAGCTGTGGGGCATCGCGGACCGTACCGATTATGATCTGACACAGCATCAGAATACATCCGGAGAGGATCTGACCTATTTCGACGATCAGAAAAATACCAGATACATACCTTATGTAATCGAGCCTTCCCTGGGAGCAGACCGCGTCGTTCTCGCATTCCTTTGCGGAGCCTATGACGAGGAAAACATCGGCACGGAAGAAAAACCCGATATCCGTACCGTCCTTCATTTCCATCCCGCGCTGGCGCCCGTCAAGATCGGCGTGCTTCCGCTGTCTAAAAAGCTGAGTGAGGGCGCTGAAAAAGTCTTTGATCAGCTCAGAAAGAAATATAACTGCGAATACGATGACCGAGGAAATATCGGAAAACGCTACCGCCGTCAGGATGAGATCGGCACACCGTTCTGTGTGACGTATGATTTCGATTCCGAGACAGATCAGTCCGTTACGGTCCGCGACCGCGACACGATGGAGCAGGTGCGTATCCCTATCGCGGAGCTGGATACATATTTCGCAGAAAAACTGGCCTTTTAAAAAAGACAGGTTTAAAAGAAAAGAACAGTCAGGTAAAGATTGTTACAGAATTAACAAAAATCTCTTGCAATTAATTTTTTATATGCTAAAATAGATTGGAAGTCAAAAGAGTATATGATTAGGAGGAAAATGAACATGGCAAACAAATGGGTCTACTTGTTTAGCGAGGGCAACGCAAACATGCGTGAGCTTCTCGGAGGAAAAGGCGCGAACCTGGCAGAGATGACCAGTCTCGGTCTTCCGGTACCGCAGGGATTCACCATTACGACAGAAGCCTGCACACAGTACTATGAAGACGGCCGTGAGATCAATGAAGAGATTCAGGCACAGATCAATGAGTACATCGGAAAGATGGAAGAAATCACCGGAAAGAAGTTCGGTGATGCTGAGAATCCCCTTCTTGTATCGGTTCGTTCCGGAGCAAGAGCATCCATGCCGGGTATGATGGACACGATCCTGAATCTCGGATTGAATGAGACAGTTGTCAATACACTGGCAGAGAAGTCCGGCAATCCCCGCTGGGCATGGGACTGCTACAGAAGATTTATCCAGATGTATTCCGATGTCGTTATGGAAGTCGGCAAGAAATACTTCGAAGAGCTTATTGACAAGATGAAAGAGCAGAAGGGCGTTACCTTCGACGTTGACCTCACCGCTGAAGATCTGAAAGATCTGGCAGGCCAGTTCAAAGCTGAATATAAAGAAAAAATCGGTCAGGACTTCCCGGATGATCCGAAGGAGCAGCTGATGGGTGCTGTCAAGGCCGTATTCCGTTCCTGGGACAATCCCCGCGCCAATGTATACCGCCGCGACAACGATATCCCGTACAGCTGGGGTACCGCGGTCAATGTACAGTCCATGGCATTTGGTAATATGGGAGATGACTGCGGAACAGGTGTTGCCTTCACACGTGATCCGGCTACAGGAAACAAAGGCCTTTTCGGCGAGTTCCTGATCAATGCACAGGGAGAAGACGTAGTTGCGGGCGTACGTACACCGATGCCCATCGCAAAGATGGAAGAGGAATTCCCGGAGGCATTTGCACAGTTTGTAGAAGTGTGCAAGACTCTGGAGACACATTATCGCGATATGCAGGATATGGAGTTCACTGTTGAGAACAGAAAGCTCTATATGCTCCAGACACGTAACGGTAAGAGAACAGCGCAGGCTGCTTTGAAGATTGCCTGCGATCTGGTAGATGAGGGTATGCGTACAGAGGAAGAGGCAGTTGCCATGATCGATCCCCGTAACCTGGATACCCTTCTTCATCCGCAGTTCGACGCTGCAGCATTAAAGGCTGCAACACCTCTCGGAAAGGGCCTTGGCGCTTCCCCGGGCGCAGCATGCGGTAAAGTTGTATTTACAGCTGAGGATGCTGTAGAATGGGCAGCAAAGGGAGAGAAAGTCGTTCTGGTTCGTCTTGAGACATCACCGGAAGACATCACCGGTATGAAATCCGCACAGGGTATTCTGACCGTCCGCGGCGGTATGACCTCTCATGCAGCCGTTGTAGCACGTGGTATGGGTACCTGCTGTGTATCCGGATGCGGCGACATCGCTATGGATGAGGAAAACAAGAAGTTCACACTGGCAGGAAAGACATTTACTGAAGGTTCCCCGATCTCCATCGACGGTACCACAGGTAATATCTATGAAGGCATCATTCCGACCGTAGACGCTACAATCGCCGGCGAGTTCGGACGCATCATGTCCTGGGCAGACAAATACCGCAGATTAAAAGTCCGCACAAATGCAGATACTCCTGCAGACGCAAGAAAAGCACGCGAGCTGGGTGCAGAGGGAATCGGCCTTTGCCGTACAGAGCATATGTTCTTTGAGGAGGACAGAATCGCAGCATTCCGTGAGATGATCTGCGCAGATACAGCAGAAGAGAGAGAAGCAGCTCTTGACAAGATCCTTCCTTATCAGCAGGGCGACTTCGAAGCGATCTATGAAGCACTTGAGGGAACCCCGGTAACCATCCGTTTCCTGGATCCGCCTCTTCATGAGTTCGTTCCGACCGAGGAGGAAGATATCAAGAAACTCGCTGACGCACAGGGCAAGACCGTTGAGGAAATCAAGACCATCATCGATGGCCTGCATGAATTCAACCCGATGATGGGTCACCGCGGATGCCGTCTGACTGTCACCTATCCGGAAATTGCCGCTATGCAGACAAAAGCAGTCATCCGTGCAGCTCTCAATGTACAGAAGGCACATCCGGACTGGACCATGAGACCTGAAATCATGATTCCTCTTGTAGGAGAAGTGAAAGAGCTTAAATATGTTAAGAAGGTAGTCGTTGAAACAGCAGACGCAGAGATTGCCGCTTCCGATATCAAGATCGAGTACGAAGTAGGTACCATGATTGAGATCCCGCGTGCATGCCTGACCGCTGATGAGATTGCAAAAGAGGCAGACTTCTTCTGCTTCGGTACCAACGACCTGACCCAGATGACATTTGGTTTCTCTCGTGACGATGCGGGCAAATTCCTGGATGCTTACTACGATGCCAAGATCTTCGAGAACGATCCGTTCGCAAAACTGGATCAGACAGGTGTCGGCAAGCTGATGGAAATGGCAATCAAACTTGGCAAACCGGTAAATCCGAGCCTTCACATCGGTATCTGCGGAGAGCACGGCGGAGATCCTTCTTCCGTAGAGTTCTGCCACAGAATCGGACTGGATTATGTATCCTGCTCACCGTTCCGTGTACCGATCGCAAGACTTGCGGCAGCACAGGCAGCGATTGCTGAAAAAAATTAATAAAAAGAAACAGGCTGTTTCGGACGTAACATACAGCTGTTTCCGGTAGCGTATAGGGTGTCTGCACAGGCGCCCTATACTTTTTACTAAGACTTTTTATCAGACTAGATTAATCAAGATATGGAGGAAGCGTGTTATGACTCATAAAGGAACAGTTCGTATTGAGACCGGGAGACTTCTGTTGAGGAGACTGGAAATAGAGGATTCAGAAGCCATGTTTAGAAATTGGGCTTCTGATTCCGAAGTAACAAAGTTTTTGACCTGGCCGCCGCATAAGAATGTTGAAACCACTAAAGCAACGATTGAGAGGTGGATTCAGCAGTACGATAACAATACATATTATCAGTGGGGAATCGAGTTAAAAGAACTTGGTGAAGTAATCGGAACGATCTCGGTTGTCGGCATGGATGAGGCAATCGAGATGCTTCACATAGGATACTGTATTGGAAGGAAATGGTGGCATCAGGGAATCATGACCGAAGCATTCTCTGCTGTGATTCATTTTCTCTTTACGGAAGTTCAGTGCAACAGGATAGAAGCCCGCTATGATGTCAACAATCCTCATTCCGGAGATGTCATGAAAAAATGCGGACTGTCCTTTGAGGGAATCATGCGAAGCGCTTCCGGAAACAATCAGGGGATTTGCGATGTGGGACAATATGCTATCTTAAGGAGCGACAGAGATGATCATTAGAGCGTATTCGCAAAAGGATATAGAGGCCCTGATTCGGATATGGAACGAAGTAGTTGAGGAAGGGATGGCGTTCCCTCAGGAGGATTTTCTGAACATGGAAACAGGTCCGGCTTTCTTTGCATCCCAGAGTTACACTGGTGTCGCAGAGGAAGACGGGAAAATCCTGGGATTATATATCCTGCATCCCAACAACGTGGGACGGTGCGGGCACATTTGCAATGCCAGCTATGCCGTATCCTCCGACATAAGGGGAAGGCATGTCGGAGAGAAGCTGGTTCTGGACTGCCTGAAAAAAGGTAAGGAACTGGGCTTTCGCGTTCTTCAGTTCAATGCTGTTGTGGAAAACAATATCCATGCCCGTCATTTATATGAGAGATTGGGATTCATCCGGCTTGGTACCATTCCCGGCGGCTTTCGTATGAAGGACGGGCATTATGAAAATATCTGCCCTTACTATCGTGAACTATAAGGATTACAGCAAATGTCAAATCATGCTCTTGCTGTCAGGATTTTTGGAATGACGATTGAGTTCAAGTCTCGCTCGCGAGACTTGGCGCTGGATTCGGGTCAGCGTCAGCTGACATCTTCAAAACCGAATCCATGCGCATCCTCGCGGAGCGTTTATCTCAGTGGGGGTCTCTCACACAGAGATGAGCTGGAAAGGGGATTGTGCAATTTGCCGAATCGTGAAATCCTGTGCTGGAGCAGGGAAATATCTGCTTTTTGCTTCTTAAAAAATGGTTATCAGCACTGGAATATCCGGTCCGACTATCGAAAACGTAAAAAATCATATGAAAAAGCGCCCCTGTTTTCTACATCCGAAAATTCTGTCTATATCTTGTATATGCAGATTTCTCGTGCTATAATCCGGTTATAAGTCTGGCAGGTCTGATTTCTCTTACAGCATGGCTGTACTTCATTGCCGGATAACATGCGGGTCCGCAGGTTACACCGGTGTTCAAACGTGGTTGATTCACCACAATTCCTTGCTTAGACAAACAATAAGCAGGGAATGGATGACAGATGGCCGAAGTGATCGTTCGGAAGATTGCAGCATATATTCCCTGTAAAAGAAAGAAGGGTTTATATGCAAAAGAAAAAAGAAACCGGAATGACCATGGAAGATGAGGCTGTAAAGGTGTTTCTCTCAGCGG
>CAMNOU010000007.1 GCA_946546945.1 uncultured Lachnospiraceae bacterium
TTCTGATCCTGCTTCGTCAGCTGCGGATCACTGAGCATTGACTTTTTCCCGAGAACGGTATTCTTCCAGACATATACTTCATAAAACCTGCCGTATTCCATACCAAGGCTTTCCGGATCACAGTCATAATGACCGCTGTCCGCAATCAGTCTGTCCTCTCCCGGCACGCGTCCCAGATATTGTATTTTCATGGCAGTCACCTGATCCGCCACTCCGAGTTCTTCCATGAGCGCTTCGTAGAGCAGGCCCCATTTTTTTCTTGTCAGTTTCTCATCCGGCTCCACCGGGACCTTCTGTAAAATGGTTCCCGTCTTTTCACCGATCTCAAGAAAATGCAAAAGAAATCCCACATCTTTTCCGGTCAGATACTCTCCCAGTTTCGGAAGGATCATGGCAGACGTTTCCTCCGGAGTCATCGGTACGATCTGCAGATAACCTTTCAGTTCGCTGCAAAGCACATAATCCCCGGGCTGTCCGGAATCTGCATGGCGAAGACTGCCGCGCGCAAAAAGTATACACAGCAGAACGCACAGCAGCAGAACGGACAGATACCGGGTCCTGACTCTGTTTTTTCTCTGGTTCTGATTTTTGTTCTTTTTCACATTCCCCCGCACCTTTCGAAAAACTTAAAAGAGAAGCTGCAGTACATGCAGCTTCTCTTCTCCTGTGTGCTTCTTCTATTCGTCTTTCGCCATAAGCCCCGTAAAGGGACGTATCCTTTGTAAATGCAATCTCCGGAAGAATTATCTTTCGTAATCTCTATCCTTGGTAAAACTTTCTTTCGTAAACTCTCTCTTCGCTATAGCCATATCTTCATTAGTGACCCCGGGATGCCGTACCCGCATTTTGACGCCTAGCTAAAAGCCAGGTGGGTGTCCGCAGCTTTTCTTCTGCCTTCCGCTGATACGAGGCGGCCTGACATCCAAACAGCAATATAAGAGTCCCATAAACGTAAATGTAGGTTCAAAATAGCAAGGCTCTCGTACACCCCAGGAAATCATCTGCTGTTATTATACCTTAATATGTGAATAAACACAACCAGATATAATATGAAATTTCATCCTGCATTACCAGAAAGTTCTATACACAGTCAAAGTGAAAAAGAAAACGGAAGCAGCTCTCCCAGTGTGGTCTCCCGGTATGTCTGGTCCCTTCCGCACATGAGAACGACCAGTTCCGGCCCGCAGAATTCTGCCAGTACCTGCCGGCAGACACCGCACGGAGATACGTACTCTTCCCGGTCGCTGATCACAGCGATTGCCTCGAAAGAACGCTTCCCCTCCGATACCGCCTTAAAGACAGCGGTCCGTTCCGCGCAGTTCGTCGGTCCATAGGCGGAGTTCTCAATGTTGCAGCCGGTAACGATGCTTCCGTCGCTGCAAAGAAGAGCCGCTCCCACATGGAATCCGGAATATGGCACGTAAGCAAACTGTTTCGCTTTTGCCGCCTCTTCAATCAGTTTTTCGCGATCCATCCGCTACACCCCCAGTATCTGAAGAGCACTGCTGGTTCCGATCCTGCTGCATCCCGCTTCGATGTATTTCTCCATGTCTTCCTTTGTCCGCACGCCGCCGGCTGCTTTGATCCGGACGTTCGGGCTGATATGCTCGCGCATCAGCTTCACATCCTCCAGCGAAGCTCCGGCCGTGCCGAAACCGGTCGATGTCTTGATAAAATCCGCCCCCGCGTCTGAAACACAGCGGCAGAGCCGTATTTTCTCCTCTTTTGTCAGATAACAGGTCTCAATGATGACCTTCAGAATGTGATCTGCGGCTTCCCGCTTCACAAGCCGGATCTCCTCCGTCACCTCATCAAACTCACCGTTTTTGACCCAGCCGATATTGATGACCATATCGATCTCATCTGCGCCGTCGCGCAGCGCCTGACGGGTCTCTGCAAGCTTTGCCTCCGTACTTGTGTTCCCAAGAGGGAATCCGATGACGGTACAGATCTTAAGCTCGGGGAACTGGTCTCTTGCACGCTTCACATAACTGGCCGGGATGCAGACGGATGCCATCCGGAATACTTTTGCTTCTGTGCAGAGATTTTTGATCTGCTCCCATGTGGTGACCGCTTTGAGCGCGGTGTGGTCTACGTAACGGTACAATTCTTCTTTCTTCATGTTGGTTCTTCTCCCTTTTTGCTCGTCAGTGATGAGATCCGCTCCGAAATTCAAACGGCATGTAAGCTATCATAATATACTTTCCGGAAAAAATCCAGCTGTATTTTATTTGTTTTTCTGCTTGAATAGTCTTATCGTTGTTTATATAATAAATATCTGATACAAACCACACACATATTTCTCCCGGGCCGGTTCTTTAAGTGCCCGGAGAAATCGCGTATGTGACCGATCGGGAGAGGAAATTTATGGTTCATACTTTTGATGTTACGATTCCGGAGCTGACCGGCTCCATGAAGCGGCGCGCCTACGTCTATCTTCCGGAATCCTATGCACACGATCCGCGGGAGCGCTATCCCGTTCTCTATATGTTTGACGGACACAATGTCTTTTTTGATGAAGACGCGACCTATGGAAAAAGCTGGGGCATGAAGGAATTCATGGACGCCACCTGTACCCGTCTCATCATTGCCGCTGTAGAATGCAATCAGAACCCGGACAACGGACGGCTGAGCGAATATTCTCCGTTTGATTTTTCCGAGAAAAACTGGGGGAGTTTCCGGGGTCAGGGCAAACAGACCATGGACTGGTTCGTGCACAGCCTGAAACCCTTCATAGATGATCACTACCGGACTCTGCCGGACCGGGCGCATACGTTTATCGCAGGCAGCTCCATGGGAGGCCTTATGAGTATTTATGCATTGCTGCACTACAACACTGTTTTTTCCCGCGCCGCGGCTCTCTCTCCTTCCCTCTGGATCGCCCGGAAGGCTTCGGAAGAGATGATACGGTCCTCAAATCCATCCCCGGATACGGTCCTTTATATGGACTACGGCTCGGAAGAAATGCTTCATCCCGCAAAGTTTCGAAAAGCTTTTGGAAAAATGGCTACCCTTCTGCTTGAAAAAAGTGTATTATTAGATTGCAGGATCGTTCCCGGCGGCACGCACTGTGAGGCAAGCTGGGAGCGGCAGATCCCGTTTTTCATGAATACACTGATGTACGGTAACGACGAGAAAATCTAAGCACATCGAAGTGCAGAAAGAAGGTAACTGTTTATGTATGCAGAATATTTCAAAAAATATTCACCCGCCCTCGGCAGGGACATGGAATTTAAAGTGTACGGCCATGCCGGCCATCCGGTTCTGTATATCCCCTGTCAGGACGGCCGTTTTTATGATTTCGAGAATTTCAACATGATCGATGTATGGGCTCCGTGGATCGAATCCGGAGAGGTCATTGTTTTTTCCATCGACACGATTGACGGCGAGACCTATTCCCGGTTCGAGGATCCGTACGGACGGATCCGCCGCCATGAACAGTGGATCCTGTACATCACGGATGAGATGGTTCCTTTTATCCGCTCTTATGTCAATGAAAAGAACGGCACCGACGGTCCTGTCGGAGTCATTGCCTTTGGCTGCAGCCTGGGAGCCACCCATGCGGCAAACCTGTATTTTCGCCGGCCCGGACTGTTTGACGGCCTGCTGGCGCTCAGCGGGATCTACAGTTCCAAATACGGTTTCGGAGACTACATGGATGAACTGGTGTATCTGAATTCCCCGGTCGATTATCTTCCGAACATGCCGGCGGATCACCCGTATATGGAGCTCTACCGGCAGCGGAAAGCCATCATCTGCTGCGGACAGGGCGACTGGGAACAACCCGAGACCACGATTCGTCTCAAAGAGATCTGTGAAGAGAAGGGGATCCCCGTCTGGGTAGATCTCTGGGGACATGATGTCTGCCACGACTGGCCCTGGTGGTATAAGCAGGTGCAATATTTTGTTCCTCACCTTCTGTATGACGAAATATAAATACCATACAGCTACGAAGGATAAAGCGATATTAAGGAAGGCATGTCTGATGAAGAATTTTATTTTTATATCCCCTAATTTCCCGACAAATTACTGGCAGTTCTGCCGGGAACTGAAAAACAACGGTCTGAATGTGCTCGGCATCGGCGACCAGCCCTATGATGAACTGATGGAGGAGCTGAAATCCAGTCTCACCGAATACTATAAGGTTGACAGCCTTGAAAATTATGACGAGGTCTACCGCGCAGTCGCATTTTTCATTTTCAAGTACGGCCGCATTGATTTTATTGAATCCAATAATGAGTACTGGCTGGAGCAGGACGCGAAGCTTCGCACCGATTTCCACATCCGCACCGGTTTCCAGACGAAGGATCTGCCCCGCATCAAATACAAGTCCAAAATGAAGCCCTATTATGAAAAGGTGAATATTCCGACGGCCCGCTATCATCTGGTCGACACGATTGAGAACTGCAGGAAATTCATCCGCAAAGTCGGGTATCCGGTCATTGTGAAGCCGGATAACGGTGTCGGGGCCTCCCACACTTATAAACTGGAAAATCTGAAAGAGCTGAAGAAATTCTTTGAAGAAAAGCTTGCGGATGTTTCCTATATCATGGAGGAGTTTATCGAAGCGGAGATCAATTCCTATGACGCGATCATTGATTCGAAGGGCAGACCCATCTTTGAGACCGGGAACTGCACTCCCATCTCCATCATGGACAGTGTGAACTACGGAGACGACGCCATCTTCTACATTGAAAAAGAGCTGGCAGAGGATACCAGAAAGGCCGGCCGCGATACTGTCAAAAGTTTTGGCGTCCGCAGCCGTTTCGTGCATTTTGAATTCTTCCGTCTTCTGAAAGATCACGAAGGGATCGGGAAAAAAGGCACCCTGATGGCGCTGGAGGTCAACATGCGTCCCTGCGGCGGTTTTACGCCTGAGATGATGAACTTTGCCCGTGACACCAATGTTTATAAGATCTGGGCTGACATGATCGCTTTTGACCGGACAGACCTGACCATTCAGGACAGCCACTACTGTGCCTTTGCAGGCCTGCGCGATTACAGAGATTATGTACTCTCCCACGATGAGATCGCTGACCGGTACCGGGAACACCTGAAGATGACAGGACGTCTTCCGGATGCGCTTTCCGCTGCCATGGGCAACAAGATCTACATGGCGACCTTTGACACAAAAGAAGAGATGGACAGATTCTTTCAGGATCTGCTTGAGACAAAGGAAGCATCCGTAAAATAATAAAAAAACGCCGAACGAATGTGATCATCATTCATTCGGCGCTTTTTTTGTTTTATGACGGGAGCTTATAAGAACTCTTCAGAGATACGATTCGGTTGAACACCTTCTTCTCGTCTGTAGAATCCTTTGCGTCCACACAGAAGAAACCATTTCTCACAAACTGGAAGCTGTCATAGATGCGGGCATCTTTTAAAGAAGGCTCGACATAACAGTCCGGCAGGATGGTCAGGGAATTCGGATTCAGATTCAGGCTTCCATCCTCATTATAGACCCCTTTCGACTCATCGATAATATTTTCATAGAGACGCACCTCGGCTCTGATCGCGCTGGCTGCGTCGACCCAGTGGATCGTACCGCGGACTTTTCTGCCGTCCGGGCTGTTCCCTCCGCGGCTTTCCGGATCATAGGTACAATGTACGACGGTAACATTGCCGTCTTCATCTTTTTCAAACCCGGTGCAGGTCACGAAATATGCATTCATCAGCCGCACCTCGTTGCCGGGATACAGACGCCGGTATTTCTTTGGCGGCACTTCCATAAAATCCTCGCGCTCAATCAGCACTTCTCTGCTGAAAGGCACCGTTCTCTTCCCGAGTTCCGGATTCTCGAGGTTGTTATCCACCTCCAGCTCTTCTGTCTGTCCTTCGGGATAATTGTCAATCACCAGCTTAATGGGATCCAGAATTGCCATCACGCGCGGCGCGGAGAGCTTCAGATCCTCACGGATACAGTACTCCAGCATCGCGTAATCAACGGAACTGTTGCTCTTGGATACTCCGCAGAGTTCTACGAACTTTTTGATCGAAGACGGCGTAAAGCCTCTTCTTCTCAGCGCTGCGATCGATACCAGACGGGGATCGTCCCAGCCATCCACGATCCCTTCTTCTACCAGTTTTTTGATATACCGCTTCCCGGTCACGACATTTGTCAGGTAAAGTTTTGCAAATTCAATCTGCTTCGGCGGATGCGGATATTCCAGTTCTCTGACCACCCAGTCATAGAGCGGGCGGTGATCCTCAAACTCGAGGGTACAGATTGAATGTGTGATGCCCTCAATGGCATCCTCGATCGGATGTGCAAAATCATACATCGGATAGATGCACCAGGCATCCTTTGTGCGGTGATGCGTCATGTGTGCCACACGGTAGATAATCGGGTCACGCATGTTGATGTTCGGAGAAGCCATATTGATCTTGGCGCGCAGCACCTTCTCTCCGTCCTTATACACACCATTCTTCATGTTTTCAAAAAGTTCCAGGTTCTCCTCCACACTGCGGCTGCGGTACGGGCTTTCCTTTCCCGGTTCGGTCAGTGTCCCTCTGTACTCCCGGATCTGTTCGGGGGTCAGATCACAGACATAGGCCTTGCCTTTTTTGATCAGCTTCACTGCCGCTTCATACATCTGGTCAAAATAATCCGAAGCAAAGAACAGCCGGTCCTCCCAGTCTGCTCCCAGCCACTCGATATCTGCCTTGATGGAGTCGACAAATTCTTCCTTTTCCTTTGTCGGATTGGTGTCATCAAAACGCATGTTGAACTTGCCGTGATACTCCTGGGCAAGTCCGTAATTTAAAAGAATGGATTTTGCGTGTCCGATGTGAAGATACCCGTTGGGTTCCGGCGGGAAACGGGTACATACGGTTTCACAGCGTCCCTCCGCAAGATCCTTATCAATGATCTGTTCTATAAAATTTCTGGAAACAGCTTCATTTTCCATTGTTTTTCCTCCCTGTAAAAAAACTCTGTGATAAATTTACCACAGAGTCCTTTTTTAAGTCAATCATTTCAGCCGAAAATAATCTTCTATGGCCGGTAAATCTTTTTCAGCACAGTAGAATCCGTCTCTCTCAGCATAGTAGAGCCTCCGGGGGCAGTCTGTCCGGACCGCATAGATGGTTTCATACGGATTGTAATGCAGGATTCTGCAGCCGAGATCTGAAAGCCTTCCCGCACCGGACGGTTCACGGACATTCAGAACTGCCTCGCCCGAAAAGGAATCCGGCAGAGATCTTCTGATTTTCTCCTGCATGGATGCGGTCATGTCCGGATCGTCAGCTTCCTGCCCTATTCTGACGAATACTTCCCCCTCATGTGGAAAAGTAGCATGCCCGCTGTCCGCGAACTCCGAAACAGCTTCCGTCTCCTGATAGTGCTCCTTCTCTCCGATCTCTGCATTTTTCGTCCGGATGAAAAAAATGCCGGCTGCAAAAAGAACGAGTCCTGCCATCCCGCAGATGCGCAGCAGCCGGATCTTTCCATGAACTTTGTTTTTCCTCCCGGAAGAATCTGCCGGAAGAAGCCTGACTGAAAACGAAAGCGTCGCCGAGAACAGCAAAAGGAATGCGCCGGCTGCAGCCGCAATGATCAATCCCGTCAGAATCCCTGTCATAGGCTGCATACCTTTCAACTTCCCTTCCGCCTGTTACTGTACATGCTTATGTGTAAACAAATGATCCTGACAGTATTCAAAATTGCCTCTGCATTTGGAACAGTATCTGAACTGAAGATTCGGATTGTCCAGTTCCGTCCTGCCGCAGATCGCACACTTGTGAATCGCGTTTCCTTTCGTGTGCGGCTGGCTCACCCCGCGCCGGAAATCGTGTTTCCTCTTCATCTCTTTTGGAGAAATGGCTTTGTAATTGCGGGTCAGCAAAAAGAAAATAATAAAATTCAGGATCGACGCCACGATGGCCACCCTGCCGGAGGCAGATCCGACGATCACGAATTCATAAACGATCAGAGCTCCGTATACGATCGCCATCCACTTCATCCGGATCGGAATCAGGAAGTAGAGCATGACCCTCATGTCCGGATAACATACCGCAAAGGCCAGGAAAATCGTCATGTTAATATAATAAGTGGTGAAATTCCCGCCGATGGATACCGGAATCCCGGATCCCGTAAATGCATATAAAATCAGGGCTCCGATGATCGTAAAGATCACGCCTCCGAAAATATACAGATTGAAGCGGAATGCTCCCCAGGTCTGTTCCAGCGCATTGCCCAGCTGGTAATACAGAACAAGCATAATGATCACAAAAATGATATTGCTTCTGCCGGGCGGGATCAGTACCCAGGACACAAAACGCCATACCTGCGCTCTGTGAAAGATCAGGTACGGCTCCAGTGTCAGGTATCCGATCAGATTAGGAGCCAGATACTGGATCACATATCCGATAATATAACATCCGATCACGTACTTCATGAGCCCGTGAATGGCATACCGTCCGAATTTTCTCTCCAATATATTTAAAAAACGCATTCTACTCTCCTGTTCTTATGCACTTTCCTCAAACAATTCATTACCTGATTATAATTTCCGGATATTTGTTTGTCAATCAGGGTACTCTTTTTTTCATAAAAAGTTCAGAGATGCCTGCATCCCGGTCAGTCCTTCCGTTCCCGTAAGCCGCAGGAAACAGGAATACATAATTCATCCCCCGGCTTCAGATTGTACAGATTCACGTAAGGATTTTGATACATGATTTCCGAAACACTGACGTGATATCTGCACGAAAGCAGATACAGCGTATCTCCCGGCGAGATGACATGAATAATTCCGCCGCAGTTATCATTATTTACAGTATTTCTTACCGGATCCCGTCCGGAAAAGTCTCTCATATACTCACCTGACCACTCTCTTTTTTACAGTCTATGCGCCCGTACGAAATTGTTTCCCGCCGCGGATCCGTTCCTCTGATCAGACAGACTGCCCTGCCGTCCGATGCTATTCTAAACTTTCTATAAAGTGATTGTTTTTTACCATTTCCTGTCGTATAATGTATGGAATGCGTAAGCATATTTGTTTCATTTAAATAGTAGAAATACATTCTAAAAGGTGATTACTTATGACAAACACAAACTTACATAAACTTGGAATCGATATCGGTTCTACAACGGTAAAGATCGCGATTCTGGATGAACAGGATCATCTTCTGTTTTCCGATTATCAGCGTCATTTTGCCAATATCCGTGAGACTCTTTCGGATCTTCTGAAAAAAGCTTACGAACAGCTTGGCGATATCAGGCTCTGCCCCATGATCACGGGGTCCGGCGGACTGACTCTGGCCAAACATCTGGAGGTTCCTTTTGTACAGGAAGTCATCTCCGTATCGACTGCCCTGCAGCATTACGCTCCGCAGACAGATGTCGCGATCGAGCTTGGCGGTGAGGATGCCAAGATCATTTATTTCGAAGGCGGGAATGTCGAGCAGCGTATGAACGGCATCTGCGCCGGCGGAACCGGTTCCTTTATCGACCAGATGGCTTCTCTGATTCAGACAGATGCCAGCGGTCTGAATGAATATGCCAAGAAATACAAGGCGATCTACCCCATTGCGGCCCGGTGCGGTGTTTTTGCAAAAACCGATATCCAGCCGCTGATCAATGAGGGAGCAACCAGAGAGGATCTGTCCGCTTCCATCTTTCAGGCAGTTGTGAACCAGACGATCAGTGGTCTGGCCTGCGGAAAGCCGATCCGCGGCCATGTTGCATTCTTAGGCGGACCGCTGCACTTTTTATCCGAACTGAAGGCTGCATTTATCCGTACACTGAATCTGGATGACGAGCATGCCATTGAGCCGGAAAATTCGCATCTGTTCGCTGCCATCGGCTCTGCCCTGAACTATAAGAAAGAGACCTGTTATACCCTGGAGGAGATGATCGGAAAGCTTTCCGGTGAGATCCACATGGAGTTCGAAGTGGAACGTATGGAGCCTCTCTTCAAAGATCAGGCTGCCTATGATGAATTCACCAGACGTCATGCAAATGCATCGGTTGCCAAAGGGGACCTGGCTTCTTATAAGGGAAACTGCTATCTCGGCATCGATGCCGGATCTACCACGACCAAAGTAGCTCTTGTGGGCGAGGACGGCTCTTTGCTGTACTCTTTTTACAGCAGCAATAACGGAAGCCCGCTGGCTACTTCGATTACTGCCTTAAAGGAAATCTATGAACAGCTTCCGGCAGAAGCAAAGATCGTTTCTTCCTGCTCCACCGGTTACGGGGAGGCGCTGGTAAAGGCTGCCCTGATGCTGGATGAGGGCGAGGTGGAGACCGTTGCCCATTATACGGCTGCCGCTTTCTTTAATCCCGATGTCGACTGTATTCTCGATATCGGCGGACAGGATATGAAATGCATCAAGATCAAGAACAACACGGTAGACAGTGTCCAGCTGAATGAAGCCTGCTCTTCCGGATGCGGTTCCTTTATTGAGACATTCGCGAAATCTCTGAATTATTCTGTTCAGGATTTTGCGAAAGAGGCGCTTTTTGCACAGCATCCCATCGATCTGGGCACCCGATGCACCGTTTTCATGAATTCCAAAGTAAAACAGGCGCAAAAGGAGGGGGCTACGGTTGCCGATATTTCTTCCGGCCTTGCCTACTCAGTCATTAAAAATGCGCTGTTCAAGGTTATCAAGCTGTCTGACCCGGACCAGCTCGGAAAGAATATTGTCGTTCAGGGCGGTACCTTCTACAATGACGCTGTCTTAAGAAGTTTTGAGACCATCTCCGGACGGGAGGCTGTCCGGCCGGATATCGCCGGCATCATGGGCGCTTTCGGTGCAGCCCTGATTGCCAGAGAACGCTATGAAGGCAAAGAAACATCGATGCTTTCGATCGAGGAGATCAGCAATCTTGAATTTTCCACAAAGCTTGCGCGCTGCGGAAGATGCACGAACAACTGTCTGCTCACGATCAACCGCTTCTCCGGTAATCGCCAGTTCATCACCGGCAACCGCTGCGAGCGCGCGCTGGGCAAGGAAAAGAACAAAGAGGATATTCCGAATCTGTTCGAATACAAGCTGCACAGGGTATTTGACTACACGCCTCTCTCCGAGGAAGAAGCAGTCAGAGGCACCCTCGGCATGCCCCGTGTTCTGAACATTTATGAAGATTTCCCCTTCTGGGCAGTGCTTTTTAAGGAACTGAAGTTCCGTCTGATTCTTTCTCCGGCATCGACGAGAAAGATTTATGAGCTTGGAATCGAATCCATCCCCAGCGAATCCGAGTGCTATCCCGCAAAGCTGGCGCACGGACATATCACCTGGCTCATCCGGGAAGGAGTCCAGACGATTTTTTATCCGTCGATCCCCTATGAGCGCAACGAATTCAGCGACGCTGGAAATAACTATAACTGCCCGATCGTTACCTCCTATCCGGAAAATATCAAAAATAATGTGGATGACATCAATTCCGGCAAGGTGAAACTGATCAATCCTTTTATGGCATTTACAAATGAAAAGATCCTGACCGACAGACTCGTGACTGTTTTAAAGGATGCCTTCGATATCGATGAAAAGGAAGCCAGACCGGCTATTCATAAGGCATGGGAGGAACTTGCGGCTGCCAGAAAGGATATGCAGAAGAAAGGCGAGGAAACACTGGCCTGGATGCGCGCGAACAACCGCAGAGGCATCGTTCTGGCCGGGCGTCCTTATCATATTGATCCGGAGATCAACCACGGTATTCCGGAACTGATCAACTCCTATGGCTTTGCTGTCCTCACAGAGGATTCCGTATCCCATCTGCAGAAGGTGGAACGCCCGCTCATCGTACTCGATCAGTGGATGTATCATTCCAGACTCTATGCGGCTGCACAGTATGTGAAGACAACGGAAGACCTGGATCTGATTCAGCTGAACTCCTTCGGCTGCGGCCTTGACGCCGTTACCACGGATCAGGTCAGCGATATCCTGACAAAATCAGGCAAGATCTATACCTGCCTGAAGATTGACGAGGTCAACAATCTCGGCGCTGCCCGTATCCGGATCCGCTCTCTCATCGCCGCGATCCGGACAAGAGAAAAGACCCCGAAGGAGCGCAAGATCGTTCCCTCCAATCACAACCGTGTTGTATTTACCGAAGAGATGAGAAAGACCTACACCATCCTGGCTCCCCAGATGGCTCCCATCCACTTTGAGCTTCTTGAACCGGCCTTCCGGGCGTCAGGCTACAACCTTGTGGTTCTCGGAAACGATAACAAGGCTGCTGTGAATGCCGGACTGAAATATGTCAATAATGATGCCTGCTATCCGTCATTGATCACGGTCGGCATGTTTATGGATGCGGTCACTTCCGGAAAGTATGACACCGATCATCTTGCGATCATCATGTCGCAGACCGGCGGCGGCTGCCGCGCCTCCAACTATGTCGGTTTTATCCGCCGCGCACTGGAGAAAGCCGGATATCCGCAGATACCGGTCATCTCGCTGAACTTAAGCAGTCTGGAGTCGAACCCAGGCTTCAAGATCAACTTCTCTCTCGCACAGAGAGGAATCTACTGCCTGGTATTCGGCGATATCCTGATGCGATGCATCTACGCCACAAGACCCTATGAGGCAGTCAAAGGTTCAACGGATGCCCTGCATCAGAAATGGGTGAAGAAGATCACAGACTATGTCTCAACGGACAAGGCCATCAGCCACCGCACTTACAAGCGGTACTGCCGTGAGATCGTAAAGGATTTCGATGAACTTCCGAGACTGGATATCCGGAAGCCGAAAGTCGGAATTGTCGGAGAGATTCTTGTGAAGTTCATGCCGATGGCCAACAACTATCTGGCTGACCTTCTGGAATCAGAAGGCGCGGAACCGGTCATTCCGGATCTGATGGATTTCTTCCTGTACTGCTTCTTTAACAATAAATTCAAGGCAGAGAAGCTGGGCTTTAAGAAGTCGAGCTGGACAAAATCACGGCTTGGAATCTGGGGAATCGAAGTGCTTCGCAAAACAGCGCATAAAGCGCTTGCAGAGAGCAAACATTTCGCTCCTCCTGCCAACATCTACGATACAGCCCGCGGCGCCAAAGGAATCGTATCCCTCGGCAACCAGACCGGCGAAGGATGGTTCCTGACCGGCGAGATGGTCGAACTGATCAACGCAGGCGTGAACAACATCGTATGCTGCCAGCCTTTCGGCTGCCTGCCCAACCATATTGTAGGTAAAGGAGTCATCAAAGAACTGAGACATCAGTATCCGAAATCCAATATCGTGGCCATCGACTTTGACCCCGGCGCCAGCGAAGTAAACCAGCTGAACCGAATCAAACTGATGCTGTCCACGGCGCAGAAAAATTTATCATAAAGGAACAAAAAAACACGTGATCGAAATCACGTGTTTTTTATGCCGCTGGCCGGACTCGAACCGGCACGGTGTTACCCGCTTGATTTTGAGTCAAGTGCGTCTGCCAATTCCGCCACAGCGGCATCTCGCCTGAATAACTCAAGCTGAACTATCGTATCATATTCAGGCTTAAAATGCAAGTTATTTTTTTACTGTGTCAGTCCTCTTACAATATCAAAGCAGTCAAACGTTGCAAAGTAATCTTTCGGTGTCTCGGCACGCCGGATCAGCTGTACGCTTCCATCCTCTTTTAGCAGGAGCTCTGCCGAGCGAAGACGCCCGTTGTAATTGTATCCCATGGAATAGCCGTGTGCGCCGGTGTCGTGAATGATCAGATAATCCCCCATTTCAATCTCCGGCAGCATCCGGTCGACTGCAAACTTATCGCAGTTTTCACAGAGGGAACCGACTACGTCATACTGATGATCGCAGGGCGCGTCCTCCTTGCCTGCAACGGTGATATGATGATATGCGCCGTAGATAGCCGGGCGCATCAGATTTGCCGCACAGGCATCCACACCGATATATTCCTTATAGGTATGCTTCTCATGGATCGCCCTGGTCACAACACACCCGTAAGGCCCCATCATGAAACGTCCCATCTCCGTATAAATGGCCACGTCGCCCATCCCTGCAGGCTCAAGCACTTCCTTATATACTTTTTCAACACCCGCACCGATTACGCGGATATCATTCGCCGTCTGCTCCGGCCGGTAGGGGATGCCCACACCTCCGGAAAGATTGATGAAATTCATCTTAACACCGGTCTTTTCCTGAATCTCCACACAGAGTTCAAAAAGAGTCCGCGCAAGTGTCGGATAGTAATCGTTGGTGACGGTATTGCTGACAAGAAAGGCATGGATGCCGAAACGCCTGACCCCCTTCTCCTTCAGAATCCTGTATCCTTCGATAATCTGCTCTTTTGTAAAACCGTACTTTGCGTCCCCCGGATTATCCATGATCCCGTTGCTCAGGGTATATACTCCGCCCGGATTATAGCGAAGGCTCATCGTCTCCGGGAATTTTCCGACCAGATTCTCAAAATACGCAATATGCGTAAAATCATCGAGATTAATGGTAGCGCCGATTTCATTCGCGTAGAGGAATTCCTCCGCCGGAGTATCGTTGGAAGAAAACATGATCTCTTCTCCGGAAAACCCAAGTTCTTTCGAGAGCATCAGCTCTGTCATGGAGGAACAGTCTGTTCCGCAGCCGTATTCCTTCAGGATGTTGATCAGAAACGGATTCGGCGTCGCTTTCACTGCAAAATACTCACGGAATCCCGGATTCCAGGAAAAGGCCTCTTTTACCGCCTTTGCATTTTCACGAATTCCTTTTTCATCATAAAGATGAAAGGGAGTCGGATATGTCTTAACGATTTCTTCAATCTGCTCTTTCGTCACAAATGTGGGTTTTGTCATCTTTTTGTACTCTCCTGCTTTTTTGTCTGTATGATTATTCACAAAACAGTTGTCAATAGCTTATAATATACACAATGCTGCTGCATTATGCAAGACATTTTTCCGGTCAGCAGTAATAGCTCCGGGAATCTTCTATCTCCAGTGCCTCTTCCAGCTGCCGGCGTATCTCCCTGACTTTTCCGTGATCCTGTCCGGAAGCATTGATTCCGATGATCACATCGTCTTTACTGATAACGGACGGGAAAAAGAAGTCACAGATCGTCTGATCCGTGCAGGCGTTGAACAGAATGCGCTGCTCCCGGCACAGATCACAGATCTTCCGGTTCAGTTCTGCGTCATTGGTTGCCGCGAACACCAGATCCCTCCCCTTCAGATCCTCTGGTACAAAGGCCCTCTGTATGAGGCCGACCATCTTCGTATTGCACAGAGTCCGAATGTGTTCCGAAATATCCGGCGCGATAACAGTCAGATGATCTGAGAATTCCGATAACACCCGAATGCGGCGGGCAGCAATCTGTCCCCCGCCGATCACCAGGATATCTTTCTTTGTCAGATCAACAAATAATGGAAAATACATAATCTTCCTTTCCGTCTCTTACAGTGTGTTCAGACAGCTTCGCATTACATCCAGCGCATATTCCAGTTCTTCCTTTTTGTGCGCTGCTGATAAAAACATGGCTTCAAACTGTGACGGAGCCAGATAAATACCGGCATCAAACATGGCATGGCAGTATTTTGCGAATCTGTCTGTATCTGACGTCTTCGCAGTCTCATAGTTTACAACTGCCTGATCTGTAAAAAACACACACCCGAGAGATGCGCAGCTGTTCACGACCGCCTTCAGGCCGGATTCACGGACCGTCTTTTCCACCCTGCCGTAAAACCATTTCGCCTTCTGATTCAGCTCTTCATAAAAGCCGGGCGTATCCCGAAGGAGCGTCAGCTGTGCGATTCCGGCAGCCATGGCGACCGGATTGCCGCTTAACGTTCCCGCCTGATAAACCTTTCCCAGCGGGGAAACACACTCCATGATTTCACGTTTTCCTCCATATGCACCGACGGGCATGCCTGCACCGATGATCTTGCCGTAAGTGACCAGATCCGCATCCACGCCAAAATACCCCTGCGCGCCGGCAAATCCCAGCCGGAATCCCGTAATGACTTCATCAAAGATCAGAACTGCTTTGTACCTGTCACAGAGACTGCGCAGCGCCTGAAGGAATCCGTCTTCCGGCAGGACAACGCCCATATTCGCACCGACCGGTTCCACAATGACCGCAGCGATTTCATCCGGGAAACGCTCAAAAAGATCCTGTACGGACTTCGGTTCGTTATAAACAGCTGTCAGAGTGTCCGCAGCGCACCCTTTCGGTACACCGGCGCTGTCAGGCACTCCTGCGGTCATGACGCCCGAACCGGCCTGTACCAGCATCGCGTCTGCGTGACCGTGATAACAGCCGGCAAATTTGATGATCTTATCTCTTCCGGTGAATCCTCTGGCCGCACGTACAGCACTCATCACTGCCTCAGTGCCTGAATTGACCATCCTCACCATTTCAACATTGGGAACGGAACCACAGATCAGTTCCGCCATCTCGACTTCTTTCTTCGTGGCCGCGCCGAAGCTTAATCCGTCTTCGCAGGCTTTGATCACCGCTTCCCGGACCGCCGGATGATTATGGCCGAGGATCATGGGCCCCCAGGATCCCACAAAATCCAGATAGGTATTTCCGTCTTCATCCGTCATATGGCTTCCATTTGCAGACGCGATCATCCGCGGTGTGCCTCCGATGGACCGGAACGCACGGACCGGACTGTTTACTCCGCCCGGGATCACTTTGCAGGCCCGCGCAAATAATTCTTCTGATTTTTCTGTTCTCAGTCTGTTTTCCAGCATCTTTCACCTCTGTCTTCGGGCTGTTGCATCAGCCGATTTTTCCTTCTTTCATATAGCGGGCAATTTCCTGCGCATAATAGGTCAGATAAATATCACAGCCCGCACGGAATACGGACGCTGCCGTCTCACAGACGATTTTCTCCTCGTCAATATATCCGGCCTGCGCCGCCGCTTTGATCATGGCATATTCCCCGCTGACGCTGTAAGAAGCAACCGGAACACTGACAGCATCTTTGATTTTTGCCACCATATCCAGATAGGACATGGCCGGCTTGACCATGATGATATCGGCGCCCTCCTGTACGTCCAGAAGCGCCTCCTTTATGCCCTCCCGGCTGTTATGGTAATCCATCTGATAGCTTTTTCTGTCCCCGAACGCGGGAGCGCTTCCGGCAGCGTCCCGGAAAGGTCCGTAAAATGCCGACGCGTACTTCACAGCATAGGACATGACCGGAGTATTGATATACCCGTTCTGATCCAGTAATGCGCGGATGGCGGCAACACGTCCGTCCATCATATCGGACGGCGCGACCATATCTGCACCGGCCTGAACATGCGACAATGCCGTCTGTGCCAGCAGCTTCAGTGTCGCATCGTTGTCCACTTCATGTCCGCAAAGAAGACCGCAGTGGCCGTGCGAAGTATACTCACACATGCAGACATCGGTAATCAGATAGAGATCCGGAAAATCTTTTTTGGCCTGACGAAGCGCTTTCTGAACAATCCCATTTTCATCATAGGCTCCGCTTCCCGCTTCATCTTTCTGATCCGGTATGCCAAAAAACATTACACTCTGAACGCCTGCATCCAGAAGCTGCTCGAGTTTTTTCCCCATCGTATCGACACTGTAGCGATACTGACCGGGCATGGTCGGAATCTCTTCTGTGATCGCTGTCCCCTCTTTGATGAAAATCGGATAAATCAGAGATGATGCATCCACCCGGGTCTCACGGACCATTTTTCTTAAATTTTCTCCGTAACGAAGCCTTCTCGGCCTGATTGTCAGATTCAAACTCATATCCTCCCCATTTTCAATACTATGATTAATCTTATTCCTGCAAAAATGATCAGTCCCGCAAGAGATGCCGCAACCATCAGCCGGTTGGTGCGCAGGATATCTGCCGGTTCCACTTCTCTGTCCGCGTCCCCGATGTATGGCTTATCATAATATGCGCCAAAATAAAATGCCGGGCCCGCCAGCTGAATGCCTAATGAACCGGCACAGGCGGATTCCGTCTGCGCGGAATTCGGACTGGCATGGTTATAACGGTCTCTCTTCCAGATACGCCATGCATTTCTTCCGTTCGCGTACGGCATGAGAAACGAAACCGCAATCCAGAGGATTGCAGCTATTCTCGCCGGAATCAGATTCGCGACATCATCCGCACGGGCTGCCGCCCTGCCGTAATACAGGTACTTCTTATTCTTATATCCGCACATACTGTCCATGGTGTTGACGGCTTTGTAAGTCAGTGCGAAGGGAGCACCCCCGATCATCATAAAAAACAGAGGCGCGATCACCCCGTCGGAAAAATTTTCCGCCACGGTTTCCACAGCGGCCTTCGTCACTCCCTCCGGTGAAAGCTGTGCCGTATCCCGGCCGACAATTCTTCCGACCGCGATTCGTGCCAGTGAAAGATTCTGCTTTTCCAGACAGTCATATACTTTTCTGCTTTCTTTACAGAGACCTCTGACTGCAAGTGCCTGCCAGCACCAGAAAGTCTGCACCGCAAACCCGAATACCGGATGGATCTTCCAAGTCAGAAAACAGACCGCGCCGGTGACCAGAAATGTGCCGGCCGGCAAAAGGACTGCCATCATGATTCCGGCAGCAAATTCTCCCCGGTCCGTTTTGGGGAACAGAGAGCGCAAAAGCTTCTCCAGTCCTGTGATACATTTCCCCATGATGACGACAGGATGAATCAGAAAACCGGGATCCGCAAATAGGAAATCCAAAATCATACCGCAAACAGCGGCAGCTGCAAGAATCATGTCTGTTCCTCCTCGTTCCGGTCTCTGCCGTCAGGATTCCGGCAAAGTGATCTCATCTCCCTCAACCGGATCAGATACCTTTACCTTGTGATCATACCACTTCCCTTTGGTTCCGATCAGTGCCAGATCAAACTCTTCGTCAATCGCGGGAACCGGAACATCAAACCCATAGACATCTTTTGATGTGCCATCACTGTAAGTGACGGTATCCGTCGCAGGCTCAATCAGCTCTGCCCCGTCCTTTTCGGCGTCGTCCGCCAGTCCGGAATAAAGGTTTACAATATTTTTGGACTGAAGAGTGATATGAACAGTCATCTCTCCGTCTTCCACCGTCAGGAGCGCCTGATCACCATAGGCTTCATTAATGTGAAACATGGAATTGTCTGTGGTGAACTTCACCACATAGGTGCCGTCTTCCAATGCAGAGGTATTCTCTGACTCTTCGGAAACAGCCTCTGTGACCGCGCTGGCATCTGCTGCGGGATCTGTGTCCGCCGTACCTGCGGTTTTGCCGCAGCCTCCCAAAACCAGAAGGGACAGACCTGCACAAAGACCAAGGGTCATGAATTTCGTTCTAATGTTCTTATTTTTCATCCTTTTCACGCTTTCATAAAAAGTCCCGGAGCATACGGCTCCGGGACAACTGTTATTTCGATCAGTGAACCGTATGATGCAGATTATACTACTGATCTCACTCTTTTTCAATATTCAGTGCAGGATTCCTCCGCTGAATTGAACGCCTGTTACTCGATGACAGCACCTGTATGCTCTACATACATCTGTTCAATGGCAGGAATTCTTCCAAGGCCTTCGATCTGCGTATCTACACTCTCGAAGTTTCCGGATGCATTGAACATGCTTACCCAGGAATCCTCATCCTCGCCTGCCATGTCATTGTTTGCGTGATCACCAGCAACAACCATCATCGGACGAAGAATGACTTTTGTGAAGCCCGCATCTTTTACTTTGCCAATTACTACACTGCACTCGGTATCTTCCGGCTCACCTTCAACGGTTCCGATAAATACGTTCTTGTAGCCCAGCTGTTCCATCTGTGTCTGCATCTGGTCATAGGTAATGTTGGCCTCATGAGAGGTTCCGTGACCCATGAATACAATGGCTGTTCCGTCTGCGGCAAGAGCATCAATAGAATCTGCGCCTGCTACCTTAACAGCCTCTTCTACCATCGCCTTTGCAGCAGCTTCTTTATCTGCATTGATTTCAGAAACATCTGCTCCAACAGTGCCCATCAGCGGCTCTGCGATCTTTACAGATTCGAACTGATCTTTTACAGCATCTACCGCAGCTGTGAGCTCGTCATACTCTGCGCCGTGCATCAGATGGGTCGGCTGAATCACAAGATTCTTAACGCCGTTATCAATCGCGCGCTGCAGTGCCTGATCTACATTATCAATGACCTCGCCGTCACGGGCCATGACATGGTTGATAATGATCTGTGCCGTGAAGGCTCTTCTGACAGACCAGTCCGGATATGCCTCAGCCAGTGCTTTTTCTACACCGCCGATATCGGTCGCGCGGCTTTCATTGAAGGATGTTCCGAAGCTTACGACCAGAAGCTCGTTCTCACCGATCTCATCCTGATTGAGCGGATCATCTGCTGACGCGTCGCCGGTATCCAGTCCGAAATAATCCGGATCTTCCAGTTCTGCTTTCTGATCATCGGTCAGTGCATCGTATGCAGCCTTTGCAGCCTCACAGTTTGCAGTTGTGTCTTCTGTCCACTCCTGTACCTGGATCGCTTCGATCAACGCATCTACCTCCGCAACCGGATCTGCCGCTTCGTCTGCCGCTTCACTCAGAGCTTCCTCTGCTGTGTCAGCTGCTTCCTCTGCTGCGGAAACGACTGCGTCTGCCGCATTGTTTGCACTCTCTACTGCCTTCTGACCGCAGCCCGCCATTGCGGTCATGCCTGCAGCCAGCGCTGCCGCAAGAACGACAACAACTACTTTGTTTTTCATGTTTTTTTCCTCCTTATAAATGAAAATATATCTATTCCGGTTCCCGTATGTATCTTAAGAACCGTCAATAAAGCACAGAAGTGTGTGCTGTTATTGCATCTTGCCAAGTGCCTTTGCTTCCTCCAGAAGATCCCTGATTCGTCGGTTGCAGCCGCCGATCACGCCGCCGGCATAGATGACGCGGTCACATTCGTGCAGCGCCTTCCTTGCTTCTTCATAGACGTCATCCGTAATATCCCGGAAAGGCTCTTCTGCGATCACCCGGCTTGCCAGAAGCCTGGCCAGCTGAAAATCGATATCATTGCGGTAAAGGATCCCTGCGATAAAGGGAATATCCTGTTTTTGCAGGGAACGGTAGACCGGGATCCCGCATCCTCCGGAAGAAATCACAAACACCTTCGGCTCTCCCTTCGGTCTGGGCAGTTCAATACTTCCGAACAGCGGATCAAAAAAACCATTGTCAATCCTGTAGAGCTGACGGATCGTTTCTTCCTCAAAGATTTCTTCCGGCGCGCCATAAGCAAAAATCGTTTCCCCATGTACGCAGACGATCTTATCGGATATCTTCTCGGCCAGATCAATCTCATGAAGCGTCATGATGACGGTGATCCCGTTTTCTTTTGCCATCCGCCGCAGGATTGCCAGCAGCTCCAGTTTGTAGTGGATATCCAGAAATGAAGTCGGCTCATCCAGAATAATGATTTCCGGCTCCTGGCAGATGGCCCTGGCAAGCAGTATCCTCTGCTTCTGGCCATCGCTGATGGCGTTGAAATCCCGGTTCGCGATTTCCACTGCATTCACCGCACGGATCGCGTCATCGACCTTTTTTTCATCCTCCGGACTCAGGACTCCAAGGCGCCCCGTGTAAGGATAGCGTCCCGTAGCAACCACATCCTGACAGGTCATCAGCTCCGGCTTCATGCGGTCTGTCAGTACGACAGCCATTTTTTTGGAAAGTTCTTTAAATGTCAGACTGTAAAGCTCACCGAATTCCAGAACTACCCGCCCGGAAATCAGCGCAAGCTGTCTGGTTATACTCTTTAGAATCGTTGATTTTCCCGCTCCGTTGGGACCGATCAGTGTGACGATCTCGCCTTTTTCTATATCGATGCAAATGTCATGGATCAGCGTTTTTTTATTGTATCCCACGGACAGGTTCTCAAGGGCAATATAGGGTTTCATCCTTATCCCCTCCTTCTTCGTCTGCTGATCATGATATAAATGACAATCGGCGCCCCAAAAATGGAGGTAACGGTACTGATATTCAGCTCCAGCGGCGCAAAGGCCAGCCTTGCGATCAGATCACACAGCATGCAGAATACCGCGCCGCCCAGAAAATTCGCAGGCAGCACGACCAGCGGCCTGGACGTCCCGAGAAAACCCTTCATTAAGAAGGGAACCGCGATTCCCACAAAAGAAATCGGTCCCGCAAACGCCGTCACCGTAGCGGAAAAAATGCTGGATAAAAGAATCAGGATTACGCGGAAGACGCGGATGTTCACGCCCATGCTCTGTGCATAGGCTTCTCCCAGCTGCCATGCTCCGATGGGCTTTGCGCACAGCATTGTCAGCACAAAGGTCACGGCGACAACCACAACCGTAATCAGTACATTATCCCAGCTCATGCCGGAAAAACTTCCCTGAGACCATCCGTGCAGATTGGCAATATCCGAGTCGCTGGCAAAAGTCACGATAAAGTCCGTAACGGCTGAACAAATGTAGCCGATCATGATGCCGGCTACCAGAAGCGCCGCCATATTTTTTATCTTCCGGGCAACCAGAAGGATAAATCCGATCGACATCAGTGATCCCAGGAAGGCTGCAGCAATCATCGTATATGAGGAAAGATTTATGCTGCGCTGAAGGCTGAAAATCATGACCATTGCGACTACCATTTTTGCTCCGGAGGAAATCCCCAGAACATAAGGTCCGGCAATAGGGTTTTCAAAAAATGTCTGAAGCAGAAAGCCGGATATGGAAAGGGCTCCGCCGAGAAGTGCTGCCATCAGGATCCGCGGCAGCCGGATGCGCCATATAATGTTGATCTCCTTGGCATCGCCGGCCTGTGTAAACAGGATTTTCAAAATCCTGCTTACCGGAATATGTACATTACCCGAATTGATATTGATAATGATAATGACAAAAAATGCAATGATCAGTATCACGAATACTGCCAGAAACCGGCTTCGCCGGCGGAAGTTTTCAGCATGAAAACTGACTGCCGTACTCTCCTGATCTGTCTGATTTATCTGATTGGAAGTGCTCATAATGTTCCTTACTTAAGTTTTTTGAGGTATTGCAGGTCTGTATCATCCTGCCCTGCGATTGCCTGATGGAATTCCAGTATGATATCTGCCGCTATATCTGTCCGCTGATACATGGAACTGCCGGTTACCCATACATTGTTCTCCCGGACTGCCTTCATCTCACTCATGACCGGATCTTTTGCCATCAGGTCATCCACAGACTGTACCGAATTGTCGATGCTCTGATTGTAAATGATGATATCCGCATCCGCAGCGATATCGTAAAATGCCTCGATCGTCATCGGAACCGATGACTTGCCGTCATCATCTGTGACACCGTCGAAGATGTATTCTCCCCCCGCCATCTTGATCATGGCAGGCACATAGTCCGCGCTGCTTCTTACCACCGCCTTGCCATCTGTAGCGATATAGAAAAACGCAACCGTCTTTCCACTGTCCGGTGTATCCTCAATCTGTGCGGTCTTCTGTTTCTGATCTTCAAAAAATGCGCCGGCCTCGCTTTCATGCCCGGTCATGACGGCATATAGTTTGATCCATTCCGCACGTCCCAGAGGGTTATCCTCATAGCTGGAACGGTCCACAAATACCGGAATCCCCAGATCCTCAATCATCTCCTGCACTTCAGGCGTATGATAGATCATCGTAGATTCAATCGCCAGGTCACATTCCCTGTCAAGCAAAAGCTCATAGTCCGGCTCACTGTATTTTCCCGCATAGAGAAGGCGCCCTTCCCGCATGGCTTCCTTCGGAGCGTCAAAGGTCCAGCCATCGGCCTGCAGGGAAGTTGTGTCGACACAATCCAGAGCATCCATCGATACAAACAATGCCATCAGCGCCGTAGCTGCCAGATAGATGTTTTTGGGCGGATGAATGACAGTAATCTCTTCCGGAAGTCCTTCCGGTGCCTCCATTCCATCCGGGACCACAAGAAATTCTCCTTCATCGGCGATATCGATCAGATCATACCCCTGGTCATACCGGAAAACCCGGTACATCTTCGCATAGTCCAGCTGCAGTTCTGATTCAAAGGTGAGCCCTTCGATCTGCGGCGCTTCTTTCGCCGCGAAAGCTTCCAGATCTTCCTGTGTCTTCAGCAGTTTCTCATCATCTTCATTCGTCTCTTCCTGTTTCTCTGCCGCGGCTGAATCTGCGGTACCTGCGCTTTGCGGCGCCCCATTCCCGCACCCTGCAAACACCGGCATCAGGGACAGACAGACAGCCAGAAAAACAGCAAACCATTTTTTCTGATTCTTCATCTTTTCATTCCTTCATCAATTTTTATGTTTCATCTTTCGAATCATGGTCACAGCGCATGCTGCTGCAATCAGCACGATGACCGTTATCACAACCGCTCCCCTGTTTCCTCCTTTTATCTGTTCAATCGCTGCAGAATCAAAGGTGAGCGCATACTCGATCTCATGAGGTTCACTCATGGCCGTCGTATCAGCGATGACCGGAAACGGCTCATCCAATGCCATTAGAGGCACTTCGAACACAGAATTGCCCGACTCGTTAACCGGTAAATATTTCTCTCCGTTTACGACCATGTAATCATAATGTTCACTGCTCCATACAAGTGTGACGATCGCAGACTGGTCCTTCACTTCCATCACCGCCGGCGATTCGATATAGGCTTTTCCTGTGCCGCCGGTCATGGTGAAGCGGACGGTATATCTGCCGTTCTTTAAGCCGACCTTCGGGACCTCCCCGGTCTGATACGCCCGGGATGCCGTGCTTTTTAAAGCTCCCTTCGGCATGGAATCCGCAAGGAAACAAATCCGGTCATCCGCCCATTCCTGCGTGCCTGCGGAATATACGGCACAGTCAAGCGGCTGATTCAGGAACTCTGCCGGAAACGTACAGACCCAGTCCCCGTTCTCATCTTCCGCGCATGTCAGAAGACTGGCTTCATCTGCCAGAGAAGCCTCTTTTGCGGTACCGGGATACAGTTTTATACAGTCCCCGGAAAGTGTAAGCTTCGCTTCCATCTCCCCTTCTGTCACGATCAGAATACAGGATTCCACAGGGATGACCCCATTTTCCGACTCTGTCCTGACAGCGTAAGCGCCATCATGAACGTCCCTGCCGGCAACCGGATTCAGATTATCCGCTTCCTTACTGCCGGAGGCAAAAACCGTTTGATGCGGACCCAAAAATGCCAGAAAAGCACACAGGACTGCGATCATGATCAGCCGGGCTGGCCGGCCTGCTATTCTACGCTTCATGCGAAAAAACTCCTTTAAAATTGGAAATAACTGGTGTGAAACACACCAGTTATCCATGCATGAGGAAACGCCCGGAGATACATGTCATGTAAAATTCAGACGTTGTTAACAAAAGTAAATACCAGTGAAGTTTTCCGAAAAAAGAAAACCCCTTTTACGACATACGGGTAAAAGGGGGGTGACATCCATGATTTCAATATCAGGTCACACAGCCAATTACTCGTGGCTCGGATACATGTGTACATGCAATCCAGTGCATTCCATCAGGCAGGTCTCCTGACTTACAGATCTGCGCTTCCGCCGCCTTCCCGGTCTCCCAGTGGTATCTGGCTTTGGCTCCCTGCTTACAGTGACGAGTTCGTACAGGACTTTCACCTGTTTCCCTTTTCACCAGAACAGCAATCCTCTCCGCTTACGGGTGAACTGCTTTCTGACACCTGATGCTGTTATTCACTTAAGTGATATGATAACTCTATTTCACAAAAATATCCAGTACTTTTTTATGATTTTTTGCAATAATTTTCTTAATTACACAAAATGTTCATAGGCTTCAATCTCTATATCCGAAAAAGACGCCATTTTCTCATAGATTTCCGCTGCAAAATCCAGAAGCGGGAAGAGCGCGACGGCTCCGCTCCCCTCTCCGAGCGACATCTCACAGTCCAGAAAACATGGTTTTCCCAAAGCTTCACTCACCAGATGCGCTCCCGGCTCTCTGGATGCATGGGAAGCCAGGATGTAAGGCGCGCATTCCGGCGAATAACGGATTGCCAGCAGAGCGGCCACTGCAGAGATGAACCCGTCAATGATGACAGGAATCCCGTAGATTGCTCCGCCTAAGAATACGCCCATCAGTCCGGCTATGTCGAACCCGCCGACTTTGGACAGCACATCGATGGGATCAGATGGATCCGGCCGGTTTACCCGGACAGCTCTGCGGATGACTTCCACTTTGCGTTTCAGCCCTTCCCCGGAAAGTCCCGCCCCTTTGCCGGTCACCTCCTGTACATTCTTTGACAGCAGGACCGATGCGATTGCGCTGCTGGTCGTCGTATTCCCGATCCCCATCTCGCCGGTGGCCGCAATCTCATACCCCGCTTCTTTTAACTCTTTCATTTTGCTGATTCCCACCTGAATGGCGCAGACGGCCTCCTCCCTGGTCATGGCCGGACCGTTTGCCATATTCTGCGTCCCATAAGCAACCTTATGGCTTTCTACACCGGGCGCGTCATGGACCATCCCGATATCAATGGGATAGATGTCAACATCAGCCATCCTGCACATAATGGCGACACAGGACTTCTCATGCAGGAAGTTTTCAGCAACGATCGCCGTCACTTCCTGTCCGGTCTGTGTCACACCCTCACAGACCACGCCATTGTCAGCACACATAATAACCAGTGCTTTCTTTTTTATATGAATCTTCGGCGTCCGCTGAATTCCCGCAATCTGCCGGACTGCCTGCTCCAGCCTGCCGAGACTGTTCAGCGGTTTTGCGATGGAATCCCAGTGTGCCGCGCTGCGTTTTACAGCCTCCTCATCCGGCGGCTGAATCCCCGCTGTCAATTCTCTTATCTTTTTTTCCATTGAAATGCTCATATGACTCTATCTTTATGCTTTCTATATTCTTTCTTATTCTTCCCGGTCAGGAAAAAGCTTCTTCCAACTTTTCCTCTAAAAGATCTGTCCCGATCACACAAATACGTCCCGTGTAATCCGGCGCGCCGTCTCTCAATGAATACTCGCCGGGAACCATATCAAAATAGATCCAGTGTCCGTCTGTTCCTTCCACCATGCCCTTGGCCCGAAGCACGATGCCGTAGTCTTCTGTCTCTGAAAACTGTTTCAGCAGCTGCTCAAGATAAGTCTTTTCAAATCTGTGCGGGGTCTCCTTTCCCCAGCTGATAAAGATCTCATCCGCATGGTGGTCATGATCGTGGTGGTCATGATCATGATGCTCGTGATCATGATGACCGGCCTCACACTCCGCCATTAACTGTTCTGCCAGAGAATCCTGCTGCTGCGCCACCCGCAGGATCTGCATCCCGTCGATCTGATCCCATGGCGTCGTGATGAGTGCGGCCTTCGGATTCAGCGCACGGATTTCCTTTACACACTGCTCCAGTTCTTCTGTGCTTATATTTTGTGTCCGGCTTAGAATGATCGTAGAGGCATGTTCGATCTGATTATTGAAGAACTCACCAAACGCCTTCATCTGCCGGGAGACCTTTTCCACATTTGCGACTGTGATCAGGGCATTCAGTTTTACCTCAGGCACCTTTTTGCTCATGTTGATCACGGATGTCATCACATCTGAGAGTTTCCCGACTCCGGACGGTTCAATCAGTATCCTCTGCGGATGATACGTTTCCATGATTTCTTTCAGGCTGTAATAGAAGTCTCCCACCAGGGAACAGCAGATACATCCGGAATACAATTCCTTAATCTGCACACCGGAATCCTTTAGAAATCCGCTGTCGATTCCGACCTTCCCGAACTCATTCTCCACAAGAACAACCTGCTCATCCTGCAGGGCTTCTTTTAATAATTTCTGAATCAGAGTTGTCTTGCCGGCTCCTAAAAAGCCGGAAATAATATCAATCCTGGTCATATCCTTTTCTTCCCTTTCTTTCCTGCTACCATTATACAGAACCGGAACGGTTCTGTCTATAAGGGAAGAACCGGAGCGCCAGGCACCGGTTCTTCCAGATATTCTTATTGATTTTTCTTTCCTTTTGCAGAGAAGATGCCGGCCGCGATTCCGAAGATGCACATCATTGCGATAATTCCGATCATCCATCCCTGTGTCATTGTAATTGCTGCTACCATATGATCACCTAATCCTCTCTCTCTGCCTCTTTGAACAGTTTTCCGATAAAGTATCCGGCTACGGTGATTCCGATTACCATAGCTGCTGCTTCAATAATAATATGAGCTACCATTTGCCATTCCTCCTTACAGATTAAGCCCCTTTACGCTTCGTGAGTTGCCTTCATCGCCGCGGTTGCTTCTTTCTCTTCTTTGGAGAGACGGAAGTATCCTGGTTTAGAACCGGGCATTGCCGCGAAGGTAATCAGTCCTACGACCATGGTGATGATCATGCACAGATAAACCTGATGGAAATTCGGCATACCAAGCCTGCCCTGCAGATCACAGGTGATCCATACTACGTTTGCGATCCAGGAGATCACACAGGTAATGACAGTTGCTCTGGTATTTCTCTTCCAGCAAAGTCCGAATACCAGCGTTACAAACATCGGTACAGCCCAGGTAAAGATCCAGTTGATGGTCGTTACAACGGTCGGCTGGAAGTTACTTAATACGATTGCTGCTACACCTACGATGATAATCATGATTCTCATGACTTTTACTTTTTCCTTCTCTGACGCATGAGGTTTGTAAAGTCCGCCGTACAGGTCATACGCGAATATGGTGGACGGGCAGAGGGAAGTCATGGCGAAGGTGGAAAGCAGTGCTCCGAGGAAGGAAGCGCAAATCAGTGCAACGACCCATTTCGGCAGGATCGCCAGCATCATAGCCGGAGTCATCATCATTGCATTTCCGCCGATCTTCAGATAACCAAGGGCAAGTGCCGCCATACCAAGCAGCGCCGGAATGATACAGAACAGACCATTGACCGGACCTGCAAGCCAGATGGATTTCTTAACCGCTTTTACATCTTCTGCCGCAATACAGGTCTGCAGTCCCATCTGGGACACTCCCTGGAACATACTGGTTGTGAAAATGGTCGGGATAGCAAAACCGATGATAAGGTCTTTGTTTCCGAAGATATCAAGCATCCATGCATTTCCCGTATCGGTCAGGCCTTTTGCGACATCATCCCAGCCGTTGCCCGGAAGGCAGATAAACATAGCAATCAGAGCAATGATCAGCGCCGCATACATGAATACCGCATTGATCATATTCAGCCAGGAAACCTCTTTCATTCCTGCCAGCAATACATAGAGGATACCGAAGATACCGCCCACGATTGCGCCTACGAAGTAAGGCCATCCGGTACATACCATGAAGGTTACCGCTACACACTGTGTCTCCAGGCAAAGGCAGCCGAATACCAGCGGTCCCATAACACAGGCGATCAGGATACGAACCTTCCTGCCATAGAGACGTCCGAACAGATCCGGAATGGTGTTCGTGCCAATCTTTCGTACCCACGGACCGGTAATCTGTGTGATGACAACCATCATAACGGTACATCCGATTCCGAACCATACCGCGATGGAACCCATGCCTGCCGCATTTTCTGTCGTTCCCCAGATATGGGCGCTTCCCAGCATGGTAAGAGCCAGTGTGACACCGACCTGCGCTGTCGGAAGTCCTTTTCCGGCCAGAGCAAAATCTCCCTCACGGACTTTTCCTCTGTTCCTTCTTGCGATGATGAAACCGACTCCCAGAATGGTAGCGATTTCATAAATCAATACAAAAATCAATACACCCCAGTTCATACATACACCTCCCTGATTTTTTTGACGGAATGTACTTAACGTGCGGATTGCTCTCATCCGCTCTCATGTTTGTATTATAATTAAGAAAAATCCACATTTAAAATTTCAGAAACCTATACCATCATGCAATCCAGTTATTATTGTTAAATTCATACCAATTTTCTCTGAAATCATTTCCCCTTTTTTCATTATTTTAGCCAAAAAAAGAATGAAAATATGGGAAAAAAAGACCGAAAAAAGCCCGGCCGCAGAAATACAGCCGGGCTTTTCAAGGCTTTTTTATTCGATTCAGTCATTTTGTTATGCAAATTTGTTATCAATGATTTCACGCATCATCTTCCAGAATGTCAGACATAAAATTGTCAATAAAGACCTGTTTCATCGGATTATAATGCTCCTCATTCCAGGCCATGGTGAGACTGGGATCACTGATCATATCCACATTCAGAAACCGAACAGAAGGATTGTTGTAGAGCAGGTTCCTGGTGTCCAGTATGCACACACCTACCCCGGCTTCCACCCAGAGCATCTCTTCAGACAGAGAAGATGCAAATTTCACTTTCGGGGTAAATCCGGCAGTTTTGCAGGCATCCAGAATCAGACGCGGGGATTCCTCCGAATCCTCAGTGGAAACCATGATAATGGTATCGTCTATGAAGTCTGAAAGTTTGACGCGTCTCGCTCCGGCCAGCCTGTGGTCTTTGTGGACGACAACATGATCCTGTGTCTTTTCCAGCACCTTATAGCGGAGCATTTCCCGGTTCTTTAGATCAAAAAGAAGGGTAAAAATGATATCCAGTTCATTCTCATACAGTTTCTTGATCAGATCGTTAAAGCTGTAAGTATGCAGATTGATCTTGACCTGCGGATAATATTTTTCCAGATACTGCAGAATGCCCGGGAACAGGTCGCCTACATACATGCCTTCGAGAATACCGATATTCAGTTCCCCGGAGAGTCCCTGGAAACTGTTCCTGGCATTGGCGACCGCCAGATTATAATCATTGTAGATCTTTTCAAATTCCTTTAGCAGAACCTGGGCAGGTGGAGTCAGCCGCACATACCGGTTGGAACGAACGAACAACTGCATATTCAATTCATTCTCGATTGCAGAGATCTGCCTGCTTAAAGCGGGCTGTGTAATAAACAGGATCTCGGCCGCCTTAGTAAAATTCAGAGTCTTTGCTACCGTTATAAAATACTTCATCTGCGTGATGTTCATCCGCTTCTCCTCTCTGGTGTACTGCTTTTGGAATGAATGACGTCTTACTCTTCCGGAAACAGGATACAGCTTGTGTATGTAATGGTCAGCGGGCCGTAATAATACGGGACATTTGCCAGCTGACAGACTTCGGATACGACAAGTCCGTAAGCTTCCATGGACGAATGCATGCGCTCCGGGAAACGGCAGGGTGCATCCGGATAGGTACATTCTTTACAGATCGTACAGGCTCCGGAAGCCATGGGAAGCATCTTTTCCCCGGTTCCGATCCGCTCGCACAGATCCTTTAAGTGCTCCTTCTGAAGCTCCTCTGTCTCCATCATCATCTCAACATCAAAATCATCTTCCATCTGACCGGTCGACTGCACCAGAAGTCCCCAGTCGTACTCTTTCGTCTTTTCACGGATTTCATCGAGTGTTCCGCATGCGGGCGGACAGCTCCAGCACCGGTCATACATCTGGCACCGGTCTGCGGCACACATGTCTCTGACTTCTTTTAAGTACCTCAGTTTGTCCGCCGGAAAAATCCCCCAGTGGGAAAACCCGGCCTCTTCCGCCAGCTGAATTGCCTTTTCTCTCGTCATGCTTTTCTCCTTTACTCAAACATCATATGTTCCATGTACAAATCGTTAAAGAACGGATTACCTGTCAGGCTGACTTCTTCAGCCTTGTCCGAAACGCGCACAAAGCGTTCTCTCGCAGCCGGATTTTTTGCGTAAAGCACGGCCCCTGCCAGGGAACTGTTGCCGACTGCCTCTGTCCGTTCCAGAAGTTCTTCGGGAAGCAGTCCGATGCCGGCCGCTTTTTTCAGATTGATCTTCTGTCCGAAGCCGCCCGCAAGATAAAGTGCTCTCACCTGGCCATAGTCAACGCCATATTCTTTGATCAGAGTCTCTGCTCCTGCCCGGATCGCGGATTTGGCCAGCTGTACTTCGCGCACATCTTTTTCTGTAAAAACGACGGCATCACTGACAGGAAATCCATCGTCAAAATACTCTTCATCCATGCATCCGGTCTCATCCACGAGCTCTTCCTTCAGCAGTTCATACATGACTTCAAGAACGCCCGTTCCGCACAGGCCGACCGGTTCTTTTCCGCCGATCGTCTCAAATGTGACGGTTCCGTCATTGATCTCGACACTGCTGATGGCGCCCGGGATTCCTGCCACTCCGCAGGTGATATTTCCGCCCTCGAAAGCAGGTCCTGCGGCGGTTGACGCCACAAGGATCCGGTCCTTATTGCCAATGGCCATCTCTCCGTTCGTCCCGAGATCGATCAGAATGCATACCTCGTCGCTCTGATCCATCCCGCATGCGATGATGCCGCTGACGATATCCGCCCCCACATAGGTGCTGATTCCCGGAAGCAGGGTGAAAGGGCCATCCTCATGTAAGGAAATATCGACAGGCGTATACGGCGCGACTCCCAGTGTCTCACAGGAAAGTCCCTCCAGAAGGTGCTGCATGGTCGTATTCCCGGAAATGACGGTACGGATCGTTTCGGGATCCTGTCCGAGTCTTCGGGTCAGCTCAGCAAGATCCTCCCGGATCAGGGATTTCAGTTTTTCTTTATCTCCCTCGTTGGATGCCTTGATCCTTGAGATCACATCGGCTCCGAAGGAACGCTGATGATTGATGCAGGTCCTGGTATCCAGCACCTTGTTCTGTGCGGTATCCACCAGAGAAGCGGCAACGGTTGTCGTCCCGATATCTACCGCGATCATCGTCCCTTCTCCCCCTGCATCTTCCGGCTCTTCCTCCGGCACATCCGAACCATTTCGTATCTGAAACTCTGTCTGCGCTACGATCTCATCTTCCGACTGATCGAATTCAATCTCGAATTCTCCCTCAAGCCGGGTCTCGCAGGCAAGCCGCCATCCCTGTTCCAGATTCTTTTCACTTACAAACTTCTTTTCTTTCGGAGTCGGTTCCGGAGGGTTTTTTACAAACCGGATCAGACATTTTCCGCAGGTACCGTTTCCGCCGCAGTCAGCAGGCAGGAAAATCCCCCGGTTCTGCAGCTGTTCCAGTATGGAAAGACCGCTCCCTTCTGATATTGCTTTTACATGTTTCATCGTCACATTCTCCCGGGATTTTAAAAAAAACGGGATCCTCACAATGCAAGGATCCCGATCACAACCAGTTACTTTTTCAATATTACAGATCAATCAGTCTGATCCACTCTCTTTTATGCAAATTCCAACGCCTTCTCAGCTGCACTGGTCGCGTCCTCTGTATATGCATCTGCACCGATGCTGTTGCAGAACTCCTGTGTAACAGGCGCACCGCCGATCATGATCTTGATCTTGTCTCTGACGCCCATTTCTTCTGCCGTCTTCACAACTTCGCCCAGCATAGGCATTGTCGTTGTCAGCAGTGCGGAGCAGGCAACAATGTGGCAATCGTTATCGATGGCGGTCTGTACAAAGTTCTCAGGAGCAACATCTACGCCAAGATCGATGACTTCAAAGCCTTTGCCCTCGAACATCATCTTAACCAGATTCTTTCCGATATCGTGAAGGTCGCCCTTTACGGTACCGATTACGATTTTGCCCTTCGGTTCATTTCCCGCTTCAGCCAGATACGGTTTTAAGATTTCAGCGCCTGCATTCATTGCGCGGGCAGCTACCAGTACCTGGGGAACAAAAATCTCATTTGCCTTGAACTTCGCGCCGATCACATCCATACCGGACAGAAGTCCGTTATTCAGAATATCCGCAGGTGCGATTCCCTCTTCCAGCGCCTGGGTGCATAATGCAGCAACATCTTTTTTCTTACCTTTTTGCAGCTTTTCAGAAATATCATCTAAAATAGCCATGACATGTACCTCCTTATATTGTTATTTTCCTCATGCGTTTTCAAGTATACCATACAGGATGCATCATGTTTAGTAAATATTTCGAAATAATGGTAATTTTATCTCAAATCTCACTCCTGCGGATGATTCTTCAGATAATTGTGCGCCGCATCAGCCATCGCTTTTACATTCTCCGGTTTCGCATCAGAGGGGATGTCGCATCCGGACGCGATCATGACACCCCAGGGTCCGATATCATCCAGAAGGTCTGTTACGTATTTTTCAACATCTTCCGGATTGTCGAACGTGAGCATTTCGCAGGGAACATCGCCAAGGATACAAACCTTCGGTCCGAGAACCTCGCGGCACTTGCGGATATCCGTCTTGGAATCCAGAGCCATCACAAAGGTGCCCGGTTTGAACTCCTTAAAGTAATCCAGCAGTAATGTCCAGTTGGAATCCAGATGGAAAATCGGAATGACATCCATCTCGATGCAAAGGTCATAGTAAGCTTTGAAAGAAGGAAGGACAAACTCTTCAAACATATCCGGGGAAATCAGATCCGGGCCGGTCCTCCATCCGCCGATCCACACACCCTGCGCATGGGTGTCAATGATCTGCTGGCGGTATGCCTTCAGATTATGCTCCAGCACAATATCAAAAATCTCATGCATCAGCTCCGGCTCCTCAAACAGATCATCAACCAGGAATGCCTCCAGAGAGCGGCCTCCGCAGAAGTACTCAAAAGGTGTGATCATCAGGAAATCACAGATACACGGAATACCCTCTTCATGGAATCTCTGATATGCGTGCGGATTTGCTGCGAAGAACGGCTGCAGGTTTTCCCAGTTATTGTCGCACTTATTTGCGATAAACTGTTTCTGCCACTCATCCCAGCCGATTTCCTTTATTTTCTCATAATCGTCAAACTCCATGTTTTCAGGAATCTCTACGACCTGCCACATATCATCATCACCGAGGTCAACGCCCGGAATCGCTGTTTTTGAAAGCCACTGTGTCCCGAGCAGATACGGGGAGAAGATCACGCTCTGTGTCCCGTCCGCATCCAGCCGTTTCAGTTCTTTGATATTTGCCTCACATGCTGTATCAAAGTTGTTGATATACTCTTTCATCACAATTTTATTGACCCGCGCCATATAGGCATTCGCACAGGGTACACAGGGCACCCGGTCAACCGGCTCACATCTGACTGTCTTTTTCAGTCTCTCCATATTCTCTTCATATTTTCCCATCTTGTTTTCCTCCTTCTGGATTTCTGGTCTGCCGGCGCTCTGTCCGGCAACCGGCCTTGTTTTTTTGCTTCTCTTATTAGAATAGTACGATTCTTTCTGTAACCTCATCATAACAGAGTCACACTGCGGAACTGAATTGCTTTTTTCATATGCCATTATGCAAATTTGTAATTGTAAATAATTTGGGATTCGTGGTACAATTTTTCATAGAAATTATTTAAGATGGATGGTATTTTTTTGACATCGGAGGATAGATATGGATTCGTATATTTTTCAATACTATTCAAAGCTTCAGCTTGACGAAATGCTTTCCGCCTTCCACGCGTGCATAGATCTTCAGGTCCAGCTGATCGACGATAAGGGAAATGTGCTCCTGTCCAAGGGCAATCCTTCCGCGTTCTGCAAGGAGATCATCCCGCATCTTCCGCCGGATGACAGCTGCAGAAAGCAGCATATACAGGCTGGAGAACAGGCCATGCTGCTGGGGGACGCCTATCTTTTCTGCTGTCATGCGGATCTGTTTCATATCGTCTTTCCGCTGATCCAGAAAAAAACGCTTCTCGGCTCAGTCATCGTCGGACCGTTCCTGATGGATGATCCGGACGCCGCCATGATGATCGCACTCAAGAAAAAATATGAAATTGACACTCCCTGTCTGCTCAAGATGTCAGAGGCTTCCTATAAACTGAAAGTAATCGATCCGGATATGACGCTTCACTACTGCAAGCTGCTCTACTATCTTGTGAACAGTCTGAATACCGGAAGCCGTGAGATTCTGGCGGCAAACCAGTCAAGAATCCTTCAGCAGTCACGGATCAACGAATCGATTCAGATGTATAAAAACAGCGGAATGAAAGAATCGAAGGAATACCCCCTGGACAAGGAGATCCTGCTGATGACAAAGATCAAAAGCGGAGATGTGGATGAGGCGCGCGGTATTCTGAATGACCTTCTTGGATTTATCATGCTGTATGAAAAACATGATACGGAACGCATCAAGGTGCGCATCATCGAACTGTGCACTCTGCTTTCCCGGGCTGCGATTGAGCGCGGAGCTGAAACAGATATGATCCTGCACATGAATGAAGAACTGATCCACTCCATCATGTCATCGGCAGACATCTATGATATCTGCTACACTTTTCAGAATAACATTGATATTTTCACGGACAGCCTGTTCTACACTGCCGACAAGGGGAATAAACTCATCAAACAGGCCACTGCCTATATTTCCGCTCATTTCTCAGAAAATATCACATTAACGGATGTGGCTTACAATATTCATCTCAGTCCGTCGTATCTGTCGACCCTCTTTAAACAGGTCACGGGAATGTTCTTCAAAGATTATCTGAACCGGGTAAGGATCGAAGAGGCCCAGCGTCTTCTTTCCCACACCGACTATCCGATCATGGAAATCTGCATCGCCTGCGGTTTCTCCGATCAGAGTTATTTTACAAAAGTATTTAAGAAATATTCCGGTATGACACCGAAACAGTACAGATGAAAAAGCAGCCGCAGAAAAATCACTTTCTGCGGCTGTATGTTTATAATCTTTCCGTAAACAGACACCGGATCGCGTTCAGCACAGCTGCGATCATGACACCGACGTCAGCCAGAATCGCCACCCACATATTGGCGATTCCAAATGCGGCAAGGGCCAGACAGATGATCTTTATCGCAAGAGAAAATACGATGTTCTGTTTTACGATTCCCAGACATTTCCGGGATATCCGGATCGCTTTTGCTATTTTTAAGGGATCGTCATCCATCAGGACGATATCGGCCGCTTCGATGGCCGCATCCGATCCCAGCGCCCCCATGGCGATGCCGATATCCGCCCGTGACAATACGGGCGCGTCATTGATGCCGTCACCGACAAAAGCAAGACGGCGCCTTGGTCCGCATTCCTGCAGCAGTTCTTCGATAGCATCCACTTTATCGGAAGGAAGGAGCTCTGCCCGGAAGTCACTGACGCCCACTTCCGAGGCCACTTTTCGGGCAACAGATCCGGCATCTCCGGTGAGCATGATTGTTTTTTCCACGCCTGCCGCTTTCAGCGCCTGCACGGCCTCCTTCGAGGTGTCTTTCAGACTGTCCGAGATCACAATATGTCCGCTGTAGGAGCCGTCGATCGCGACATGAATGATCGTTCCGACATGATGACAGCTGCAGTAATCTGCTCCGATTTTGTCCATCAGCTTTTCATTTCCGACTGCAATGTCCCTGCCGTCCACCTTCGCGATGATGCCATGACCGCTGATTTCCTGCACATCCGTGACCCGTCCGTGGTCCATCTTACATCCGCAGGCTTCCCGAAGACTCTGGCTGATCGGGTGGGAAGAATGGCACTCCGCAAGGGCTGCGTACTCCAGCAGCTCTTTTTCTCCAATGGGGCTGTGATGAATCGCTGTAACCTCAAAATTCCCCTTTGTGATGGTTCCGGTCTTATCGAACGCAACCACCCGCACATTGGACATCGTCTCCAGGAAATTCGATCCCTTGACCAGGATCCCCTGTCTGCTGGCTCCGCCGATTCCGGCAAAGAAACTTAACGGAATACTGATGACGACTGCACAGGGACAGCTGATGACCAGGAAGGTGCACGCGCGCATCACCCAGTCCGCCCAGACTGATCCGACCGTCGCATAATTTCCCATCCCGAGTTTTGTCAGCATGATAAACAGAGGCGGAACAATGGCTACAGCCAGCGCACAGTAACAAACGATGGGGGTGTAGACACGGGCAAACCGGGATATGAAATTCTCGGATTTTGATTTTCTCGAAGAAGCATTTTCCACCAGATCCAGGATCTTTGATGCCGTTGATTCCTCAAACTCCGCAGTCGTTCTGATCTTAAGCACTCCGGTCATATTGATGCTTCCGCTCAGGACTTCTGTCCCGCATTCCACATCAAACGGTTTGCTTTCTCCGGTCAGCGCACTCGTATTCAGTGATGAGCTTCCTTCCACGACGACTCCATCCAGCGGAATCTTCTCTCCGGGATTCACCACGATTATACTTCCGACCTCAACCTCATCCGGATCGACCTGTTCCAGTTCTCCATCCGTCTCCACATTCGCGTAATCCGGTCTGATATCCATGAGTTCCGAAATATTGCGGCGGCTCCTTCCCACCGCATAGCTCTGGAACAATTCTCCTACCTGATAGAGAAGCATAACGGCAGCGCCTTCTGCATATTCGCCCAGAATAATTGCTCCGATGGTAGCAACCGTCATCAGGAAATTTTCATCAAAGACCTGTCTGTTTTTGATTCCGAGAGCAGCCTTTCGAAGGATATCATACCCTACCGTCAGATAAGGGATGAGAAACAGAGCCAGAACGGCCGGCTTCGGCAAATCCAGCGGCGTCATTCCTTTTGCGATCAGAAAAAGCGGTATGTAAAAAACTGCCGCGATGATGATACGGGTCAGCAACTTTTTCTGTTTCTTATTCATGATCATTTCCTCTTTCCATTCTGCCTGTTACAACCAAACAGAGAACCGCTTTTACATATAAATCTCACAGTCTGATTCGACTTTTCTGCAGTTCGCAAGAACCTCCTGCATGACATCTGAAGGCTCAGCTCCATCCTCGAACTCGACCTTCATCTTCAGCGCCATGAAATTTACAACTGCATTTTTAACACCCGCCGTCTTGTTTGCCGCCACTTCCATCTTGTCAGCGCAGGCTGCACAGTCCACATCAATCTTGTACGTCTTTTTCATCACTCAAATTCCTCTCTTTCCTTATACAATTCAAGTCTCGCGGAGCGTTTATCTCAGTGGGGGTCTCTCACACTGAGATGAACGCTTGTACAATTGAATAACTTTTCAATTAACTACATTATACTCCCTCTCCCTGTATTGTCAAGGTCTGTCAGCCTTATTTTTCTCCACAAGTCATATGGATCAGCGCTTCTTCAATGATGTCTACAATATGCTGATCATCCAGTGAATAAAAAACATTTTTCCCGTCTCTTCTCGCTCTCACCTGATGCATGTTGCGCATTACTGCAAGCTGATGGGAAACGGCTGATTTTGTCATATCCAGCAGCACCGCTATGTCGCCGGCGCACATTTCATGTTCTCTCAACGCAAACAGTATCCGTATGCGGGTATTGTCACCGAGGACTTTAAAAAACGAAGCCACGGTATCCAGATCAGAGTGCTCCGGCATATTGTTTTCTACTTCCTGAATGACATCCGGAAATAAGGGTTCACAGTCAGTCTTTTTTTGCACGATCATACCCTCCTGATTCTACAGTTGAACAATATTTCAATTATTAGTATACTTCTGTTTTTTCGTTTGTCAATAGCAGCAAAAAAACAACGGTGACAGGCGTTCAGAAAATATCTGAAAACATGTCACCGTCCTCTGCCGTCACTCCAGTTCGGGCAGGAAAATGATATTCGGTTTTTTTGAAACGGGATTTACCGTGATCGTCGTCTCAATGCCAAACAGTTCCCTGATTTTCTCCGGCTGAAAGACTTCTTCCGGAGTCCCGGTATCAACGATCTCGCCTTTCTTCATCATGATGATCCTGTCACAGTAGCAGGAAGCCACATTCAGATCATGAATGGAAGAAAATACCGTCAGCTTTTGTCTTTTCAGTATATTCATGATCTGGTACTGGTAACCGATATCCAGATGATTCGTCGGTTCATCAAGAATGATCAGTTCTGCCTTCTGTACCAGAGCGCGCGCCACGAGTGTTCTTTGTTTTTCACCTCCGGAAAGTGACAGAAAGCTTCTGTCCTCATACCCTTCCAGTCCCACTTCGCGGATGGCATCCAGCACGATTTCTTTTTCTTTTAACTTGTCCGTCCGGAACATTCTCTGATGCGCAAACCGTCCCAGCATGACCATATCATATACGGACATATCAAATTCCACATTGTTTTCCTGCTGCATGACGGACATTTCTTTTGCCGTATCTTTGCTGCTCATTTCAGCGATGTCTTTCCCGTCAATGTAAACGGTTCCCGAATCGGGTTTATAAACTTTGTAAATATTTTTCAGCAGCGTCGATTTTCCGCATCCGTTCGGGCCGACGAGCCCCACAAAGTCGCCTTCACCGATCCCCAGACTGATTCCGTTTACAATCAGTTTTGAGTCAATGGAATATGTAATGTTTTTCGTCTCCAGCTTCATACTCAGCCTCCAATCTTTCCGTGTGATCTGCGGATCAGATACAGGAAAAACGGTGCGCCGACGAATGCGGAGACAACTCCGATCGGCAGTTCTTCCGGCGTAACAATGACGCGGGAAATAATATCCGCGGCGACCAGAAATGTTCCTCCGACCAGAACGGAAGCCGGTATCAGACGCTTATGTTTCGTTCCGACGATGGATCTTGTGATATGCGGTATCGTCAGCCCCACGAACCCGATCGTTCCGCTGATGGAAACGATAATACCGGTCAGAAGGGTCGCCAGGATAATAATGATTACTTTCAGCCTGTCCGTATCCACGCCCACCGTGACCGCAACATCATCTCCGAGGAGAAGAACGTCCAGCCGTCTGGACAGAATCAGAATAAAGACAAAACAAACAGCAAACGCGATGGCAGCGTACTTCAGTTTATCCCAGGAAGCCCCGCTTAAGGATCCCATCATCCAGTAGGTCGCCGTCTTGACCTTATCCGACCCGGTCTTGGTATGATAGATCATGAAATTGGTGACCGCGCCAAACAGAGCTGAGACGGCGATTCCGGCCAGCACAAGCTGCGTCGCCGTTACTTTATTCCGGATTGTCGCGATTTTGGTTGCCAGTATGATCGAAATGACTGCTCCGGCAAATGCGCCCACCATGGTGCCATATCCCCCGAGAAAAGAAAGATATCCGTACATAATCACCGACACGGCACCGGCGGAAGCACCATGGGAAATTCCCAGCACATAGGGGTCAGCCAGCGGATTTTTGGTCAGCGCCTGCATCAGAATACCGCAGAGCGTCAGCCCGGCCCCGACAATAAAGGCTGTCAGAATTCGCGGAATCCGGATCCCCCACAGGATGGATTCCGTGCTCTGATCCCAGGTGACATCATAGACCGTCCGCTGAGTAAGCTTATTTGCAATGACTTTTTTGATTACATCCATGTCCAGGTCGACACTGCCAAGCTTCGTCGCCAGAATCAGGGATAACAGCAGCAGACAGGCCATAATGACACAGAACACAGCATACTGAGATCCTCTTTGCAGCGGGAACAATGTTTTCTTCTTTCCCGTCATTTGTCACATACACCTCTTATTCAAATTTATCCGGATGGAACTGTTTAGCCATGATTTCAACACAGCCGGCAGATCCCGCAGACCCCTGCATATCTGAACAGCATGCGGAATAAATTCTTCCTTCTTTTACCGCGCGAAGATCTTTTGTATAGCTGCTGGTCTTTAAGAACTCTTCTTTTTCCTCTGTATCATAATCATAATCCAGAATCAGGATCACATCCGGATCTCTCTGTACAACCTCTTCCCAGGAAGGTGTCGCCCAGCCTTTGTCGATATCATCAAAAATTGAAATACCGCCTGCTTTCTTAATCATATCTCCCGGAACGCCCTGGCATGCCGTAAACGGCGCATCTTCACCCGAGTCATAGACAAATACAGTCACCGGATCAGCGTAGACCTCTTCTCCCAGAGCCTCTTCTACTTCTGCAAGTTTATCTTTCATTGCCTGCACCTTCTGTTCTGCCAGATCCTGCACGCCAAATACGTTTCCGAGAACCTCATAATCCTTATAGATATCCTCGAATGTAGCGGAATCAGAACAGCAGTAAGGGAAATACGGAATGATTCCATTGTCAAGGCAGAAGGAAACGGAAAAATGATCTTCTGAGAACAGAGAATCCCAGCCCATCATAAAATCACATCCCGTTGCCAGGATCTGCTCCTTGGAAGCATTGGAAAGGTTCACACCGTCATCCGTGATTTTCGGAACAGTCTCTCTGGCAGGATACTCATTCACGGTTGACCAGCAGGCGCCGCGCGTAAATCCGGCCATATGATCCTCCAGCCCCAGGTCAAAAAAGAAATCAGCCATCTGATCTCCGTCGGCAATGACCTTCGTCGGAGCGGATGTGAAAGTTTCCTCCATATTCTGACCGATTCCGGAGCGTTCCAGATTCAGCGTGATCGTATACGGTTCGTACTCACTCTTCTCTGTATCTGTCTCCACCGCCATAGCGGAATCTGTGACAGCATATTCATCTCCCTTCGATCCGGTCACCGTCTTCTTTCCGTCCGTGTTGGCCGCTGTGTTTCCGCACCCGGCTGCACTGAGCACCATCGCTGCGCAGATCATTGCTGCAATCACTTTTTTCTTCATCTCTTATCCTCCTGTTATTAAAATAAAAAGCATCCTTTGCGCAAAGCAAAAGATGCTGATCATACATGTAAATAAGCCTCATAAAACTATGAGGAATTACCGCAGACATATACATACCTTCACTATGCATCGTAGTATGAAGAATATAAGTTATAAGCAGGTCTCCTGGCTTGTGAGCAATCTCTTTTCTGGCCTTCCCGATTTCTCAGTGGCATAATGAAAAAAAAGTATTCTCAGATACAGTTGCGGGACAGCACAGGATTCGAACCTGTTTCCCTTTTCACAGCATGGAAATTACAGTCGTTTCTGCAATTTATGCTGACTTATAACCATTTTTATGATAATTATAATATTACAGGATAATCTTCACTGACTTTTGTGTTTTTTTCAGTTTTTTATAAATAATATGTACTGATCCTGCATTTTCCGTGAAGGATCCATGAGATACGGACTCTTCTGTTTTTTGTATTTATCGTAATTTATTACCATATCTTCTTTTTCTTTTCTTCAGAGACTTGTCATTTTGCAGACAGCAAACAGAAATTATTTCCAAATTCAGATGGTTTTTTCTCATTATCGAACCTCCGGATTCTTTATAGTATAGCTATCGACAACATATTTTTACTAGTTTACGAAAAGGAGGACATTTGGAAAAATGGAAAAAATGAACATGATGAAATGGGTCGATGATATCATTGCAGCAGAGCAGAAAAAGGGGTTTCTGGTTCTCTCCTTCCCCGCCATCCAGAAAATGGGTATTACGGTTCAGGAACTGATCGCATCCAGCGATCTGCAGGCACAGGCAATGAAGATCGTTGCAGATCTCACGCCCGATGCTGCCGCCGCGGTCAGCATGATGGACCTGTCTCTGGAAGCCGAGGCATTCGGCTCCACGATTCATTTTTCAGATGATGAAGTTCCTACTGTCATCGGAAGTATTGTCAATTCTGAAGAAGAAGCGGAAGCGCTGCAGGTTCCGGAGATTGGCGCCGGCCGTACGCAGATTTATATCGACGCGATTGAAAAAGCCGCGAAGGAAATCACAGACCGTCCCGTTTTCGCCGGTGTCATCGGGCCGTTCTCTCTGGCAGGCAGATTGATGGATGTCTCCGAAGCAATGATCTACTGTTACGATGAACCGGATATGGTTCATCTGATCCTGGAGAAAGTAACCGCGTTTCTTATCAAATATATCAGCGCGTATAAAGCTGTCGGCGCAAACGGCGTTGTGATTGCCGAGCCTCTGGCCGGTCTTCTCTCTCCGGATCTTGAGGAAGAGTTCTCCTGTGAATATATGAAAAAAATCGTAAATGCCGTACAGGATGACTCGTTCCTGGTCGTTTATCACAACTGCGGCAACTGTACGATTCAGCAGATCGATTCCATTGCGCAGAACGGATGCCGTATGCTTCATTTCGGAAACGCGATCAACATGGCTGAGATGATGCCTCATATTCCTGAAAACATCGTCGCAATGGGCAACGTGGATCCGGCAAGCCGCTTCCGCAACGGCACCCCCGAATCTGTCAGAGAATCCACCCTGGATCTTATGGAAAAGTGCGCATCCTACAAGAATTATGTACCTTCTTCCGGATGTGATATTCCTCCGCTTTCTCCATGGGAGAATATAATGGCATTCTTCGAGGCACTGGATCTGTATTACCAAAGATAAAACGCATTCCTCTGCCATTTTCAACCAAAAAAGCCATGTCAGGCCGTTCGGTCCCGACATGGCTTTTTTAAGTCAGATAATACTTCCGTAAACGGTTACAGTCACGGTTCCTCCGGACAGGAACAAAGAGGAATAGAACATATCTTCTTTTTTCTCAACGTTTACTTTGTGTGTAATCTCTCCCCGGGCTCCCCGCTCTTTTGCGATCTGTTCCGCTTTAACCAGAAGATGTTTTTCCACGATGCTGACGGCATCGTCAAATTCATCCCTGCTGTCACGTACGCCGTCGAGGAAGAAACAATACCCCGGATTTTCCATGGCAGAACGGTACACAATCTCGAGCTGCTGTTTTACGACCACACGTCCGGCCAGTGTGCCGATGGCATTTGCCACCATGGCATGCTTCGGCAGGATCGCTCTTGTGTGGAGTTTTTCTGCTACTCTGTCCATGAAAATGTGAGAGGGTCCGCCGACACCGATGATCGGCATATGGCTGCAGAAATCTGTGTGGAACAGATCTTCTGTTTCATTATCATACAGGTGAGACAGCAGTTTCCTGATCTCATCCGGGATACCCTCCCGGTAAACCGGCCCGCCTCTCTCGATCAGGATCCGCTGAATATTGACAGTCAGTTTTTTGACAAAAGCATCATACACCAGATCAGGAATCTTTTCACTGTCCAGTCCGGAAACTTTCCCCATGATCTTTACCGCGTCAGCGGCACTTTGTGTATGATAGCCGTTAAAATCACCCCTGATATGCATCATATCGGTGGGTGTGAGTCCAAAGCGCTTGACAATCTCAGCGGCTTCCAGCGGCGCTACATTCTGATCGAACCGGAATTTATCGCCCACGTTCCTGGCTTCTTCGATCAGTAACGGTCCTTCTTTGAGAGCCTTGCAAAAAGAACGCTCCCATTCGGTGGCCGGCTCCTCCGGGGTAATCTCTCTTTGAAGAACGAAGCCCTCATACGGATTCTTCTCAAAGTAATATTTTCTGCCCGCGAGTTCCCCGATCCGTTCTGCCAGTTCCGGATACTGTGCCGTAATCATGGAGACCGGGATCACGCGGTAATCCTCCAGAAAGACCTGCTTTCCCTCATAATGTACAGCACTGTCCCCTCCCAGTCCGAAGGTATCAATGAACATTCCCTTGACAAAGGTCTTCCATCCGTTGATCTTAATACCGTCATCTACCGTCACAGCCGCATCGTCTCTCAGGATCGCAATATCCGATGTCGTGCCGCCAATATCTACGATGAGAGCATCTTTTTCCTCGCACATCCAGGCACCTCCCAGCGCACTGGCTGCAGGTCCGCATAAAAGCGTCTCCACCGGATGTTCCAGGGCAAACGCTTCATTCATCAGCGTGCCGTCGCTTCGGACAATATAGACCGGCACCGATATTCCCAGATTCGAAAGAACCTTCTTTACCGAATCCAGAAATGCCTGTATGACCGGAATCAGGCGGACATTCAGAAAGGTACCGGCTCCTCTTCGGATAATATTCAGATCAGAAAAAAGCGCGCTTCCGCAAACGACCGGTACGGAATAACGCCCGGACAGTCTTTTTTTCGCTTCTTCCTCAAAAGCATTGCCTCTCTGGGGATACATCTGTACGATTCCGATTGCTTCCGCCCCCTCAAAGACTCCCTCTTCGATCATCTGCTCCAGGGCGTCCCAGTCCGGCGGCACGGGATCGACATAGCCTCCCTCGGGATATCCGTCGATCACGAGCACATCATCCAGGCTTTCAAATCCATATTCTTTATAGACCTGATTCAGAACTTTTCTGTTCGCCCCGATGAAAAGAAGCTTTACTCTCCCGCCGCGGTTCTCCACACAGGCATTGGTAGCAAGGGTCGTTGACAGCGATACAAAGGCCACCTCTTTCAGCTGCTTTTGATCAAGTATGCGGATTGCAGCCTCGATGCCCTCCTCCAGACAATGCCGGGTCGTGAGCGTCTTCCCCGTTGAAAGGACCTCTCCCTTTACCGAATCATAAATGACAGCGTCTGTACAGGTACCTCCTGTATCAATCCCAAGTCCGACCATCTTCGCTTCCCTCCATCCCAAAACTGATCCATATCATAGAGATTATACCAGTATGGTTAAATAAAATTGAAAGTTTCTTTTTGTTTTTGGTAATTATTTCACCTTATATTTTCACCAAAAACAGGATATTTTGCGGATACTTGCTTCAAAGAAGGGATCTCCGGACGATGTTTCCTGCTTTACAGGCGTTAATCCGCTTTCAAAAGCGGAACAAAACTCATAAATAACTAACACTTCATATGAAAAAAACTCCAATTTTTTTACCTGATTATGTTAAGATAATCTCAACAGAAATCATAAATGTATGAGGAGGAATATTCTATGAATTCAATGGAAAGAATTGTCATGGCCATGAATCATCAGGAGCCGGACCGCGTACCCGTTTATCCGCTTCTGGCCGGTGTTTCCCGCCATCTGATCGGCGCGAACTGCCGCGAATGGTCAACGGATGCCGATACCTGTGTAAAAGGTCTTTTAAAGGCAAAAGAAGACTTTGATCTCGACTGTATCGTAACTCTGATCGACCTGTCCCTGGAGTGTACCGCATGGGGCCAGGAGCTGATTTATCCGGACCATGAGGCTGCGCACCCGAATTATGACAATCAGGTCATTGAGGATGAAGATGATTACGACAAAATCCAGTATGTAGATTTTCATACCTGCGAGCGTATGATGATGCACATCGACGTATGCAAAAAACTGGTGGAGGCTGCAAAGGGCGAATACCCGGTAATCGCTTTCGTATTCGGACCGCTCGGTATCCTCTCCATGCTCAGAAATCAGGAAGAAATGTACGTAGACTGCATCGATCAGCCGGAAGCCGTTCATGACGCGGCCGGACGCATTACCCAGGTTCTGAAAGAATACTGCCATGAAATCATGCAGACCGGTGTTCAGGGAATCATGTTTGATACACTCTTTTCCTCCGGTTCCATTATGAGCAAAGATATGTGGGATGAACTGGAAGGTGAGTGGGTTCAGGAACTTGCCGAGCAGGTTCACGCAGAAGGCGGTATGGTCATGATCCACAACTGCGGCGGTAACATCTATTTTGATGCTCAGATCAACCGTATGCATCCGGAAGCCATCTCCTTCTTATATCCGCCTGATGACTGCGCAGACTTTGTAGAATGCAAGGAAAAATACGGCGATAAGACGACCCTGATCGGATGCGTCGCTCCGACTACGGTTACCGTCGGCACCGAGGAAGATGTAGAGAAAGAATGCATCGCAAACATCGATATGATGGCAAAAGGCGGCGGTTTCATGCTGGCGACCGGCTGCGAGCTCATCTCTCCGGACGCTTTCCCGAAGGCAAGAAAAATGGTAGAAGTTGCAAAGACCTACGGCGTTTACAAGAAATAATACCTGCAAAACAGGGCTGTCAAACGACAGCCCTGTTTTTTCTGCAGCAGTTCAAGTCTGCTGTTATGCGTTCTTCTGATAGATCTCACGTCCGTATTTGTTCACTTCTCCCATGTATACGAACCAGCGGTCCTCCATGGCCGGAATGTAATAAGGCACGAAACGGTTCTCCGGTTTGCAGTATCTGTCCATAACGCGATGGACTTCTTTGATGACGGTCTCAGGTGTTCCGTCCACCGAATCGATCACACGGTTATCGATTCCGCCTGCCAGCGTGATTTTTCCATTATATTTTTCCAGCAGTTCATCCATATCATTCGCCACCATGAGAGGCTCAATGACATCCACTCCGATTTCGATCAGGTCCGGAATGATCTGCATGATGTATCCGCAGGAATGGTGCATATAGATCATCCCGAGCTCATGGATGCGTTTCGCGTAACGCTCTTCGCATGGCTTGATGAACTCTCTCCACAGATCCGGATCCATGAACATGTTGTTGTTGGTTCCCCAGTCATCATGCATATGGATCACATCCGGATGAAGCTTTTCATATGCGATGTCGATACATTTCAGTTTATACTCACACATCGCCTCAAAAAACTCGTGCACCTCGTCCGGATACTCATAGAATGCGCAAAGTGCATTTTCCATGCCGATAATCTGATTCATTCGCTCAAACTGACCGGACAGCATCAGGCAGGAAATCACATGCTCGTCGCGATTACACTGCATTCCGTGCCACATTCCATTGAAAATATCATCCAGCGGCATGAACTCCAGCGGCGGGAACTTTACATGTTCCTTCCATTCATCCATGTCATCGAACATTTTGTAGTCTTTGGCAACGGTATTGCCGTTCACGACCGGATTGGGACCCTGATTTGTCCACATAACGCCCCATGCATCCGGGCCTGTTCCGTATGGATCCGGCGGCATCGGGAAATAACGGTCTCCCGGGAAGACAATATCTTTCTGTGTCGTGTAGATCTCCGGTATAAAGTCAGCTTTCTCGCCCCGGTATAAAGCAAGCAATGCCTCTTTCGGTGTCTGCATCGTATGTTTCCTCCTGTTCTGATACAAAGATTTCCTTTAAAAACGAGCCTTTTCGTATACTGTCATTATATCAGTCATCCTTCCCGGAAGGAAACAGTTCCTGTTTACATAGTTGTAACCAAAAGTTACAACTGTCTGCATGTTTTCCTCTCCACCCTCTTCAGATCAAATTCCTCCGTCAGATCATGTACGATCTGCGCAAGTCCTTTCAGCCGGTTCTCTTTATGATAAATCAGTGCCGTGTGATAATGGATGGCTTCTCCGGGATAATCAAACCCCTTCATATGTTCCTGTTCCATATTGGAAAAAAACAGTGGGAACACCGCAAATCCTTCCGCCTGTCTGAGGAGCAGAAGAAGTGTTCCGAAGTTATCGACTTCCTTGATTTTTCTGCATGGTATATGATCATAAAAAAGCTCCCGGTCCGGAACGTTGTAATGATCGTGATCCATCGTCATTTTCAAAAAAGTTTCCTGTTTCATATCCTCCTGCGTAATTCTGTCGCGAAGCGCCCAGGGATGCTCCAGCCCTACGACGACCTTCACCGGGTGTTCCCCGAAGGAAAGGCACTCATAGCCAAACAGATCATCCTGATCATGGGTATTGGTAAGCAGAATATCCAGCTTGCCGTCCATCAGCCTCCGGCGGCCCTCCGCCAGTTCGACCATGTTCAGGCTGATTTCGTAATCCGGGTAAAAGGCCAGAAGGAACGAAACCAGCGGCGATACAATACTGTCCCTCGGCAGAGCGGAAAAGATGCCGATGTTGATCCGCTCTCTCGCATCCTTTGCCCTGCGCTTCAGGTCTGCGAGGGTATCATCATAGCGTTCCTGCAGCTGTCCGAGTTTTTCAAAGGCATAGCTTCCGAACTGTGTCAGTTTGATTCCCCGGCTGGAACGCTCAAAAAGATTTCCTCCCAGTTCCGCTTCCAGAAGTGTGATCTGTTTGGTCAGCGCTTGCGGTGAAATATATAATTGCTGTGCGGCCTTTGAAAAACTGTTCTCTTCCGCCGCCTTTAGAAAATATCTGATCTTCTGGTCCATGTCTTTTCCATTTCTAGCCCTGCCAGCCTCTTCTGGCCGGGTCCAGCGCATCCACTGCTGTATACAAAAGAGCATTGCAGATGGCCGCCGCAACATTGCTTCCGCCTTTCCTGCCGAGCGCAACGATCGCAGGCACATCATATTTCCGGCAGGCTGCAAACACCTCTTCCTTGCTCTCCACAACGTTTACGAATCCAACCGGAACGCCGATGATCAGGGAAGGCCGCAGTCCTTCTTCCATCAGCTGCGTCAGGCGCATCAGGGCTGTAGGCGCATTGCCGATGGCAAAGACCGCATCCGGATATTTTTGTGCTCCGCGGGTCATGGAAGCAACCGCGCGTGTTGTTCCGTCTTTTTTTGCCTGTTCGGCAATTTCCGGATCGCTCATGAAACACATGACTTCTCCTCCGAGCTTTTTCAAAGACGGTTTGCTTACGCCGGCCAGCGCCATATTGGTGTCTGTGATAATGGGCGCACCGCCCGCCAGGCTTGCAATCCCGCGCCTGACAGCGTTTTCTGTAAATACCAGGTTTTTCGCGTAATCAAAATCCGCGCTGGTATGGATCACCCGCCGGATGACCGCTTCATTTTCTTCCGGCAGACAGATCCCCCTCTCCTGAAGTTCTTTTGTTATGATTGCCATGCTGGTACGCTCAATATCAGCCGGGAGTACATGTTTTGTTTCCATGAAATGCTCCTTTCCTTCTTGATCTAGTCTGACGCATATTTGTCCATGATCCGGTAGAGTTCTTCTATATCCATGGAAGAACGCACAGCGTCTGCCAGAATGTCGTACTGCTGCTGCACATAGACCTCGTGAGGTACGGGTTGAACGTCGGATATGGAGATTCCTTTTCTTTCTGCCAGATACTCTGCCAGACGCAAAGTGAGTTCTCCGGTATCAAAAAGTCCGTGCAGATAAGTGCCAATGACCAGACCGCCCTCACTGTCCGGTTTTCTGAGCCAGCCGTCCGCACGGCCATCCTCCATGCGGCAGAATGTTTCCACACAGTCAGAGGCCTTTTCTCCCGCAGATTCGTCTCTCACAGCAGTTGTCTCTCCCATGTGGATCTCATATCCCTCCAGCTTCGCACCGGCAAACAGTTCCGCGGTCACCTCTGCTTTCTTATGGTTCCGTGTCTTTTCCACCGAAAAAACCGTGCGGACCGGAAGAAGCCCCAGACCATTCAGGCTTTCCAGATCTCCTTCCGTATGCTCCGGATTCTCCAGATATCTGCCCAGCATCTGATAGCCGCCGCAGACACCGAGCACGGGAATTCCCTGCGCATGCTGCTTCCGGATGAGCGCTTCCAGTCCGCTCTCCTTTAACCACACCAGATCATCCATTGTGTTTTTTGTGCCCGGAAGAATGATCAGATCCGGGGACTTCAGTTCTTCCGTCCGGCGGACATAGCGCACGCCAATGGCCGGATGCGCTTCCAGCGGGGTGAAATCCGTAAAATTGGAAAGGCGGGGCAGACGGATCACAGCAACATCCAACCGCTTATGATGACTTTTTTTCTCCAGCCGCGGCGCCAGCGAGTCTTCATCATCCACATCCACGCGCACATACGGGATCACCCCCGTAATGGGAATCCGGCATTTTTCATAAAGCATCTCAATGCCCGGATCAAGAATGCTTTTGTCCCCGCGGAATTTATTGATAATCAGCCCCTCGATTCGTTCTCTCTCCTCCGGTTCCAGAAGCTCCACGGTTCCGTAGAGCTGCGCGAATACGCCGCCGCGGTCAATATCTCCCGCCAGAAGGACCGGGGCATTGACCATTTTGGCCATCCCCATATTGACAATATCATCTGCTTTCAGATTGATCTCGGCAGGGCTTCCTGCTCCTTCGAGCACGATGATGTCATACTCCTCTGCAAGACTGTGATAAGCTTTCAGTATATCCGGAATCAGTTCTTTTTTATAGCGGAAATAATCTACTGCAGACATATGTCCGCGGATTTCCCCGTTGACGATCACCTGGCTTCCGGTATCACTGGACGGTTTCAGCAGGATCGGATTCATCCGCACATCCGGATCGGTCATTGCCGCCTCTGCCTGCATGACCTGTGCGCGCCCCATCTCAAGTCCGTCCTTTGTCACGGCACTGTTCAGTGCCATATTCTGGCTCTTAAAAGGCGCTACACGAAAGCCGTCCTGTCTGAAGATCCGGCAAAGAGCCGCAGCCAGCAGGCTTTTGCCGGCTCCCGACATCGTTCCCTGGATCATGATACATCTGGCTTTGGACATGGCTGTTCCTCCTCTCTCATGTTTCTGCAAATGGCACTCATCACCTGCATCAGTCTTGCATTCTCTTTTTCCGTGCGCACCGCGATCCGGAACCACCCCTTTGACAGTCCCCGGAAATTAGCACAGGAACGGATCAGGATCCCCTGTTCTTCCAGAGATCTCTGAAAACTGTCCGCAACTTCCTCCGGTACCTGAAACAAAAGGAAATTGGCTTCCCCGGGTACAGCACAAAAGCCGAGTTCGTTCAGCTGCCTCAGCAGGCCGGCGCGCTCCTTTTTTATGAATCTTCGCGTTTCTTCGAGGTATCCCGTCTCTTTCAGCGCTGCTATTCCGGCCTCTTCAGCCGGAACAGACACCGCCCAGGGCTGCCCCGCCATCTGCATGTTTTTCAGGAAATCTGTATCTGCGCAAAGAGCATAGCCCAGCCGTATGCCTGCCATGGCATAGCTTTTCGTAAACGCCCTCAGTACAAACAAATTCGGATGTGCTGCCAGCCTGTCTTTCATCGTATAGGCTTCCGGCTCATCCAGGAAATCAATAAAACACTCATCGATGACCAGTCTGGCCGAAACCTGTTCGCATCGGTGAAGGATCGTATCCAGCAGATCACGGTCCATCGTCACCCCGGTCGGATTGTTTGGCTGGCAGAGAAAGACCAGATCCGTATCGCGCGTGATCTGAGAAAGGAGATCTTCCCGGACAGCAAACCCGTCTTCCGCGTGAAGCACAGAAAAATGCACGCTGCCTCCAAAAGACAGCACTGCCTGTTCATATTCGCTGAAAGACGGAGCAGGAATCAAAGCCTGGATTTTCTGTTTTTTCATCGCCGGTATCAGGCGGTAGATTAGATCCGCAGCTCCATTGGCGCACAGGATCCATTCCTGCGGAATTCCTTCTTTTTGAGCAATGGCATCCCGGAGTCTTCTGGTTCGCGGATCCGGATAGTGATCAGAGAAGGCGGCCGCTTCGCGGATTGCATTCACGACACCCCCGGGCATTCCCAACGGATTGATATTAATGGAAAAGTCCAGAGGCATTTTTCCGTAAGCTTTCCGGTACCCGTACCAGTCGCCGCCATGTATCAGCTTTGGTTCCTCATTTTCTCTGTTCATTAAAACCGTCCTTTCACATCCGTTTCTCATATCCCCTCGGGGTCACCATGCGCCCGCCGATCTGTCTTGTGTCTGCATTTCCCACAAATACAGTAGTGAACATGTCGACCGGTTCCTCCCGAAGCTGCTTCAAAGTAAGTACTCTGAAGTCTTCTTCTTCTCTTCCGATATTGCGCACCCATCCGCACACCGTATCCGGCGCCTTATGTTCCATCAGAATATCACAGGCACGCTGAAGATAATCACTTCTTTTTTTCGAACGGGGATTATAGATTGCCAGCGCGAAATCCGCCTCTGCCGCACAGCGAAGTCTCTTTTCGATGACTTCCCACGGTGTGAGCAGATCGGACAGAGAGATCACACAGAAATCATGCGAAAGCGGAGCTCCGAGCACTGCTCCCCCAGACAGGGCAGCGGTCACTCCCGCGATCACTTCCACTTCCGTTCCCGGATATTCTTCCTGCAGCTGAAGGAGAAGGCCTGCCATGCCGTATACACCGGCATCGCCGCTGCATACCATCGCAACCGTCCTGCCTTCCATGGCTGTCTGAAGAGCCTGCCGGCAGCGGTCGATTTCCCGCTTCATCGGTGTCGAAAACATCTCTTTGTCCGGAAAAAGAGGGCGCACCAGATCCAGGTAAACGGTATATCCGCAGATCACATCTGCTTTTTTCAGTGCGGCCAGCGCTTCTGCTGTCATGCACTCTGTCTCTCCCGGACCGATTCCCACTGCATATACAATTGCCATAATAATCCCTTTCCGCTATTTCTTCGCCTTCCGGAATTCCGTGGTGAAATGAGGATGATACAGAAGACTCCTGTCATATTCACTTCCCAGAATATCGCCCACAACGATCAAAGCTGTTTTATAAATATTTTCTCTTTTCGCCGTCTCTGCCAGAGTCCCCACCGTACATGCGAACACCTTTTCCTCCGGCCAGGTCGCCTTATAGACGATTGCGGCCGGTGTATCTTCTGTATAGGCTCCCATCAGCAGTTCCTTCTGCAGTTCTTCGAGCAGACTGCTGGAAAGGAACAGAACCATGGTGGACCCGTGTTTTGCGAATTCACGCACCATTTCCCGTTCCGGCACCGGCGTTTTCCCGGGCATCCGTGTAATGATTACGCTCTGGCTGACTCCGGGCAGTGTATACTCCGCCTGCAGGGCGCTTGCCGCGCCGCAGAAACTGGATACCCCGGGCGTATCATCATAGGGAATCCCAAGCTCATCCAGCAGATCCATCTGTTCACGGACTGCTCCGTACAGGCACTTATCTCCCGTATGCAGCCGTACCGTATCCTTTTTCTCCTGATGTGCCTGTTTCATCACTTCGATCACTTCTTCCAGTGTCATCTTTGCACTGTCATAGACCACACTGTTTTCATTTCTGTATTGCAGGACATCCGGATTGACCAGGCTGCCTGCATAGATGATCACATCTGCTTCTTTCAGAAGCTTTGCGCCTCTCACCGTGATCAGATCCGCTCCTCCGGGGCCAGCTCCCACAAAATGTACCATTTCTATTCTCCTTTATTTTCTCTTTTTCTTGACAAACCAATTCAGAATGCCTCCGGCGGCTATGATGATCAGCGCTATGATCAGTACCTTCTTTGCCGCCTCCTGCGGAATCTGTCCCTTTGTCCCGACCGACTCCTCGTAAAACGTCAGCGTATACGCGATTTCGACAGGATCACCCATGGCTGTCGTATCCGCAATGACCGGCATGGGCGCGTCAAAAACGGTAATCGGAATCTCAAAGGTGGAATTGCCTCCATCGGCTGCCAGATTATCGTACCGCACATCGTTTACAATCATATAATCATAGTATACACTGCTCCAGAGAAGTCTGGCATACGCTTTGCCATCCCGGACAATCAGATGGGTCGGTGAACTGACGCTTGCCCGCCCGCTTCCTCCGGTCATATTCACTTCAATGGAATATTCCCCGTCTTCCATTGCGATGTCAGCCGGTTCTGCCGCTTCTGCAGCTTTGGCGGGTTCAGCGGAGGTTGTCTCCCGGTTCTCTTCTTCCGGATCTCCACCTTGATAGGCAAGCACTGCCTCTTCAATCAGTTCATAATCCGGAAGATCGATCTTCAGTGCTTCTTCCGGCAGCGTAGACGCGTCAAAGACCAGCGTCCGGTCATACCAGATCTTCCTCTTCCTGCTGTAGGCTGCGCATTCGGTTTCCTGATCCAGCGCTCCGACCGGAATGGTAAAAATGCTCTGGCCGCCTTCTTCCTCGTAACCGATCCAGTCCTTCTGATCCGCTTCGGCGGCCTCTTTTTTGGTCCCGGGATAGACCCAGGCATAACTGAGACTTCCGATTGTGATCTTCGCTGCCATTTTCCCTTTATTCACATACAGATCTGCATGTACGATCTTAAAGAAGGGGGAAGAAGAATCCACCCCGATCTCATAGACACCGTCCCTGATATCCCGTCCGTAGACCGGTATCATCCCATATTTTCCGACCTTATTCTGCCGGATATCACTCTGAATCTCTGAAAGCGTTTTCTGATTTGTTTCGCCTGCCTGCGCAGGATCTGCCGTGAGCACCGGCAGGCATAAAAGCAGGCACAGCAAGAGTACCAGCCATTTTTGTTTTCTCATTCCATTTCCTTTGCTAATTGCGCATGTCTGACATAAAGCGACCGGATCTGTCTGTATTCCCCGAGCCCCTTCAGGATACATTCTGTTGGGAATCCCTTTTGTTCAATCTGCGATTTCCATGAATCGCCGTCTTTTCCAGCCATATCATTTAATGCATGGTCTCCGGCAACCATCATCAGCGGAGCCAGCACCACTTTTCGGGGACTCCTTCTTAGAATTTCTTCAAGGACAGGTTCAAATCCCGGAGTAAATTCAACCGTACCGACGCAGAAATGCGCATATCCGTCCGCCTTCAGGCAGGTATTCAGCTGTTCATATACCTGAAGCGGATCTGTTTCGCTGCCATGTCCCATAAAGGCCAGCAGTTCCCCCGGGTCCGTCCCATGAAAGATCTCTTCCAGGACCCCGGCCAGTTCCTCGATATCCGCCCGGCACGCAAGGAGCGGTCTGCTGATGGCAATCTGCGAAAAATCACCGCAAAAGGGCAGGATACTCTCCCGTATCTTCTGATATTCGCCGCCCTCTGTCAGAACCGTCGGAACGACCAGTACGTCCTGTACGCCGTCCGACTTGATCCGAAGAAGCGCATCTTTCGGTGAATCGATCAGAAGTCCATCCCGTTCGCGCACTTTTCTGCGGATGAATCCGCTGGTCCAGGCTCTGTAAAAAAAGCGGTCCGGAAATGCTTCCGCCAGTTCCTGCTCCATTGCTTCTATCGTTTTTTTCCTTGTTTCCTCATAGGAGGTGCCAAAGCTGATTACCAGAATGGCTTTTTTTGGTGTACCCATATCATTCCCTCTACAGATTCTTTTTGCGATATATAAACAGTACCGATATCAGGCCGAAAACGGCCAGATAAAGCAGTAAAATGAAATATCCCGCCGCGCCGGCGCTCTCCCCGTTCGCAATGCTTCGCACCATGCTGCTGGTCTGGGAAAGCGGCAGAACGGATATCACCTGCCGGAATCCTCCGGGCATCTGGTCGGTGGAAAAAAATGTATTGCACAAAAACGACATCGGCATGATGATGTAAGAAGTAAACTTCGGCGCGTCCGTATAGCTTTTTGCCAGGAAGGACAGAACCAGAGCGATCGTTGAAAAAACGGTTCCGTTCAGAAAAAGAATCAGAATCGAAAATCCGTTGAAAACCAGGTCGGTGCGGATCGGCAGCGTCAGAAGCAGAATGATCCCCCCGGCATACATTCCGCGAAGGCTGCCTCCGATGATTTGTCCTACGATAAACTGCCAGAGCGGCGTCGGTGATACCATGACCTGATCCAATGCCTTTTCATACAGCCTCTGCACACTCATATTCTGGGCAATGGCACTGAAGCTTCCGGTCATCGTTGCCATGGATACCACGCCGGGAATCAGGAAATGCAGATACGGCTCCCCATGTGAAGTTGTCTGGATTCCCATTCCGAAGATGATCAGATACATCAGAGGCGCAATCATCGCCGCTACCGTAATCTTGTAAAAATCACGCCGGAATTCGACCCATTTTTCCCATAATACTGTTATAATTCCCATACGTTTCCTTTATAATTTCCTGCCGGCGCATTCCACAAAAACATCCTCCAGGGTCGACGCCCGCAGCGATGCCTGATTGCCCGCGCCGGAAAGATACCGGATCGCCTCCTGCCGGTCATGAAAATAGGTGCTGACGAGTTCCCCGTCCGCCGTCTCATCCACGGCAAAGGCTCCGAGCTGTGTAATCAGATTCTGCGGCGTGTCGAGCTTCTGAAGCGCTCCGCGGTTGATCAGTGCCACACGGTCACAGAGGGTCTGTGCTTCTTCAATGTAGTGTGTCGTCAGTATAATGGTCATATTCCGCCCATTTACTTTTCTTAACAGATTCCACATCTGCCGGCGGGAAAGCGCATCCATTCCTGCTGTCGGCTCGTCCAGCAGCAGAATCTCCGGTTCCACCATCAATGCGCGGCAGATCATCAGCTTGCGCTTCATTCCTCCCGAAAGATGCCGTACGGTACGTTTGCGGTATTCCAGAAGTCCGGCAAAATCCAGAAGTTCCTCTGTTTTCTGCCGGATGACCTTCTTCGGCAGGAAATAAAGCCTTCCCTGATATTCCATCACTTCTTCCATGTTCATATCCTGCCGCATGGAATATTCCTGTGTAATCACCGAAAGTTTTCTTTTCTCAGCCGCGGCTTTGCGGTCGAGCTTCCTTCCGTCAATCAGGATCTCGCCCTCTGTCGGCAGAAGCACCGTCGACATCATGCTGATGGTCGTCGTCTTTCCCGCGCCGTTTGGTCCGAGCAGGCCAAAGAACTCACCGGTCTGTATCGTGAGATCCAGATGATCGACTGCGGTAAAATCCTCAAAGCGCTTGGTTAATCCTTTTAGTTCTATCATAACGCTGTACCGGCTATTTGTTTATCTCTTTCGCAATGATCAGCGAAAAATAGCCCGCATCATCCGGGATCTCCTCTGCGCTGCGGTATACTTTTTCTGTATCCATGGAGCAGTTCTCTACGGCTCCCACGCTGCGTTGGCTTTTTACCAGAAGATCCTTGATTTCCTTCATATGACTTGCCGACTTCATCAGCACATAGTTCCCGGGCAGATTCAGCTGATCTTCTGTCTTGTGCACCGCCGGAATGACATGAAGCGGTTCATCCCATTCTGCCAGAGGCAGATTAAGCCGGGCGGCTGCGGCGCAAAAGGAAGGAATACCGCTGACCAGCTCAACGGGATATCCTTCTGCTTCCAGATAATGCTGCAGGTAACTGAACGTGCAATATACAGTGGGATCTCCCAGTGTAATATAAACAACATTTTTTCCCTGATCCAGATAAGACTGAATCAGTTTTGCGCCTTTTTTGTGCTCCAGATCAATCAGTTCCCGGTCTTTTACCATCGGCATATAGACCGGCACCAGTTCCTTATCTTTCAGCTCCGGCACATTCTGTACGGCAATCTGATAGGCGACCGATTCCTCCGGAACCTTCCCGGGAACCGCAATGACCTCGTTCTCGCGGATCAGCCGGATCGCTTTTAATGTCATGAGTTCCGGATCTCCGGGGCCCACGCCTACACCGTAGGCAATTCCTCTTTTCTTTTCCATCTGTCTTTTCTCCTTTATTGATTCAGGAACTACAATGTTCTTTTACTCATTTTATTCCTTCGCGCACAGCGTCTTTCAGGCAGTCGATCATGGAATCCATCGTAGCTTTCAGCGAAGTCCGCGTCTGCATGCCAAGCTCTTCGGCCGCAGTCTGTGTCTGTCGACCGATGCAGATGGCCCTTACTCCAGAGAAATCGTTCCTCCCGCTGCCCGCCGCAAATCCCCGGACACAGGAAGCACTGGTAAACAGGACATAATCTGCATCCGCGTTTTCCAGGGCCTGTTCTTCCTCCGGCAGCCGTGAGGACACATACTTCGTATCATAAGACGCAGCATCCGTAATCTGCACCTCCGGCACCTTCTTCAGCTCTTCGATCAGTTCCTGATTGCCTGCTGCTGCCCGCGGAATCAGGATCCTGCTTCCCTCCGGAAGGATTCCGGCAAGCTGACGGCCGAGATTTTCCCCGTCATAGGTATCCGGCATAAAATCTGCCCGCAGGCCATAGCTTCGCAGTGCTTTCCGGCTTCCTTCCCCGATCACGGCAATTTTAATTCCGGAAAGGATGCGCATATCCTTCCGTTCATATAACCGTTTGAAAAAGATGCGCACTCCGGCAGGACTTGTAAAGATCAGCCAGTCATAGCCTCCATTCTCCAGACAATCCAATGCCTCATCCAGGAGTTCTGCGCGTTCCTTATCAGCATCATCCTCATACACAGGCACCGTCCGTATGGCCGGCATTTCCAGCACCTCTGCCCCTTCCTGTCTGAGCCGTTCTGACAAGTCATGCATCTGCTCTCTCGGTCTGGTCACCATGACCCTGACCCCGGCCAGAGGACGCTTCTCAAACCAGGAAAAGGTTTCCGCCAGTTCACATACCTTTCCCACGACGATGATCGCCGGCGTCTGTATCTGATTTTTTTCACATTCCGACGGCAGGGTTGCGACTGTGGCAATGACTCTGCGCTGTGCAGCGGTTGTCCCGCGCTCCAGCACCGCAGCCGGCATCGTTTCTTCCATTCCGGCATCCATGAGTCCCCGGCAGATATCCGCCAGGGAAGAAATCCCCATCAAAAAAACCAGGGTTCCTTTTGTGCGCACCAATGCTTCAAAATCGATGTCATAACTCAGATCCTTCCGCCGGTGCCCGGTAATGACGTGAACACTGGAGCAGAAATCCCGGTGTGTGACCGGAATCCCATTATAGGCAGGAACGGCGAACGCACTCGTCACGCCTGGCACCACCTCAAAGGGAATCTGATGCTCAGCCAGGAGCTCCAGTTCTTCCCCTCCTCTTCCGAACACAAACGGATCTCCGCCTTTCAGGCGCACGACCTTTTTGCCTTTCAAAGCTTCCTGAAGAAGGATCTGATTGGTTTCTTCCTGACGAAGTGTATGATTTCCGGCTCGCTTCCCTGCATAAATGATTTCTGCGGAGTCCGGAATCATGTCCAGAATGGCCCGTCCTACCAGCGCATCATATACAACAACATCCGCTTCCTGCAGTATTTTTCTCCCTTTCAGTGTGAACAGGCCCGGATCTGCGGGGCCCGCTCCGACAAGCCAGACTTTTCCTCTCATAATTCCACCTCTTTTTCTGCGGCGTCCCGCAATGCACGGGCAAGATTCCTCCCGATGACAGCTGCTTCTTTGACATCTCCTGTCCGGCTGTCTGTTACAAAAAATCCATCCGACTCACGATAGTAAAGACCTCTGAGCGTGATCTTCTCCTTCGTGACGACCGCATGCGCGCACACCGGAGACGTACAGCCGCCGTCCAGCTCCCTTACAAACGCGCGTTCACATACTGCCGCAGCCTGTGCTTCTTTATCATGAAACGCATCGAGATACGAATAATCCTCTCCGGCTCTCCCCTGAAGTGCGAGAATGCCCTGTCCTGCCGCCGGAATCATCTCTTCCACCGTAAAATATCTGCTGATCCGATGCTCCAGCCCCAGCCTTTTCAGGCCGGCGGCCGCCAGCACGAGCGCACTGTACTGACCTTCCTCCAGCTTTCGAAGTCTTGTCTGAACATTTCCCCGTACCGGGGCGATCTCCATATCCGGATACAGCTTCTTCAGCTGAATGCTCCTGCGCAGACTGGCTGAGCCGATCGGAAGATCTCTGTTCAGTTCCGTCTCTCCCTCCGGAAGCACCAGGACATCCCTGGGGTCTTCTCTTGCGGAAAAAGCAACCAGAGGCAGATCCTCCGGAAGATCCATCGGTACATCTTTTAAGCTGTGTACCGAAACATCCGTGCGCTTATCTCTCAAAGCGAGATCAAGCTCTTTTACAAACAACCCTTTTCCGCCTACCTGGTCGAGCGTCCGGTCAAGGATTCTGTCACCGGTTGTTTTCATCGTCACAAGCTCCGCCTCTGTCCGGGGATATTCCTTTTTCAGATACTCCAGCACCATTTCGCTCTGTATCACAGCCAGCCGGCTCTCACGGCTGCCCACTACTATCTTCTGCTTCATTGATCAGCATTCCTTTTCCATTATTTCTTCCATCGCCTGCAGACATTCACGGAATACATCATCCGGGACTCTGGTCCGGAGACCGAAAAGCAGCCGGTTCATCATGCGGGAAGATGCTCCCGTGATCTCACTGATGAGTTCTTCTTTTCCGCTGCCCGCAAGTGTCATCTGACGCAGTGCAGGCGTCATACGTCCGACCACGTCCGCTCCGGCCCGCTCTTTCAGCCTCTGAATCCGCGGCACATAGTCTTTCCCCTCATACCATTCATAAAACCGGTCTTCCTCTTCCCGGAGAATTGAGTCGGCTATGACCAGATTCTCCTTCAGCTTATCCGACTCGAGATCAATATGAAAGGAGTCAATATCATATAACTGCACCCAGGGCAGATCCGCGGCTTCCGGTTCAATGTCTCTCGGCACAGCCAGATCAATCAGAAAGATCCGGTGATCCAGGTTGAGCGGCTCCAGCTCTGCGCGCGTCAGTGTGTAGTTGGGACTGCTGGTCGCGCTTACCACAAAATCGCATTCCGGTAGCATTTTTAATCGGTCATTATAGTCGATCCTGCGGCATCCGTCCGGCACCTCCACTACTCCGCTGTGATACTGACGCACCGTGACCATGACATCCGCTCCCTGTTCCAGAAGAGTCCTTGCCGAAATCCGTCCCATCATCCCGTTCCCGATGACCATACAGGTCTTCCCGGAAACAGAAAAGCCCTCTTTTTTCATGTACTGAAGAGCCGTATGAATCACAGACTTGTCCGCCGTAGACAGATCTGTCTCTGTTTTTACCCTCTTGGCTCCTGTCACGGCCTGGCGGAAAAGGACTTCCAGCGTGTGATCTGTGGTATAACAGCTCCTTGCGAACGCCAGGGCATCTCCCACCTGCGTCACAATCTGATCTTCTCCGATGATTCTCGAATCCAGACCGGATGCAAGCAGAAACAGATGCTCCACCGCTTCCTTCCCCTGCCGGTACACAGCATAGGACTCATATTCCGAAGTGTCCACTCCCAGAAAATCGCAAAGCATGGAAACAATCCTGTCTTCTGATGCGTCCCCCTCTGAACTGAGCCACAACTCCATACGATTACAGGTCGAAATCAAAACACAGCCATCCAGGCCGGCCTGCTTTTTTAAAAGATCATAAAAGCTTTTTTTCTGATTCGTTGTAAAAGAAAACTTGCTGCGGATATCCAGATCTGCCCTCTTATGATCAATTCCCATCATAGATATGGCCATTTTATACTACCCCTTTATGTTTCTAAGAATTTCAAGTCTCTCTCACTGAGATGAAAACTATTATATCAGCTGTAAAAGAACTCATTGAAAAAAAAATTGAGTTTTCTGGTAATTTCTTTGAGTTATTGGAAAAAGAATCCGTTTTGATCCGGTTCGCCCTGAGGGAAACGCCGATCATACGGTTTCTCCTTTTACCATGACGGGGATCCCGCAGACGACCTCTGTGAATACATCCGCCATGGCGGCAAGCTCACGGTTGATCCGTGCGAGCTCCTGCTGGTAGATCATCGTCTCCTCAGGATAAACGATCCCGTCGGAAAATACTTCATTTGTAACGATTACCAGATGATCCGTAAACGTCTGCAAATGACGGACCCCTTCCAGAATCTTCTCTGCCGCTCTGTCCTTTCTTCCCTCCGGCGCAAACATTTCGTTTGCGGTCAGATTGGACATACATTCCAGAAGAATACAGGAATATCTCCCGATCCGGACCGTTTCCAGACCGGTATAGCACTCAAGCGTCTCAAACCCTTTTCCTGCGCGCAGCCTGTGGTGTCTGCGGATCCTTCTTTCCCCTTCTTCTCCATACGGCTGCATGGTGGCAATATATAGTTTTTTCCCTTTTGCCAGCTTCATGCACAGCCCTTCTGCCCAGGCCGACTTCCCGCTGGCGCTTCCTCCCGTCACAAGACAGAGCATTCTTCCATCCCCCGTTCCTTCTTCAGAGCCTCCAGCAATTCCGGAACATCCTGTGTCCTTCCCAGTTCGCCGAATACATTCGAGAAAATGACTGCTCCGGTCTTTAACATCCCGCGCGCCCTGTGTTTCAGATAATCATCTATCTTTTCTGTCATGATCTTCATGGAAGGCTCAAACAGTCCCGCCTCCCGGATAACGCGGAGTCCTTCGTCCGTTGTCACACAGTCCAGAATACTTCGGGCAGTTTTTGCACTGCCTCCTGCCCTGAGCGCACAGGAGGCCAGGATTTCCATTCTCGCATCCGCATCTTTCGAATGTGTATTCATGATCCCGCCGGCCACTTTGATAAATTTTCCAATATGTGCCACGAAAAGGATGCCCGAGAGTTCCTGTTCCACCGCCATGTCTATGGTCTGCCCCACGTAATTGCTGCATTTGACTGCTTCGTCATCCGGAAACGGGAAGTGCCCCTTCAGGTAATCTGTTCCGTAATTGCCGGGAGTAATTAAAAGGTATTGCCGGTCATATCCCTTCTGACGCATCTCTACCCCGATGGTCTCAATCAGAGCTCTCTCACTCATAGGTTCGACGATTCCGCTCGTCCCGAGGACAGAGATTCCTCCCATGATCCCCAGACGCGGGTTAAACGTCTGCGCAGCCAGCTTTTCTCCTGCAGGAATGCTGACCGTCACGACGATTCCGCCGTGATAATCGAACTGCGCGCAAATGCGTTTTATTTCCTCCGTGATCATCTGCCGGGGCACACGGTTAATGGCCGGAGCCCCCACCGGCTGCTCCAGTCCGGGAAGCGTCACTTTTCCCACGCCTTCCGCTCCCTCAATGGCAACCACCACATCCGCATCGGGATCCGCTTCGTCCGGGAAAAAATGCATTCTTTTGACTGCTTCTTCTTTCCCGCACTTTCTGACATGTGCATATACAAAAACACCATTCGTCACATCCGGATCGTCTCCGGCATCCTTCTGAATTGCGCAGGATGCTTCTTCGCTGTTCCACACGGAATCCGCCGGCTCCAGAAACAATGTGATTCCCTTCGGAGTATCAAGTCTGACTTCGGGTACATCCTTTCCGGAGAGCATCATATGTACTGCTGCCTGCGCGGCTGCAGCGGCGCAGCTGCCGGTCGTATAACCGGAGCGGAGTCTTTTTTTCTTTGTTTCTTCCATAACCCCTTCCCCCGAGTGCTTTTTATGAACATTATATCAAAACTATTCCGCACTGCAACTCAAAAAAGGAAAAGCCGCACCGGAGAATGTATTCCCGGGTGCGGCCTGAGTCCCTTTTTAATTTGCGGATTAATCTTCGTAGGTCTTCTTTAATACATAGAATCCATCATCGAAGCATGTTACATAAATATATCCGCGGTCATCTACACAGCAATCCTCCGTCATGGCATTGCGCGGTCCCGGCAGTCCCGGGAAGAAGGATTCTTCACGAGTCTTATTCGGGTTCGGCGGGATGAAATATGCCATTTCCTTGATGTAATAAGGATCGGATACATCATAGATCCGAAGGCCTGCAGCGAAATAGCAGCAATATACGCGGTCGCCTCTCTGCTCAAGCCACGGTTTGTTGCTCATCGGCTCATGCAGATTGTGCGGTCCGAACGGTCCCTGACAGCCCAGATTCATCACATTGAAGTTGGGATACGGGAAATCCTCCGGAACTTCCGGATACGGGAACTCCGCGATCAGCGTGGGTTTGGACGGATCTCTGACATCGACCATATGAAGGTTGTTCATTGCCTGCGCGTCTTTGATGGATCCCTCCGGGAAGAACTGGAAACGCTCGCCCTCATTGGTAACAATGACCAGATCACGGCCCGGCAAAGGAAGTGCTGTATGTGTGCGGGCTCCCGCAAGATGACTCGAGAAAGCCGGCATAAACTTCAGATTGCCGAGACAGGTAACGCGCGAAACATCCTTTGCGTCGAGAACATATAAACCGTCTCCGCCATATCCGCAGAACATGATTCCGTCGTCTCTGCGGAATGGAGGTCCATGCATCCAGCCTTTGTCCATGAAGGAAGGAACATGTCCCGCGTGATGATCCACCGTACGTCCCGGAACTCCGTCTACGAACTGATGAGGTGCCCACCAGTTTCCGACTTCGTGCGGGTTCGTCGGGTCTGAAATGTCCACGATCCGCATGATCATTCCCTCGAAACGCATGGATTCGCAGGAAAGATAAACATAAGGTCCGCCATTATACATGAAACGATGTACGCCGATCGAATGCGGCACGCCGCAATCCCAGTATCCTAAATACTTTGGATTCTCCGGATCTTCCTTTAATGACCAGATCTGTATGCCGGCCTGGCACTTCATGTTCATCAGCTCACTCTGATTCACAAGGGCACCCGGTCCCGATCCGGCAGTCATCGCACAGATCAGAAGATCATCCGCCACCTGGATCTTCGGTGTCGATGTCGTCGGATACTCCTCCGGGTCAAGCAGCTGCAGATGTTTTACAAATCTTGTGTGTTCCGGATCTGTAATATCCGCAATCAGTACGCCTGTCTGTGTCCCGCCGAAGCATGACCCATACAGATAGTATTTTCCCTCTGCAGTCTTATAGACCTGCATCTGGAAAACACCGCTTTTGCCATTCCAGGGATTAAAATCCAGGACTTCCAGGTTCTTGATATAACCATTATTGCCCGGTCCCTTGGCATAAAATTTGTCTGCCATATTTTACCTCCTCGTATTATATCGTTGGTTCTATTGTAAGGCATTTTATTTCATACGTCAAATAGAATCTTATATTTTATATGATTTTAACAAGTCACTGCTATATAAAAAAGGCAAAGGATTTGTCTGAAATCCTTTGCCGCTGTTCTTACATTCTTGCCAGAATCTCATCAAAAATGATTCCGGCAGCTTCTTTTTTAGTCATGATCGGAAGTTCCTTTTCCGCTTCCGGTGTAATGATGGTGATCACATTGGTATCCCCGGCAAAACCGGCGCCCTCCACTTTTACATTGTTTGCGACAATCATGTCCAGGTTTTTCTTTACGATCTTTGCCCGGGAGTTCTCAATCATGTTCTGTGTCTCCATGGAGAACCCGCAGAAGAACTGATCCGGACGTTTGCCCGTCCCGATGGTACCGAGAATATCTTTGGTGCGCATGAGCGGAATGGAAAGATCGTCATCCTTCTTCTTGATCTTCTCCGTGCTGACTGTCGCCGGTCTGTAATCAGCGACCGCCGCAGTCATGACAACGATGTCTGCGTTCTCATATTCACTCACAACAGCCTGGTACATGTCCTCTGCAGACACAACCGGAATCACGCGGGTGAACATGGGCGGTTCCATGGCGCAGGGGCCCGAAATGAGCGTCACCTCCGCACCGCGCAGCATGGCGTTTTCCGCAATCGCATATCCCATCTTTCCGGTGGAATGATTGGTAATATACCGGACAGGATCCAGCGCCTCCTGTGTAGGTCCTGCCGTAACAAGCACTCTCCTGCCTGCCATATCTTTGTCCATGGCGATCGTGCGCAGAATATACTGAAGCAGGACTTCCGGTTCAGGCATTTTCCCTTTCCCGATATCCCGGCAGGCAAGCATCCCGCTTGCCGGCTCAATGATTTCTTTCCCGTATGCTTTCAGCTTCTTCAGATTATCCTGCAGAATGGGATTCTCATACATGTTCGTGTTCATGGCCGGCGCGATCAGCATCGGAGCCCTGCAGGCCATCGCCGTGGTCGTCAGCATATCATCCGCAATACCGTTCGCAAGCTTCCCGATCACATTTGCGGAAGCCGGCGCGATCAGCATGACATCTGCCTGCGCAGCCAGATTCACATGGGCAACATGGAACTGAAAATTACGGTCAAAGGTATCCACCAGACACTTATGATTCGTCAGCGTCTCAAACGCGGTCGGATGGATAAAATTGGTCGCATTCTGCGTCATGATCACATGAACATCCGCATGCAGTTTGATCAGCATACTGGCCAGATTTGCAATCTTATAAGCGGCAATGCTGCCGGTCACGCCCAGTACAACTGTTTTTCCATTTAACATCAGTCCTGCTCCTCATCTTCATCCAGACGGGCCAGGTCAAACAGCTGTCCGTGTTTCTCATAGGAGGTTACTCTGCTGATCCGGTTGATGTCATCCACAAATACGACATTCGGCCTGTGGGTCTTCACCTCTTCCGGCGTCATCTGCGCATACGACATGATGATCACCTTGTCAGCGATTGAGCAGCATCTGGCCGCCGCGCCGTTCAGACAGATCACGCCGCTTCCGCTCTCACCGGCAATGACATAGGTTTCAAAACGCGCTCCGTTATTGACGTCAACGATCTGAACCTTTTCATATTCCAGGATGCCGGCCGCCTCCATCAGGTCTTCATCTATTGTAATACTGCCCACATAATCCAGTGCGGCCTGTGTGACCGTTGCGCGGTGGATTTTGCTTTTTAAGATTGAAACTGTCATAGGACCTCCCCTGTTTACTCGACAATAAAGTTGTCGATGAGTCTTGTTTTGCCGATATAGACTGCCATCGCTACAAGAGCCGGCGCCTTGATCGTTTTGATCTGCTGCATAGTGAGACCGTCAACCGCCTTAACATAATCAATCTTCGCCAGAGGTTCTGTCTCAATATTGGCCTTCATGGCATCCGTCAGTCTGACAGCATCTGTCTCACCGTCCTGTACCATCTTCTGACCCATGAAAATTGTTTTGCTCAGAATAAGAGCCGCCTTTCTCTCTTCAGGAGAAAGATAAGTGTTTCTGGAACTCTTTGCCAGTCCGTCCTCTTCACGCACGATCGGGCATCCGATGATTTCCAGGTTCATGTTGAGATCACTCACCATATGTTTCACAATGGCAAGCTGCTGTGCATCCTTCTGTCCGAAATATGCTCTGTCCGGCTGAATGATGTTAAAGAACTTGGTCAGCACCGTGCATACTCCTCTGAAATGGACCGGACGGCTCAGTCCGCAAAGCTCCTGCGTCAGTACAGACATGTCCACATAGGAACAGAACCCGTCTGTATACATTTCTTCCGGTTCGGGATGGAAAATCAGATCTGCGCCCAGGCTTTCACAAAAGGCACTGTCTTTTTCAAGATCACGCGGATAGCTGGCCAGATCCTCTGTCGGGCCAAACTGCATCGGGTTTACAAAGATACTGACAACAACTCTGTCATTATCCTCCCTTGCTTTCACAATCAGGCTTCCGTGCCCTTCATGAAGGTATCCCATGGTCGGAACGTAGCCGACGGTGAGTCCCTCTTTGCGCCACTGCTTCACTGCTTCTCTGACTTCACTGATGGTTGATACAACTCTCATTCTTCCTTTTCCTCCTGGCAGAGTTCCTGTACTTCTGCTCAAAGCTCTGCAATCGTATATTCTTTAATAAAGCTTCTCGATAATCTCATCGTCAATTTTGTATGTATGTGCTTCGGTCGGGAATGTTCCCTCTTTTACTTCTTTCATGTAATCAGCAAATGCCTGGCGCATGATCTCGCCTACTGCGGCAAACTGCTTTACGAACTTGGGGACATAATCTGTAAACATTCCCAGCATATCCTGATAAACCAGCACCTGACCGTCGCAGTCTGCTCCGGCTCCGATACCGATCGTCGGTATGCTGACTGTCTTTGTGATGATTGCGGCAAGCTTCGCCGGGATTCCTTCCAGAACCAGCAGAGATGCGCCTGCCTCCTCGACCTTCTTCGCGTCCTCAATCAGAGTGCGGGCTGCTTCCTCGCTTTTTCCCTGTACTTTGAATCCGCCGAACGCATTGATTGACTGAGGAGTCAGTCCGATGTGCGCGCATACCGGAATATCCGCGTCAACAATTGCCCGGATCTGCGGACATACACGTGCTCCGCCTTCAAGCTTGACTGCATGGGCATGTCCCTCTTTCATCAGACGGCCTGCATTCACCACTGCGTCGTAGGTGGATGTCTGATAGGACATAAACGGCATGTCTGCCAGGATCAGCGCATTCTTAGCTCCCCTGCTGACAGCAGCTGTGTGAGCGATCATATCCTCCATGGTCACCGGCAGCGTATTTTCATAGCCAAGCATCGTGTTGCCGAGGGAATCCCCGATCAGCAGGATCTCCACGCCTGTCTCGTCCATCAGCTTCGCGATGGAATAATCATAACAGGTCAGCATCGTGATCTTATTGTTTTCTGCTTTCATTTTTTTCAAAGTTGCAATTGTTGTCTTCATCTTTTCAATACCTCCTCCATGTCTTCATAATCCCGTTCCGGATTCTTTTGCTGCGCCACTTTTAATACCTGTAACGATAATAAGCGGTAGATCTCTTTTGCATCCTCCGGCAGATGATCCAGATGATTCACGACCGTCCCCGTATCATTGCGCTCAATGGGGCCGGTCAGTGCGCGTGCAGTACCGTACTCGACGATATTGTGCGCATTTCCGCCGATCAGCGGCGAAAGTGCTTTGTGCGCATTCTTCTGTGTAAAACCCAGACTGCAAAGCATGTTCTCGCTCAGGCTTACCAGTCCCACATACAGATTGCTCGCGATCGCAGCGGCCGCATGATAAAGGATCTTATCCTTTGCTGAAATCACCTCGACCGTATTGCCAAACCGTTCGAACAGATGCTTCAGCTCGTCCAGATGCGCCGGGCTGCCTTCCATAGTAAAAAACGCGCCGGAAAGATCTTTGTAGGAATTCTTTTTATCGTTTACAGCTAAAAGCGGATGGATGGAATAACCATATGCGTGATAACGCCCGATATCTGAAAAGACTGCGGAACTCAAAGATCCGCTGAAATGACTGATTATCTTATTTTGAATCGGAAGCATCTTCAGCTGTTCCCAAACAGAGGCAATCGCCCCGTCAGGAACGGTTACAAATATTGCATCACTATCCTCCACCAGCTGTCTCAAGTTGAGATATTGTCTGGAATTTGTAAATTCTGCTGCTTCCTGTGAAGAGTGAGGGGTACGGCTGTAGTATCCGGTCACCCTTATGCCGCGCTCGGTTAGATATTTCCCGACTGAGAAACCGACTTTCCCTGCGCCGATAAATCCAATGTCCATTAAGCATCCCTCCATTCTGTAATTCTGTAAAATGGCGGGACAGTGAAGTCTCATTTGCCGGTATGGCAATACAAGCTCACGATTCAAAATAAATATCTTTTTGTCCGGTACAGTTTCCTTTCAGAATACCATCCGAGGAGATTATACAATAAAACAAACCTGATGTAAATAAGTATTTTTTTAAGAATTCATTGCTTTATATTCGGATTTCCAGCGGTCCGCAAGTCCGGTCTGCTTCGGTTTCCAGTCATATGCATCTGCAGCCAGAGAAACCTCTTTTCTCTCCGCATAATATTCCGGAAGATCCGACACTTCACTGATATGCGCAAGCGCTTCTCTCATCTCACTGAAACTTAAGTCAAGCTCCTGATCCTTTTCCGGCGCATGCTCGTCCAGATAGTTCATGGCATACAGGTAACATTCCCTGCTTTTTTCATTTTTGGAAAGTCTCCAGCTTTCCGCGAACAGCTGCGCCGCTTCCTCGAACTGAAACATTCTTGCGTAAATCACGCCCAGATTATGCATGATATTCCCGCGCAGCTCTTCTGTCATCTGTCTCGCATTCCCGGGCTGGAGCAGCTCCATATACGTATAAGCCGCCTGCCGGTATTTTTTCGCCTTAAAAAACAGATCTCCCCGCATCTTTCTTCGCTCCATGCTGGTCTTGCCTTCCATGGCGTCCAGAAGAGTACGCAGATTTTTCAGTTCTTTTTCAGAATAATTCCCGGAAGCATGGAAAATCAGCAGCACGCTTTCGTATACACTTTTCTGCTTGCGCATGGCATTCCGCAAGCCGGCCGCAAGCTCATACATGTCCAGCTCTTTCTCAAGCCACGCAAAAAGGCTTTCTCCCAGCCAGCTTTTGTCGATCAGATAGGTATTCTTTTCCAGGTAATAGCACAATTCCTCGATCGTATAGATATGGACTGTGATTTTTTCATGATAATACGGAGCTGCCGCTCTTCTGTTCTCTATCAGTCGAAACATTTTCCACTGCCTTTCTTATTCAGGTATGATAGTGACCGGAAAGCACCATGTTTTTCCGGAGGAATCAAACAGTTCTCCAAAGCCGTCATCCGCCACACGGATCTCGATCTTGTTTCCGGACAGCGGAACCGCCTGAACAGACAAACGTATGCTCTTCGGCTCCCGTTCCGGCAAATAGTCCAGCGTAAAGGTCTCTGTTCTCGCATGGATCCTCTCTCTGGTGCGGACCATGATTTCGAGGCGGGGATCCCCGTCATACAGCAGATAATACTTTTCGGTCGGCCGGAACCAGTTTTCCCCCAGCGATGTCAGCCGCAGCGTATAGGGTTCTCCGTCTTTGAGCAGTTTGATCTGAAGTTCTCCCTGGATCTTGTACGGGCAGTCATAATAATAATTCCATCCGTCCGTCACTTCGCTCCGGAAGGCAGCCAGGCAGGCCCCCTGGGTAAAAAGATTTTTCCCGAGAAAAACCCTTTTGTTCGGGCCGACACAGCGCAGGGTCTCTTTCATCCATTTCCCGTCAAATCCGTCCCCGATAAAATACACTCCCGAAATCACTCTTTTATCAAATGCTTCTTTCATGACCTCCGCGAAGAAAAGATCCTTTGCCTCTGCACTGGCGCGCGATTCTTCCGGAACTGTCCATTCTTTTTTTTCCGATACGACCCTGCGGACTTTTCCGGCCGCATTCATCCTGAGAAGGAGGAAGGTGATCTTCTCCCCGACAAAATTGAACAGAGCCACATCATGGATACGGATCGACGCATCCTGATGACAGGTATTCGCAAAAAAGCTTTCACTGTAATCCATCAGCTGAAAATGATCCACAGAAAAGCCCAGTTCATTCCTGACAAATTCAAACAGTTCCACGTCTTTTTCTCCGAGATCCGGAATCGTAATGGCCAGAAACGGGATCAGATTTCTGAAATCATAACGCTCTTTGAACTTAATCAGTCTGGCGATGAACTGTACCAGCATATTCCTGTAAATCACATTCTCCCCTGAAAGGGATTCTTCATAAAGGTTGTTAAAGAAAGTACCATCCTGCCGGTTCTGTCTGCGAAGCGCCTCATGGCCGTAGAAATAGCCGCCCTGGTCAGACACAAAGACAGCCGTCGGAATCTGGTATCGTTCTTCTCCCGGTACGGCCGAAACCGTCTGTACTTCATGCATACCCTCATGATAAAGGCTGATCATCGCCCTTTCGTTGTTCAAATCGATTCCTATATATAGATTTTTCTTCGGCACCTCTTTTACTCCTCTATCGGTACGAATAATGCCTCGGTCATATCACAGATCCTGGCATACTCATAAAGCTTATTGGAATCCGGGTCATCTGCCCTGAGCGCGGACAGCCGGCCGTATCTGGTCTTTTCGCAGCCTTCCGGAACTTTTACAGGATCCAGGATGCCGCTGAACTCTGTCATACCGCTGATATCCACGATCCGGTAGGAACAGGGTTCTCCCGGAAGCATCCGGACAGGATACGTAAACAATCCGGGAAGCACTTCCGTCATTGCCTCTTTATGCTCATCTGAAAAGACAATATAAAACGTCTTTCCCGGCGTGTCATGATAAGAAACCACTTTCAGATCCGTCATAAAATAACGCCTGCGGGTCTGCGCCGGTAATTTTTCAAAGAAATCAAAATATCTGCTTTCAAACAGATAGTTCATTAAAATGCGCTCTGCCTGATCCTGCGCTGCTTCATCGTTTCTGCTCAGCTGTTCCAGTAAAAATGCAGCCTCACAGAATCCGTTTATCTTCTTCCCTGCCGCAAGGCAGTCCGCCAGGAACCGGTATACATCATCGCTCATCGGGTATTCGCCGAAGAGAAGACTTCTGGATATGACAGTGGCATAGGCAAGCGCCAGCTCGAAGGAATCCCGGTCCCCCAGCAGTATCCGGAAAATCTTTTCGTGTTCCGGCGGAAGATATCCGGTAAACAGCATCCGCACCATGAGCTGCTGTGCTGACGGCAGGACGTTTTCCCCTTCTTCCTGTGCCTTGAGAAGCAGTTCTGTCATCTCATCGATCGGTCCGGCCATCTTCTTGAGACGCTCTTTTTCCGAAAGGATCAGAGATGGCCTGTCCGCATGATGCTTGTCTTCGGCGCTCTCTTCTGCTGTGCTCAGGATGTTGCTGCCGGCCAGCATCTTGGAAATCCGATAGTCATCCGCCGCCGTATAGAACATGCCGTTGCGGTCTTCATAAATGATGACATACGGCTTCCGGTACAGATACACATATGCCTGGTTATGATACAGGATGGCCCGGTGCTGCGCGCTCACGGCATCATTCTGATGAACACGGACGGCCGCCCAGCGTTCTCCCGTCAGATGAATCTTGTAACAATTCTCACATTCACGCCGGACCGCTTTCCACTCACTGACCGGCATCGTTCTTCTCAGTTCCTCATATATGATCGCCAGATCTTCACTGATGTTTCCCTTTTCCAGCTGCTGAAGCGCAAAGCTCTTTACCATGACCATATATGCCGGCCAGTCCTTCCCGAGCCGGTGTTTGTTACGCACAATATAAGAAAACAGCATTGCTTTGCGCTGTGTCGGCAAAGAACTGTTCATGGAAAAATATTTCAGAATCTCAACAGGCAGCTCGCCCTGTGCCCGGCTCCAGGAAAGCATATATCCCTCATACAGCCCGGCAATGCGGATGTGATTTTCAAGTCCGCGCCTGAACCACGGAAAATAGGCTTCCCCATAACGGCTTGTCTTGATCAGATAGGTACAGATCACTTTCACAAAACCGATATCCGGATACTTTTTATAACATTTTGACAGAATGCGGTAGTAATTCCGGTTAAATTCCTTCAGGCTCTGTACCATGCTCTGGATCCGAAGCGCCAGCTCATAGGTGATCAGGTTTTTTCTCGACATCCAGCTGATCAGATGGAATTCGAAATCTCCGTAGCTGCTGAGGATCTCCGGATTCGAAATCAGCAGATCGGCCGCTTCCAGATAAAGGACAGGACTGCGGCTGTACTGTGTCATGAACTTCCTGATTGCCTGGTATTTGCGCAGCGGATTTCTTTTCAGAGAAGAGTCGGTCTGCAGGAGTACCCAAAAAAGGATCGGATGTTTCGGATATTTGTTCTGTATCTGTCTGATCCTGGCCAGATCGTCCATGTCATAATCGTAGTCTTCCTCCTCCAGCGCAGTCAGATAATCATAAAAGGCGCCAAGCGGAGTCCTGCCGTTTCTGGCTGATCTCGGAAGAGAAAGCATCCGCTCCCTTGCCTGCTCTTTATCCTGTGTCTTCAGGCAGATCCAGGCAGCAAACATGTCCATCCATCGGTTATCCGGATCAGTTTTCTTCATGTGATCGATCAGTTTCAGAGATTCGTTCTTCCACTCCTCAGACGTCTTCTCTTCCAGCAGAAACTGCATATATTTTCTTTCCAGTCCCGCATAGAGCACCCTCTTCTGATGATTCCTGGAATATTCGGTCATACTTTCCTTATAGACAGCGGTAATGGTGATTTTTTCCTTCTGGTAATTGTTCTCCAGCGTAATGACTGCGAAGTTCCGGCCCCTGTGCATCAGCTGCGGAATGATCTGCCAGGACACATCCGCATGCTTTCCCCTGAAGTCATACATGGACAGACGGTTCTTTTTTAAAGAAACAAAAGGCGCGTCACAGGAAACTGCGATGTCACAGTACCCCCACTCCGATTTGATGACTCTGACAGAATCCGGGATCACACGTTCACTGACCTGATAACTCTTCTCATCCTCAAACAGGGCAAACGTGCTCCGCTGTTTTTTCCCGATCCCGACCAGAAACTCCTCCATGGCATGGGAAGAGCACCCGTTTGCCGTCAGGGCGCGGTACAGAAGCAGATGATACTCCGCATTTTCATGAAATACATTCGTAAAATATGGTGAAGAAAACACTTTCAGCGCTTCTTCCCAATTCAGATTCGCCAGATTGGAAAAATCATTTAATGTCTTGATTTTCCCAATGGATGTCGCAAGGTAATGTCTGGTGATCTTCGCCTTAAAATCCAGCAGATATTCTCCTGTGCTGCCGGTAATGACAAAGCATCCCGCGTCAGCATCCCCTTCCGTGACATCCGTTCCGTCATATTCAAACAAGATCTCGCATACAAGTGCGTCAAACTCCGTGGTCACCACTTTGATATGCGGATTCTCACAGGTAATGATCCCGCGCACGGGCACCTGCGAGCTGCTCTCAATATGAAAAGAACCGGAATATATTTCATTCTCCACGACCTGGAAATTCAGCTCCTCCTCACGGATAATGAGTGCAGGCTGGTCATATTCAAATTTCCCCTGTGTCAGATTCTGGATTTTTCGTCTCATAATTTATCTTTCTTGCATTTTCAAAGTTTTATTATATAATGATTAAGTATATACGATTTTGGCACATCTTGCAATGTTTCATTCAAAAGGACTATCCATGGAATCTGTTAAAATTTTTATAAAAAACTATTTTTTTCAGACAAAAGTTTCCGGAAAATGGATCCTGTTCGCTATCCTTTCCGGTCTGATTACGGGAGTTGCCGGTTCCGCTTTTTATTACGGGATGCAGATTGTGACGGACATTCGCATGCAGCATGAATGGCTCATTTTTCTGCTCCCGGCAGGAGGCATCAGCATTGTCGGGTTATACCGCCTGCTTCACGATGAAAAAGACAGCGGAACGAATCTTGTCCTTTCCGCGATCCATTCCAATGACAATCTTCCGCTGCGCATGGCGCCGCTGATTTTTCTTTCTACGCTGATCACACATCTGTTCGGCGGTTCCTCGGGCCGTGAAGGCGCCGCGCTTCAGCTCGGCGGCAGCATCGGCGCTGCTCTCGGAAAACTCTTTCGCTTTGACAGCAGCGACCGGCATATCATGATTATGAGCGGCATGAGCGGAGCCTTTTCTTCTCTGTTCGGGACGCCTCTGGCCGCTGCTTTCTTTTCGATGGAAGTCGTAAGCGTTGGCATCATGCAGTACTCCGCACTGGTTCCGTGCGTGATCTCTTCCCTCGTTGCCCGGGGCGTTGCTTCGCATCTCGGTATCCGCAGGGAATCTTTTGTACTGGGGCTCCTGCCCTCCCTGTCTCTGAAGACAGCCGTCATCATCGGTGTTCTGGCCGTTCTTTGCGCTGGCATCAGTATCCTGTTCTGTACCATCCTGCATAACGCGGAACGCATGTACAAAAAGTTTTTCCGCAATGCCTATCTGCGGGCAGCCGCGGGCGGAGGAATCGTCATCCTTCTGACCCTTCTTTGCGGCAGCCAGACCTATAACGGAACCGGCATGAACGTAATTGCTTTGTGTTTCGAAGGCGGAGAAATCTTTCCCCTTGCCTTTTTGATCAAAATGATCTTTACCGCCGCGACACTGGGCGCCGGTTTCAAAGGCGGAGAGATCGTTCCCTCCTTTTTTATCGGCGCTGCCTTTGGCTATATCTTCGGCACGCTGACCGGTCTGTCTCCGGCCTTATGCGCCGCAGCAGGAATGCTTGCCGTATTCTGCGGAGTCACGAACAGTCCCATTACCTCCCTGCTCATCGGGTTTGAACTGTTCGGATTCGGAGCCATGCCGTATTTTCTGATCGCAATCGCGCTCAGCTATATGATGTCCGGCTATTACGGATTGTACAGCAGCCAGAAAATCATTTATTCCAAGTACAAAACCGAGTACATCAACCGCCGGACCGGCATGTGAGACCGCAGACCTGCACCGGGTTGTTTAATCTGACACACTCCCCGGATGAATAAGGGTATGCAAATCCTGCGCTGAATATTGAATAATCTCTGCGATCCGCCCGGCATCCACGCCATGGAAGGACAAATCCGTCCATTTCATCAGTAAAACGGTTAAAAAGAGTAGGGCCGAAACCGCCAGCCTCAGTTTAAAAAAACTCCGGGGCTCCTGTTCTTCGTCATGCCAGTGTCCCTTCTCTCCCGATGAAAAACTGTTTCGTGCCTGCTCCACATATTGTCTTCTCTGATTATTCTGTTCCTGTTCCATAAACGTCCTCTGAAGATTCTCCTGTAACAGAATACGCCCACGCGAAAATCCTTAGAACAAAAAAGTGTACAGATCACGGCACCGGCCGTTAAAATCTGTACACTTTCCTGTTCTACCGGAGAGACAGTTCCTCCAGAACATCCTCAATGCTTATATTTTTTTCAACCATTAAAACCATCAGGTGATAGATAAAATCAGAAATCTGGTATTTCAGATCGTCTCTGTCATTGTTTTTTGCTGCCAGAATGATACTGTTCGTTTCTCCGCCGATTTTTTTCAGCATCTTGTCGATTCCTTCATCGAAAAGATAGTTCGTATAGGAGCCTTCTTTCGGATTGATCTTCCGGTCTCGAATCACCTTATATTCCCTCTCAAATTCATCGAACAGGTTGCGTTCCGTATATTCCGCATCGGAGATCTTATTAAAAAAACAGCTTCGGCTGCCGGTATGGCAGGCCGCTCCGACCTGGGAGACCTTGGCGAGGATTGTGTCATAATCACAGTCTGCCCGCAGAGATTTTACATATTGGTAATGACCGGATGTCAGTCCCTTGATCCAGAGTTCCCGGCGGCTCCTGCTGTAATAGGTCATCTTTCCGATGGCCAGAGTGGTGGAAAAAGCCTCTTCATTCATATAGGCAAGCATGAGCACATCATTTGTTTTATAATCCTGTACAACGACAGGAATCAGTCCGTCGGAATTCAGCTTCAGATCCTCCCATTTCAGTTCTGCTTCCAGGTGATCCGTGCGTATTCCCTGCTGCCCCAGATATTTTTTCAATCCGGTGATGTCAGCCCCCGGTTCATTGAAATAGAGGCAGGAAATCCCCCTGATCGTATCCTCCGAGGCAAGGGTATCGCGTATCTGTTCCGGAGTCAGGTCCGGCATCAGAATGGAATAGGGCATATCTGTCACATTCCCGATCGTGCCGGCCAGCTTCGGATCCAGAACGACCAGTTCACTGATCATCTGCTGAACAGAGTCTTTCTGTTTAAAGAACATGTCCACATTAAAAATCGAGAGCGCAAACCGGTTCTGACCGAAACGCGAAGCTCCCTCCTTTGCGATTTCAGGTGTTTTTTCTTTCAATGAGTTCAGGATTACTTTCCTGCAGCCCGCATAGATCAGCTTTCTGACATCATCAAAGGAATTGATATTTCCTCCCGCATAGACCGGAATTTCAGCAATCTGTATGATTTTTTTCAGCACCTGCAAATTCTGGTCGTGCTCTGCCGGATCATCCGAAAGATCATATAAGATGATTTTATCCATCCCGTTATCATTGAAGGATTTGATCTGGCGCACTGGATCACATACGGGTGTATGATCTTTAAATCCTTTTACCAGCATCCCCTTTTTCAAAAAAATAGTTGCGATAATATCTTTATGTGTGTAATTCATCTCTATAAACTGCCTTTCGTGGACAATACATCCGAAATCCTGGGATCCATTGACACAGCCTCATCCAGCGCCTTTCCGAACGCCTTGAACAAAGCTTCTGCCATGTGATGATTATTTCCCGGTGTGAGGATTTTCAGATGCAGATTCATGCCTGCCGCATAAGATACCGCATAGAAAAACTCACGCACCATCTCCGTATCCATATCCCCGAGCCGGGGCACTGTGAACTGCGCATCCATCACAAAATAAGGTCTTCCCGACAGATCAACCGCACACAGGGCCAGTGTCTCATCCATGGGAAGAATCATGCTCCCGAACCGGCGTATCCCCTTCTTGTCTCCCATCGCTTCGCGGATCGCCGTGCCGAGAACGATCCCGGCATCCTCAATCGTGTGGTGACAATCCACTTCCAGATCCCCCTTCACACAAAGATCCAAATCAAAAAAACCGTGACGCGCAAACCCGGACAGCATATGGTCAAAAAATCCTATCCCGGTCGATATATTCTGTTTTCCCGTTCCGTCCAGATTCAGTTTCAGCTGAATGTCTGTCTCATTCGTTGTTCTCGAAACGGACCCGATTCTGTCAGTTCCCATATCATGACCTCCCCTTTTTTTCTATTCGTTTCATCTCAGTGTGAGAAACCCCCGCTGAGATAAACGCTCCGCGAGGATGCGTTCCGTCAGTCCTCATCCTCAAACCGCACCAGCACGGAATTCGCATGTGCCGTCAGCTGTTCACATTTTGCGAACTGCGCAATGTCTTTATAAACAGCCTTCAGCGCATCCCTTGAATAAGATATGATGCTGGACTTCTTGATAAAATCATCAACAGAAAGAGGCGAAAAGAATTTTGCAGTCCCGTTGGTCGGAAGAACATGGTTCGGTCCGGCAAAGTAATCGCCCAGCGGTTCACTGGAATATTCACCGATAAAGATTGCCCCCGCATTTTTTATTTTCGTCATGACTTCAAAGGCATTGGCCGTCACGATCTCCATGTGCTCAGAAGCTATTTCATTGGCTGCCTCGATGGCAGTGTCCATATCCGGAGCAATCAGAATATAGCCGTAATTATCCAGGGACTTCCGGATAATGTCTTTTCTGGAAAGCACCTCGGCAAACTGATCCGCCTCTTCGGAAACCTTCTTCGCCAGTTCTTCACTTGTTGTGATCAGGATTGCGGAAGCAAGCTCGTCATGTTCTGCCTGGGAAAGCAGATCTGCAGCCACATAGCGCGGATTGGCCGTCTCATCTGCCAGAACCAGAATCTCACTGGGGCCGGCAATTGAGTCGATACTTACATAGCCGAAGACTGCTTTTTTTGCCAGCGCAACATAGATATTGCCCGGCCCGACGATCTTGTCCACTTTCGGAATACTCTCTGTTCCGAAGGCCATGGCCGCAATCGCCTGCGCTCCGCCGACCTTGAAGATCCGGTCTGCCCCCGCTTCCTTCGCTGCGACCAGTGTCGCGGGATTTACTTTCCCCGCTCTGTCGCAGGGAGTCGTCATAATGATCTGCCCGACGCCGGCCACTTTCGCCGGCATGATGTTCATCAGCACAGAAGATGGATAGACAGCCTTTCCTCCCGGGACATAAACGCCGGCCCTTTCGATCGGCGTAACCTTCTGTCCGAGCATCGTGCCCGGTATCGTGCTGTCGAACCAGCTGTACTGCTTCTGTTTTTCGTGATAGATCCGGATATTCTCTTTTGCTTTGCGGATGACCTCCAGAAGCTCCGGCTGCACCTGCGCATATGCTTCTTTTGTCTCAGCCTGAGTCACCTCAATGTTCCCGGGGCCGATCTCTGCGCCGTCAAACTGTTTTGTATATTCAAAGACTGCCCGGTCGCGATTCCGGCGTACATTGGCGATGATCTCGTTGACACTCTGCTCATATTGCGTATAGTTATTGGGGCTTCGCTTCAGCAGATCCTCAAGGATCCGGCTAATCGTTTCCTTTGTCAGTTTTAAAGTACGCATCCTGTTTTCCTCTCTTTCACGCGTAATTTACGGTTGATCACTGTTTTTCTGAAATGACCGTTCGAAGATCTGTGATCAGCCTGCTGATTTTCTCCTGCTGCATCTTCATGCTCACAGGGTTTACCACCATTCTCGCTGACAGGGGGCAGACCTCTTCCAGAACCTCAAGTCCGTTCTCCCGAAGCGTAGAACCGGTTTCTACGATATCGACGATCACATCCGCCAGACCCACGATCGGAGCAAGCTCGATCGATCCGTTCAGCTTGATGATCTCAACCGTCTGATGCTTTTTATTGTAAAAATAATCTCTGGCAATCCTGGGATACTTTGTTGCGACACGGATCTGCTCATGATGTCTGAGCAGTTCCTTAGCCTCCTGCGGTCCGCAGACACACATCCGGCATTTTCCAAACCCGAGATCAAGTACTTCATAAATATTCCTGCCTTCCTGCAGGATCGTGTCCCGTCCGACGATGCCGATATCAGCCGCCCCGTATTCCACATAGGTGGGCACATCCGGACCTTTGGCGAGGAAAAATCGCAGCTTCTGCTCCTCATTTACAAAGATCAGTTTGCGGGTATCCTTATCCTTCATCTCTTCGCAGGTGATACCGATCTGTTCAAACAGCTTCAGTGTTGTGTTCGCCAGTCTTCCCTTGCCAAGAGCAAATGTCAAATATCTCATATCCCCTCCTGAGTATAATAGACAATATCCTGTATATGAAACTGCTTTGCGGCCTTTTCATATACTTCGATCGTTTTTTCTGCGGTAAGGGGCATCAGCTCCACAATCTGTCCGCTTTTTCTGAGTTCTATCGCATCTTCAATAGCTTGTCTTTGCATTCCCTCCGCGTAGACCAGCCATTTTGTTGTATTCTCAAACGGTATCCGGATATGCTGGCGCTGCAGCGCATTCATAAGCTGATCGATCACAATTGCGAATCCGATCGCGGGCGATGATTTTCCGAAGGCACTGAGCAGATTGTCATAGCGGCCGCCCTTAACAACCGCTTCCCCGCTTCCGAATGTGTATCCGGCAAAAATGATGCCGGTATAATACCCGAACCCGGAAATCATGGCCAGTTCATAAAAAACATACTGCTCTACCTGATAGATCCGCAGAAGATCCTCAAGCTGCTCCAGACGTTCGAGCGCAGACAGGATCTTCGGATAGGCCGCTGCCCGTTCCTTTGCGCTGCTGATTTTTTCCTTCGTCATCATCACATCTTTTAACAGGCCGAATAACCAGGTCAGATCCTCATTCAGTCCGGCATGCTCGATCAGGTCTTCCACGCCATAGAAATTGCGGTTCAGAAGCAGGCTGCGGATTTCTTCTTCCGTCTCCTCTCCCAGAGCCGAGGCCTCAAACAGCCCGCGCAGAAAATCCACATGTCCGACACTGACCTGAAACTCCGTCAGTCCTGCCGCAAGGAGCAATTGAATCGTCAGGGCAATCATTTCCGCGTCTGCGGCTACAGACCCATCTCCGATGAGTTCCGCGCCCGTCTGCGTCGTTTCTTTTAATCTCCCCTGATAACTGCTGTTGTTGATAAACGTATTCCCCGTATAACAAAAACGAAGAGGAATCCCGTCCTCCATATAATACTTGGAAGCGCAGCGGGCGATCGACGGCGTAATATCCGGCCGGAGCACAAGGGTATTGCCCTCACGGTCAATAAATTTATAGAGATCTTTTGAGGGAGTTGTCCCGATCTCTTTTCCGAAAATATCAAAAAACTCAAAGGCAGGTGTCTGGATCGGATGGAACCCGCAGGACTTTAATACCCCCTGCAGTTCATTCTCCAGAACGATCTTTCTCTCACATTCATCACTGTAAATATCTCTCACACCGTCCGGTGTATGCAATAATTGGTTTACCACATTGCCCTCCCTCTGTTTCGTTATTTCTTACCGGCACTTTAGTGTGCTACCATGCTACCACGCGAAACAACATTCATTATATGAGATTCCCGTTCACTTGTCAATCCCTGAGATCCAGATCTGTCTGCAGAGGCTCAAGATACGGAACCAGCAGTCCGCTGTGTCCCTTGAAAAAGAAACGGTCATCCAATTCTTCGAAACGGATACTTTTCCTCCCGCCCTGCTCACTCCGGTCCCAGAAGACCTTCAGATCCCGAAACGGCATATAGTAAAATACATCTTTGTGAGAAAAGAAAATCAGCATAAAAGCGATGCCGTTCTGCCGCTCAAACTCTTCCATGAAACGGATCTGGTGCGCATGTACATTCTGCAGCGGGAACGTATCCACATGACACTCCTTTGCGTCAAAGCAGACAGGGATTCCCTGTACAGCGCCAATATAATCAACCGTACTTTTCTGTTCAAAGTAGGCAAGCGTGATATGCCGGCTTTCCTTCTCAATGTTGATCGGCGTGATCGGCGTCGGTATTTTCTGGATCAGCGCCAGATGGCTCTCCAGATATTTTTCATTTGTGCGGTTAATGAACTCTTCGAGCGTTGAACCCCGAAGGCCTCTTGAATTCCAGGTCGGCATGTGAAAGTCCTTTCCCTTACAAAATTCCTCTGTGCGTCAGATCCTCTGACTCATAATACAGCATTCGCTCCTGAATAGAACGGAACACACCATTTTTAAGCTCCACTTTATTGATGCTGCAGTTTGGCTGCGGCATATCCCAGAAATGTTCGATTGCTATATGATTGATCGTCGCAAGAAACGCCCGTATGATCGTTCCGTGGCATAAGACAAGCACGTTTCGCAGGCCGTCAAAAGCTTCCAGCGGCCTGATCTCTTTTTCCAGAAATTCATCTGTCCTGGCAAAGACATCACGATAGTTCTCTCCGGTCTCATCCGCTTGAAAATGTGCCGGATCCTGAAAACATTTCTGGATATTATCATCCCTTTTTTTGATTTCTTTTAATGTCATGCCCTCATATTTTCCGAAGCACATTTCCTTTAAGCGGTCATCAAGAAGAAATGAAGGCTTCGGCGCATCCGGCCGCAGCGTCTTTTCCGAAACGATTTCTGCTGTTCTCAGAGCTCTCTGATAGGGGCTTGAGTAGATCCTGTCAAACAGAATGCCGTCACCGGCAAATCCGTCCCGCGACAGTTCCGCCAGAGAGATCCCCAGATCGGTAAGCGCGATGTCTGTTGATCCCTGTATCCTTCCCTGACGGTTCCAGATTGTCTCTCCGTGTCTCATAAAATATATATACATAAAAAACCCCGATTTCGTTATTTCCTCTCCAGCCAGTCCGCTGCTCTTTGAAAACTGTCCGGATCTTTGATCTGTATGACCTTCCCGTCCGGAAATTCCATTCTGCACGCCGAAAGCAGCTGGCCGGGCACACCGATTTCCTGCTGCAATTGTTTATTCACGCGTGCCTCCCCATACTTGGTGTCTCCAAGAAGAGGGTGCCCGACGGAGGCCAGATGTGCGCGGATCTGATGCGACCGGCCCGTGATCAGATGAATTTCCAGAAGTGTTGCCCCTTTGTAATGCGCAATGGGCCTGTAAGCGGTCTCGATAAAATCTCCTTCCCCTTCGGGAAGAATCCTGACCCGGTTCGTTTTGTGATCCTTTACCAGACAGCCCTTCAGATGTTCCGCCCGGTCAATCCTTCCCCAGACCATTGCGTGATAGAACTTCTTTACAGAACGATCCTTCAGAAGTTCTCCCATCTTCTGCAGTCCCCGGATGGTTTTCCCCGCCGTCAAAAGGCCGGAGGTATTCCTGTCCAGACGATTGCAGACGGAGGGGCGGAAGGTGACCAGATCCTGCTTCGTGATCTGACCGGTGTCCAGGAGATAGTCAATCACCATCTCATTGGCTGAATAGTCAGAGGCATCTGCTTTCTGGGAGAGAAGCCCGGCCGGTTTATTAATAATCAGAATATCGTCGTCTTCATAGACCACATCCGGTTTTAAGGTCACAGGCTTTTGGCGGGACCGTTCATCGTCTTTCCCTTTGTCTGAAGCAAATTTTTCAAACGTTTCATCAGAAAAGTATATTTTTATCGAATCGTGTTCCTTCAGGATCTCCTGTCCGAGCGCCTTTTTGTCGTTTAACACAATATTCTTTTTTCGCATCATTTTATAGACAAAGCTTTTCGGCGCGCCGCTCAGGATCCTGCAGACATATTTATCCATGCGCTGTCCGGCTTCTCTGTCTGCTATTATAAATTCTCTCATATCAGTTTATCATACCATCTTTTAACGGAATCGAAAAGAAAAAAGAAACATCAAAAGAATATTTTTCTCTTTACCGGCTGCCATTCCTGTACTATCATAGAAGAAAAAATGAATGGAAGGTGTTGTTTATGGCAGCCGATGAAAAAACCAATGTCATGCGTCTCCTGGAGCAGAAGAAAATAAAATATACCCCTCATACTTACGAAGCAGATCCCTCCCGGAGCGGCGATGAGATCGCGGGACTCCTCGGTGAAGATCCCGGCCGGGTCTTTAAAACTCTGGTGACCCAGGCAAAATCCGGCAGATATTATGTATTTGTCGTTCCTGTCAACAGTGAACTGAACCTGAAAAAAGCAGCAAAGGCAGTCGGGGAAAAAGCAATCAGCATGATCCGGCAGAAGGATCTTCTCCCGCTCACCGGCTATGTCCACGGAGGATGCTCTCCGATCGGCATGAAAAAAGCCTTCCCCACGGTCGTGGATGAGACAGCTGCCGGCTTTGATACCATTTTCTTTTCTGCCGGAAAAGTAGGATATCAGGTTGAGCTGCCGTTTGCCGATTTAAAGAAGCTGATCCGCGTGGAAACAGCCGATATCACCGACTGACACCCGCTATTTCTTTTTATGTACATTCCGGATTGTCTTTCTGGCTTTTCCGGAATTTTTTCTCCGGCCGTCTTTCGGATGTTCTTCTCTTTCCTTTCGGGGCCGAATCAGACATTTCTTATCAAAGCCGATCAGATCTTCCCTGTGCGTCCGTTTCAGTGCTTCCGCGACGAGGTCATAATTTTTCGGGTCACGGTACTGAATCAGCGCACGCTGCATCGCTTTTTCATGCGGGTTGGACGCCACATACACTTTCTTCATGGTACGGGGATCCAGTCCCGTATAATACATACAGGTTGAGACCGTCGACGGCGTCGGGTAGAAATCCTGCACCTGCTCCGGCATATATCCCAGCTTACTCAGGTATTCCGCCAGATGGACCGCATCCTTCAGTGTGGATCCGGGATGGGATGACATCAGATAAGGAACCAGATACTGTTTTTTCCCCAGTTTCTCATTGATATTCCTGTACTCCTCCTGAAACCGGTTATAAACAGATACCGGAGGTTTCCCCATTTTTTCCAGGACATTGTCTGAAATATGTTCCGGGGCAACTTTCAGCTGTCCGCTGACATGATATTGACAGAGCTCCCTGAAAAACGTCCGGTCCGGATCATGCAGCAGATAATCAAAGCGGATCCCGGATCGAATGAACACTTTCTTAACATTCGGCAGACTGCGCAGTTTTCTCAGCAGGGACAGATAATCCGAATGATCACATTCCAGATTTCTGCAGGGCGCCGGGAACAGGCACTGTTTATCGGGACACGCGCCGTATTTCATCTGCTTTTTGCACGCCGGCATGCGGAAATTTGCTGTCGGTCCGCCCACATCATGGATATACCCCTTAAAATCCGGATGATGTGTCATCTCCTCGGCTTCTCTCAGGATCGATTCATGACTTCTTGCCTGTATGATCCTTCCCTGATGAAAGGTCAGGGCACAAAAACTGCAGCCTCCGAAACATCCCCGGCTGCTCGTCAGGCTGAATCTCACTTCTTCTATTGCAGGAACGCCTCCCTCTTTTTTATAGGAGGGATGGTAATCCCGCATATAGGGAAGCTCATAGATATCATCCATCTCCTGTGTGCTCAGCGGTTTTGCGGGAGGGTTCTGGACAATATATCCCCGCGTCCCGTAGGGCTCGATCAGGCGTCTGGCACAGAACGGATCTGTATTCCGGTATTGTATATCAAAGCTTTTCGCAAAGGTTTCCTTACTCTGACTGATTTCCTCAAAGGAAGGGAGCATCAGGGCATCATAGACACTGTCCGGATCTTTCGTCCTGTACACAGTTCCGTCCAGATAGGTCAGATCCCTGACATCGATACCGCTGTTCAGCGCCTCTGCCATCTCAACGATACTGCGCTCTCCCATTCCATACAGGAGCAGATCCGCTCCGGAATCCATCAGGATAGATCTTTTCACTTTCCCTGACCAGTAATCATAGTGGGCCAGACGCCGGAGGCTGGCTTCGATTCCTCCGATGATGACCGGTTTCTTTTTGTAGGTCTGACGGATCAGATTGCAGTATACGATGGTTGCATAATCCGGACGTTTCCCCATGACTCCGCCCGGAGTGAATGCATCCTTTTGTCTGCGTCTTTTCGAAACAGAATAATGATTCACCATGGAATCCATGTTCCCGCCTGTGACCAGAAAACCAAGACGGGGTTCCCCCAGCACGGCTATACTGTCTTTATCACGCCAGTCCGGCTGCGAAATAATTCCTACCGAAAAGCCTCTGGATTCCAGAACCCGGCTGATGATGGCATGTCCGAATGAAGGATGGTCCACATACGCATCCCCGATGATATAGACAAAATCCAATTGTTTTATGCCGCGTTCCTCAAGATCCCTGCGGCAGACTGGCAAAAACTGTCTGGTCATAATAACTCCCTGAAATCCTTAATGAAATAGTCCGATAGCTGTATCTTCTGATCGCGCACATCCGCAGAATAATGATCATCGATGCCGCACACGGTCATTCCCGCATTTTTCCCGGACAAGATCCCCATCGGTATATCCTCAAAGACCAGACAGTCACCGGGGGAAACTCCCAGTTTCTGTGCCGTCAGCAGATATACATCCGGTGCCGGCTTCCCCCTGTTGACTTCACAGGAAGTGGTCACGGCGTCGATATATCCGCGGATCTGTCTCGCATCCAGAAAAACATCTACCAGTAACTGCGAATTGCTGGTGGCAATTCCTACCTTTACATCTCTGGTTTTTAAATACTGCAGCATATTCATTGCTCCGGGCTTCAGCATGGTCTTTGTACGGTATTTTTCGATCGCCATCCGGTTCCATGTCTCCTTGATTTCTTCAACGGATTCCTCCAGATGAAAAGTCTCTACAAAGTATTCTGCTGTTTCTGAAAAACTCATGCCCTCAATATCATGGTTTAGAAAATCCGGGAATTCCATGTTGCGGTCCCGGAAAAAATCCCGGTCTATCTCCGACCACACCCACATAGAATCCGTGAGTGTCCCGTCGAGATCAAAAATGACCGCTTTTTTATTTCTCAGTATTTCTATCTGTCTCATCCTCATCCTTCCAATCCCTGCGATCGTTTCAGCTCCTGAATCTCCTTTTGCGTCAGTTCCCTGCACTCACCGGGCTTCAGAAATGCATCCAGCTTCAGCGGTCCCATGGAGATTCTTTTTAAGAAGAGCACCTTCATGCCCACTGCCTGAAACATCCGTTTTATCTGATGAAATTTCCCCTCTGTGACCGTAACTGCCACCTCAGAAACAGCACCGGCATTCAAAATCTCCAGCAGCGCAGGTGCCGTCGGTTTCTTTTCACCGATCTCGATCCCCTCCCGAAATATTCGGACAGTATCCTCTGTCACGGTTCCCTGTATGGCTGCGATATAGGTCTTATCTACGTGCCTGCCCGGCGAAAGCAGGGCATGATTCAATGCGCCGTCATTCGTGATCAGAAGCAGTCCTTCCGTATCTTTATCCAGCCGTCCGACCGGAGAAAGTCCGCGCTGAATCCCCTGCGGCAGATAATCCATGACGGTTTTCTCATGCAGATCTTTCGTAGCCGTCACACAGCCGGCAGGCTTATAAAGCATATAATACTGATATTCCTGATAGATGACCTGCCTGTCATCCACATACAGACGGTCCTTTTGCGGATCGTACTTTGCGGATGAAGAGCGGACACAACTGTCATTTACCCGGATACGCCCGCTCTGAAAAAGCTTTTTACACTCAGACCGGGATGCTATATTCATCTGGGACAAAACCTTATCTATTCTGATCTGTGTCATCATGGATTCCTTTCATCTCACTGTGAGAGACCCCCACTGAGATAAACGCTCCGCGAGGATGCGCAGGAAGTACGAATGATTCCGGAATTTGAAAATATAATGCAGTATGAAAAAGAAAACCATCTTCCTGCTATTTTTACTGATACTTCTGTACTGTCTGCTGTTCCCCCAGAAGGCCGCCGAATCCGTTTCGGAGGGTCTCGCACTGTGGTATCAGACCATACTCCCCACTCTTCTGATTTTCTGTATATTTTCAAACATCCTGCTGCGCTCAGGTATGACCGGATTGTCTGCAAAAAAAATCCATCCGGTTTTTTTGCGTCTTATTCCGGTACGCACTATTCTGCTCTTTCCACTGGCCGCCGGTTTTCTGTTCGGTTTTCCGCTGGGCAGCAAGATCTGCGCCGATCTGTATGAGACAGGCCGCATTTCAGCGAAAGAGGCAGAGGCCGTCAGCTGTATCACCGGCAATTTCAGCCCGGCTTTTCTCCGCAACTATCTGGCCGTCTTTGTCCTCAGGGAAAATGTTCCGTTAGCCGCGGTCTATGCAGTATGTTATCTGCCTGGCATCATTCTGGGGTGTGTTCTGATCAGAAAGCACTGTCCGGCAAATGAGTCCCGGGCAGAAAAGACAAACAAAAAACCGACATCCAGATCTCAATTGAATATGAAAATCATAGATGCCGGCATCATGGACGGTTTTACAACTATGATAAAACTGGCCGGGTATATTATTCTTTGTACGCTGGCGGCAAAGATCATTCAGGATATCCCTCTGCAGAACGAAATCCTGAAAAGTATCTGTATTGGCTCTATAGAAGTAACCACAGGTATCCGCCAGATCAGAGACCTTCCCTGCAAGTTCCCGGTGATCTTTCTTCTTTCCGCCGCAATCGTAAACTTCGGCGGTCTGAGCGGGCTGTGCCAGGCAAAGTCCATGCTGCGGTCTGTCGATATCCGCTGGCGGAACTATGTCTGTTTCAAACTGCTCAGCAGTCTTTCCGGGATGCTTCTGGTTTTTCTCTATTATTTGTGGCAGGGGAAACTATTCGGCGCTCTCAGTTAAGCCCCGGTCCCTCTGATTTCTCCGGTACTGTCAGATCAGATCCAGTCCCTCTGACTTCTTTTCCGGAGCGGATGCTGCCGTATCCTGCTCGACATTGGTCTGAAGCAGCTCATTTCTGTTGTTCTGAACAACATCATAACAGCTCTGAAGAGAATTCAGCAGACCGTCATACTGAACATGTGTATTCTGAATCGCATTGCCGACAATATTCTCCATGTTGCTGAGAAGAGTGTCTGTATACTCGATCGCTGCCGTACGGATGGAATCAGCATCTTCTGTTGCCTTGTCAAGAATATCCTGCGCCTGGTTCGTGGCAATGGAAACCACCTCATTGGCCTGTGCATAAGCCTGCTGCATGATCTGATGTTCGCTGACAAGTTCATTTGTCTGAATCTGCGCTTCCGCAATGATTGCGTCTGCCTTTGCCTGCGCATCCGCCAGAATCGCGTCCTTATTGGCAATGATCTTCTGATACCGCTTGATTTCTTCAGGTGTCTTTAATCGCAGTTCTGTCAGAAGCTCCAGCAGTTCTTCCTTGTCGACAATGATTTTGCCCTTGGAAAGCGCCTGCGGCTTACAGCTGTCAATATACTCTTCGATTTCTGCAATGATCTGTTCTAAACGACTGTTCATTTGGTATCTCTCCTATCTGTTAATATTATACTTTTCATACATCTTCCCGGCGATCTGCTCCGGTACGAACTTGGAAATGTCGCCTCCATAGGAAGCCACTTCCTTTACAATTGTCGAACTGAGATACGAATACATCACATTTGTGGTAAGAAAAATGGTATCCAGATCCGGATTGATCGCATGATTAGTCTGCGCGATCTGAAGTTCATACTCAAAATCCGTGACCGCTCTCAGTCCTCTGACAATCATCGTCGCCCCCATATTTTTCGCATAATCTGCTGTCAGTCCGTCAAAGGAACTGACGCGCACATTCGGTATATGGGAAGTAAATTCTCTAATCATACTAACACGTTCTTCCACAGAAAACAACGGATTTTTTGCATTGTTTCTTAAAACGGCAACATATAATTCATCCACCATTTTTGCTGATCGCTCGATAATATCCAAATGTCCGAAAGTAAGCGGATCAAAGCTTCCCGGATAAATTGCTCTTTTCATCTCATTTTTCTGACGGTTTCGTGTCAGTTCTCCCTTCTCATAAATATGTGCTGATTTGTTTTGTATCTTTTGATCCTCTCAATCACGAATCCCCTGCCTGACAGTTGACCGGTGTCAAAGGATTCTGATTCTTCAAGAATAATCAGTGTCTGCTGATTGATCACGCCGGAATCCTTCAGATAGTCCAGCGCTTTTTCAGCATAGCCTTTCCCATAGGGCGGATCCATAAAAACGACATCAAATACATATCGGCGTTCCAGGGTTCTGAGCGCTGCCAGAAAATCCATGCACTTCAGATCGCAGAAGGACTGAAATCCGGTAAAGCTGATGTTCTCCTGTATACACGCGGCAGCCTTCCTGCTGTTTTCCACAAATACGGCTTTCGACGCTCCACGGCTCACTGCCTCCAGACCGATTCCTCCGCTTCCTGCAAAAAGATCAAGAAAAACACACCCCGGTATCTCAGCCTGTATGATATTGAACAGTGTCTCTTTGATCCGGTCTGTGGTTGGTCTGGTATCCCTTCCTCCAATGGTCTTGAGCGGCATGCTTCTTGCGGTTCCTGCTATTATCCTCATGTCATTTCCTTTTCTTTGATCAGTTTTTACAAACATTCCGATATCGTTTGCTGTGCTGGTTAATCCTGCTCTTTTAATACTCCTCTGTTTTTTGACAGATAATCAATCAGGGAAATGATGGTCAGGACCAGAGCTATGTACAGCGCGATCTCTCCCAGTATGTAAATGACGTCCACCTGATGAATCATCAGACTTGCCGCCATATTCAGAATCAGGAGGATGATGGCAGCCATCTGAAATGTTGTTTTAAACTTTCCCCACATGCTTGCCGCGATCACGATCTGATGTTCTGCTGCGATCAGACGGAATCCGCTGATGATAAATTCACGTGCGATAATGATAATCACGATCCAGGAAGGCACAATATTCAGATCTGTCAGACAGATCAGTGCCGAACATACCAGCAGTTTGTCCGCCAGGGGATCCATAAACTTCCCGAAATTGGTTACCAGATTATATTTTCTCGCAATTTTCCCATCCAGCATATCTGTAAGACTTGCTGCAATAAAAATAATCAAAGCCACGATCGGGCCGGCTTTTCCGATTCCGATGTCAGCCAGAAGGAAAAAAACAAAAAACGGAATCAATATTACACGAAACAATGTCAGTTTATTCGGTAAATTCATATTTACTCCTTTATTATCACTGCAGTTACAGCAGTTCTCCGATCAGGTCATATTCATAGGCCCCGGTGATTTTTACACGGACAAAATCTCCGCTCATGAGCTCTTCTTCCGTGTTCACAAAAACATAGCCGTCAATATCCGGAGCATCCCTGTAGCTTCGGCCTACGTACGCATTTTCATCCGTCACCCTGCCTTCGATCATGACATCCAGCTCACAGCCGATCATATCATTATTCTTATCAATAATGACTTCCTCCTGCAGCTCCATGACATCATCCCGCCAGCTCTCTCTGGTCATTTCGCTGACCTGATCCGGAAACTCAGCGGCAGGCGTCCCTTCCTCCTCCGAGTAGGTAAACGCTCCCAGCCGGTCAAACTCCGTCTCGTTAATAAACTCCATCATCTCTTCATGCTGTTCTTCTGTCTCTCCGGGGAATCCGCAGATGAGGGTCGTACGGATCGCAATATCCGGGACAGCCGCGCGAAGAGATTCAATCTTTTCAATCAGCTGGCTGCGTCCTGTCTGCCGTCCCATCCGTTTTAAGATTTCCGAATTGATATGCTGAATCGGCATGTCAATATAGTGACAGACTTTTTCACAGTCACGGATCGCATCGATCAGTTCGTCGTAAATCTCTTCCGGATAGCAGTACATCAGCCGGATCCAGTAGATTCCCGGTATTTCATTCAGTTCCCGCAGGAGCCTGTGAAGCATCTTTTCCCCGTAAAGGTCGATCCCGTACAGCGTCGTCTCCTGGGCGACAAGGATCAGTTCCCGCACACCGGCCTCTGCCAGTTCCCGGGCCTGCGTTAACAGCTCTTCCATTGGAACACTGCGATATCCTCCCCTGATTGAGGGGATAATACAGTAGGTGCAGTGTTTGTCGCATCCTTCGGCAATCTTCAGATGGGCATAATGTCCGCCGGTAGATATGCTTCGTTTTGCTTCATGCTTTTCAACCGTATCCAGCGGTTCATAGGATTCATATTTCTGCCCGAGCAGAACTTTTTCTATAGCCAGAAGAATATTCTCCGTCGAATTGGTGCCCAGAACAGCATCCACTTCCGGGATCTCTTTCAGAATTTCATCGCGGTAACGCTGTGCCAGACATCCGCAGACGATCAGCGCCCTGCAGCGTCCGTTCACCCGGTACTGAGCCATGTCCAGAATCGTCTGAATGCTTTCTTCTTTGGCATCGTGGATGAAACAGCAGGTGTTGATTACAATAATCTGGGCTTCGGTCTCATCATCGGTTATGGTAAAATGGTACTTGCTCAGTTTCCCAAGCATAAATTCGGAATCTACCAGATTTTTATCACACCCGAGCGAAATAAACAATACCTTCATTGGTCAATTCTCTTCCGTATCACTGTCTTCGCCAAGGATTTTAACATCACTGTTATAAAGCTCCTCTACAGCGATGGAAAGGGGTTTTTTGTTCTCGGCGTTCTCCACCTTCGTCTGCGCTCCGTCAATAATCTGACGCGCACGTTTCGCGGATGCGATGACGATGGAATAACGGCTGTTCACGACCGGTTCCTCACCAATGTTTGCGGATTCTTTATTGACTACCTTCATTAACTCTACATAAGACGGATGTATCATACCTTTTCTCCCTTCACAAATTGCTTTAATTCATTTTTAATAGCTTCAATCGTTGACAGCTGATGTCTCATCTTTTTTTGTTCCCCGAGAATGATCTGATGGATCTCCTCCACACAGGTGTCCAGATCATCGTTTATAATCAGATAATCATACACTTCACACCCGTCAGCCTCATCGACGGCTCTTGCCAGGCGGGAATGAATGACGTCTTCTGTCTCCGTCCCGCGGCCGGTCAGTCTGTCTTTTAACACGCCGGCAGAAGGCGGTGTCACGAACAGAAGAAGCGCATCCGGGAACTGTTCCCTGATCTTCAATGCTCCCTGTATCTCTATCTCGAGCACAACATTTTTCTGATTCGCCAGCTGCTCGTTCACATATGACTTCGGCGTGCCATAATAATTATCTACATACTGTGCATATTCGAGCAGTTCATCATTGCGGATCATCTCCCGGAATTCCTCCCGGGTCTTAAAAAAATATTCCCTTCCGTCCTCTTCGCCTTCGCGGGGCGCACGGGTCGTCGCCGAAATTGAGAGAGCATACTCGTCCGGGTAACGCTCCAGAAGTTCCTTCATGATCGTGCCTTTTCCGGAACCGGAAAAACCCGACAAAACAATAAGGAAACCAGTATTTCTCATTTTACTTCACCTCATCTGTCATGCCCTTCATCTGACAGCGTCCGGAAAGAGTCTCCGGCTGCAGCGCGGACAAAACGATATAATTGCTGTCCGTAATGATCACACTCTTGGTCTTTCGTCCCTGTGTCGCATCAATGATGCGGTCCGCTTCCCTGGCCCGCTGGACCATGCGTTTCGCGGGAGCGGAATCCGGGTGAATGATCGTCACGATTTTATCTACATTTGTAATATTTCCAAATCCGATATTGATAAATGTTGCCATACGGCGCGGCATCTCCTGCTATTCGATATTCTGTATCTGTTCCCGTACTTTTTCAATTTCCGTTTTCAGGTCAATCGCTATATTGGATGTCTCCAGATCATTCGACTTCGAAAGAATCGTATTCGACTCTCTGTTCATCTCCTGCGCTATGAAATCCAGTTTCCTGCCGACCCCGTCACCGCCGCCGAGTGCATCCAGCATGGATTGAATATGGCTTTTCAGACGCACCGTTTCCTCATCGGTGCAGATCTTGTCGGCAAAAAGGACGATCTCTGCGGAAATCCGCGACTCATCCAGCTGTGCGTCCGTCAGAAGCTCGGCGACTTTGGTCTCCAGTTTCTTTCTGTACTCCTCCAGGATCTTCGGGCCCCGTTCTTCCACACGGTTCACATTTTCAAGCATATTCCTGAGCTTTCCGGTCAGATCCTCCTGCAGTCTCTCCCCTTCTTTTTCCCTCGTACGCACAAATTCAAGCAGTGCCGTTCGAAGAGCATCCTCCAGTACCGGCCAGATCTCCTCCTCGCAGGGAAACCGGTCTTCCATCGTAAGCACTTCCGGATAGCGTGAAAGCGTGCTGACACGGATATCATCCTCCAGTCCGAAGTCCGACGCGATCTGACGAAGATAAGTCAGGTATTCTGCGGCAATCGTCTCATTATAACGCACAGACATCGTTCCCGCAGACAGATCTTCATAGGTAATAAAAACATCTACTTTTCCGCGCTGGATATACTCCTTCATGACAGAACGAATGGCGGCCTCAAAGAAATTCAGTTTCCTGGGCATCCTGATATTCACATCAAAATATCTGTGATTGACGGATTTTAATTCCACCGTGATTTTTGTGGTCGCACTGGAACGTTCACAGCGTCCGAACCCGGTCATGCTCTTAATCATAAACTGCTCCTTTGTCATTTGCTTTAACCTTAGTATTATAAAATTTTTTTCTTGTTAAGTCAAACAATTTCATATACAATATGAATATTATTGATATTTCAGAGGAGGTTATTATGGCTCTTGACGGAATTGTAACTGCCAATCTGGCTTATGATTTTAATAGATTGTTCCGCGGCGCGCGCATCAGCAAGATTGCGCAGCCGGAGACAGATGAACTGCTTTTAACGATTAAAGGCTCATCCGGCCAGCACTTGCTGCTCCTGTCCGCCAGCGCTTCCATGCCGCTGGCATATCTTACGGAAAACAAAAAACCCAGTCCCATGACTGCTCCGAATTTCTGTATGCTCCTGCGAAAGCATATCGCGAACGGACGCATCCTTTCTGTCACGCAGCCGGGACTTGAACGTATTCTCATTTTTGAAATTGAGCACCTGGATGATATGGGAGACCTCAGACACAAAAAGCTGATCGTCGAACTGATGGGCAAACACAGCAACATCATATTCTGCGACGAACAGGACAGGATTCTGGACAGCATTAAGCATATTTCCGCCCAGATCAGTTCTGTGCGGGAGGTCCTTCCGGGAAGAGAGTATTTTATTCCTGCGCAGCAGGGGAAAAAGGATCCTCTTACAGAAACCAGAAGCGGATTTGCCGATACCGTATCTTCCAGACCGCTGTCCTGCGCAAAGGCCATCTACACCTCTTACACCGGCTTCAGTCCTCTGATCGCCAACGAGCTCTGTTACCGTGCCGGGATAGACGGGGATGCGGCCTGCGCCTCTGTGACAGAACAGGAATGGCTTTCCTTATCCAATGCTTTTCTTGATGTCACGGATGCCGTTAAAAACGGCCGGTTCGAACCGCATATTATGAAATCCAAAGGGCAGCCCGTGGAGTTTTCTTCTATCCCGCTGTATTCTTACGCGGACTGCGAGGATCATCTCTGTTCTTCCATATCGGAAGTTCTGGAGACCTTCTATGCCGAACGGAGTTCCTTCACGCGGATCCGCCAGAAATCTTCTGATCTCCGGCACATTGTAAACACCTGTCTGGAGAGAAGCCGAAAAAAGTACGATCTGCAGGAGAAACAGCTTCGGGACACCGAAAAGCGCGAAAAGTACCGGCTGTACGGGGAGCTGATCCACACATACGGATATCAGGTGCCGGAGGGAGCCAAAAGTTTTGAGGCCCTTAATTATTATACGAATGAAATGGTGCGGATTCCCCTGGATGATACGATTTCTCCCATGGACAACGCGAAAAAATATTTTGAGCGCTACGGCAAACTGAAAAGAACCTTTGAAGCACTGAGCGAACTCACCGTAGAAACACATCAGGAAATCGAACATCTTGACTCCATCGCTACTGCTCTTGATATTGCCGCTTCCGAGGCAGATCTCGCCCAGATCAGAGAAGAACTTGCCGAATCCGGATATATCAGGAGAAAAAACAGTTCCAAAAAACAGGCCCTGAAAAGCAAGCCGTATCACTACCGCAGTTCAGATGGTTTTGACATCTATGTCGGGAAAAATAATATACAGAACGATGAACTCACGTTCCATTTTGCCGAAGGCAATGACTGGTGGTTCCACGCAAAAAAAATGCCCGGATCTCATGTGCTGGTCAAAACGAAGACCGGCGAGATTCCGGACCGGACATTTGAAGAAGCCGGAAGGCTTGCTGCCTTTTATTCCAAAGGACGGGGCAGCGAAAAAGTCGAGATTGATTATCTCCAGAAAAAAAATGTGAAGAAGCCGAACAAAAGCAAACCCGGATTTGTGGTATACTATACCAACTTCTCTCTGACGATCGAGCCGGATATTTCCGGAATCGAACTGATCGGCTGATCCCGGTCAGTGTGAACAGAAATCAAAAAGCATGTTCCGGTAGACCTCATTTTCAACCAGATACCCTGTTCCGTGCTCCGCTCCATCTGCCAGGAGCACCTTCACCGGCGCCTGACAGGCTTCTATGGCCCTTTGTGTCATCCGGACAGGAACCAGACTGTCTTCCCTGCCGTGGATAAAAAAGACAGGGATCCGGTTGTTCTTCATCACATCAATGACAGACATCTCACTGAGCGAGTAACCTGCCAGAAGCCTGGACCATATTCCGATTGCAGCAGTGATCAGTCTTCCGTTCACCCTGTAGGATTGGTGAATCTTTTTCTGAATAATTTCCTCCGGCGAAGAAAATGCACTGTCTGCAATGATCCCGCAGACATTCCCGGGCAGGTTCCTGCCCGCTGCCATGAGCACCGTGGAAGCCCCCATGGATAAACCCGCCAGAATCACCGGAAAGTCTTCCCCATAACGCTCCTGTACGTACTGGCACCAGCATTTGCAGTCTCTGCTCTCCAGCACACCAAAACCGATATACTTTCCTTCGCTTTCCCCTGCGGCGCGCTGATCAATATGCAGAATGTGATTTCCCGCACGGTAATACACTTCTGAGGATGCGGAAAAATCGATCTCCGGATGTGTCCGGTATCCATGGAACATCAAAGCGATCCCCTTCGCTTCCGGATTTTCAGTCAGACGCCCGACGAGCCGCAGCCCGTCCTCTGACACAATCTCGATCCGCTCTCTCTCATTGCTTTCGATCCAGCGGATCCCCTCCATGATCTCGTCATGATATCTGTCCCAGGATGTTCCTCTGTAAGAATCCCGGTCGTATATATTCAGTTCATGTCCTCTGACAATCGCAGTACAAAAACCGATATAACCGATACCGATCCATCCGGCAATGATCACAGCTGCGATAATAATTAGTATTTTTACAATCATTTACAAGTTCCCTGTCTGATCAGGTCATCTTTTCCGCCTCTTCCTTCATGGCATTCTCCAGATCCATCATCAGATCCAGTACCTGAACAAACTTTTCATATCCCATATTGTCAATAATGTTCCTGAAATAATCCGTCAGGATCTTCTGCTGTTTCCGGATCAGCTCACTTCCTGTCTCGGAAAGATAAATATATGTACCGCTGTTCTTCATTGTATCATGCTCCCAGTATACATATCCCTTCTCCTGCAGATTTTTCACAAGCCGTGAAATCTTGCTGATCGGCTGATCAAGTTCTGTGCTGATCTCACTCAAATACACCTTTGCTTCCGGCTCATGAATCCCCAGCTTTCTGACCAGCAGCATCAGCACCATATAATCCGGCATGGATAACTCCGAAAAAATCAATTTCAGATGGTCTGAGTCCATCGAATAACGCAGATGGATCAACCGGTTTACGAGGTTCATCAGTTCTTTGGTATTCGTTATTTCTGTCATGAATGATACCTCCATTTCCTATAAACATAGTAATATACTATCATATGAATGTTGATTTTTTATTTCGTATTTCTAAATCTTTTATGAAAAAAGAGTATTCTATCTTTTACATCCTTTTACTCATTTCGATTGATTTTTGTACACAAGCTCTCTGGGCACCAATCACCGCACTGCGGAATCCTGCCTTTTCAAGTGCTGCCACTGCTTCAATGGTCGTACCCTGCGGAGAGCACACCGCATCCTTGAGTTCTCCCGGATGCTTCCCGGTCTCGAGCACCATTTTGGCAGCTCCCAGCACTGATTGCGCAGCGAATTGATACGCCTGCGCGCGCGGCATGCCGTCCGCCACTGCCGCGTCGGCCATTGCTTCAATGAACATATAGACATAGGCCGGAGAAGATCCGCTGACGCCGACGACCGCATCCATCAGCTTCTCCGGAACTACTTCCGCCTCGCCAAAGCTGCGGAATAATTCCCGGACTTCCGCCAGCTCTTCTTCCGTCACCAGCTCATTTTTGCAGAGAGCACTCATAGAGGCTCCAACGAGGGCAGGGGTGTTCGGCATAGAACGGATCACTCTAACCGGCCGCCCGAATGCTGCCTCTATCCTGCTGATTGTCTGCCCCGCCGCAATCGAAACGATCAGGACATCCTGCTTCAGGGAATCTCTGATCTGCGGTATCACCACAGAGAACATATTCGGTTTTACTGCCAGGAACAGGATATCGGCTTCCTTACTGACATCAGTATTCCGGATGGATGTCCGGATTCCGAATGTCTCTTTCAGCCTCTTTGCAGTAGCCTCACTTTTTGCAGAAGCAAGCACATGCTCTCTGTCGGATCTTCCGGAGGAAAGGATCCCTCCGATGATAGCCGAAGCCATGTTGCCCCCTCCGATGAATCCAATGATCTTCTCACTCATTTTTTTCTCCTTCACGATTTTAAGCAGAAAGAACAGTTCCGGTCAAAGACTGTTCATCTTCGGCCGGAACCCGTCACTTATCTTTTGAATCTGCTGAATCTCAGAGATTCCTTTTCCTTTTTGCAGATCAGAAATCTGTAAAGTTTTTCTCTTTGCGTTTCTCAAGGAATGCAGTCATACCTTCTGTCTTATCATGTGTGGAGCAGGAAAGACCAAACAGATTTGCCTCATACTCAACAGCGTTTTTGATATCCATATCGTATCCGTTATTGATCGCTGCCTTCGCCAGTGATACTGCATAGCTTGCATTGCGGGCAATCTTGCCGGCAAGTTTCTTTGCTGTATCCATCAGCTCAGCCTGAGGAACCACTTTGTTTACAAGACCGATCCGGTATGCTTCGCCGGCATCAATGTTCGTGCAGGCAAAAATCATCTCTTTCGCGCGTCCCATACCAACCAGGCGGGCAAGTCTCTGTGTGCCGCCGAATCCGGGGATAATGCCGAGGCCTGTCTCCGGCTGTCCGAAAAGCGCATTCTCGGATGCAATACGGATATCGCATGCCATGGAAATCTCGCAGCCTCCGCCCAGTGCAAAGCCATTTACTGCTGCAATCGTTACCTGACGCATGTTCTGCAGCTTGAAAAACGGCTCAGAAGCACGCATACCAAACGCACGTCCGTCGGCACCGCTGAAATTCACCATCTCGGAAATATCAGCACCGGCAACAAAGGATTTCTCTCCTGCGCCTGTGAGAATGACTACCTTGATCTCGTCATTTGCCTCAATCTCACCGAGAACCTGATTCAGCTCATTGAGCGTCTCACTGTTCAAAGCATTCAGAGCCTTGGGTCTGTTGATCGTAAGTACAGCGATGGGTCCTTCCACTTCCAGAATTAAATTGTTCATGGTTCATACCTCCTCATATTGTGAATCAAAACGACTGTGGCTTTATTATACTACATTCCTGTTAAAAAATAAACTTATTTTCAGTAAATAATGCGTTTTGTCACAAAAACAGCCGATATTCTGACCTTTCTTTTCTCAGACGTAATATAGAGTGTCAGCACGTCGCCCGGCTTTATTCCCATTTCCTGAATGCCGGCTTCCCACACATCGCCATTACAGAAATTGTCGGAAAGAAGCGTTCCGTCAGCCGAAAAAAGATGGCCGATGTCACCATCATAATCGATCCTGAGAAGCCCCCTCTTTTCTTCCGTTTCTTTAAAATCAGGAATTGTGAATGTATACCTTCCGGCTCCGCAGCAGACCGGCTCCAGGGTGATGCCGGAGTCCGTTACAGATTCCGCAAAGATTCTGTCCCCATCGGAATATAGAACATCGTCAGACCACAGATAACGGATCTTTCCTTCGGTCTCCAGCTCATAGAAGCGGCTGCTTTCTTCTCTGGTCATGGTCACGATTTCTATATCCCGTTCTTCTGTGTGCAGAAGATTCCGGACAAGCTTTCCGGGTCCCGGTTTCAGAATCCTGCCGGATTCAAAGACGTATTCTGCTTCCATTCCATCGGGAACCATAAAGTAATAAGTCGTTTTTGATCCATCCCTGCAAAAACTCAAAGGCTGCGCTTTTGCATAGAGCAGATGCAGGCCTCCATCCAGTTCCATGCAAAACGGCAGGATTGCGGATTCTTTTGCCGCCAGAGAAATACGGTCGATAACGATCGGTCTATCTTCGGTCTCCAGATGAATCGTTTCGCCTGTTTTCTGCCTGTTTTCTGCATGATCCTGATAATTATTCAGGAATAAAAACCCCCGTTTCCCATCGGTCCGCACGGCACACCGGAGGGTACCGGTATCCGCAGGATCCGTATCCCGTGTTCCCTCCGGCAGAACGGTCGTCAGACTGAACAGCTGATCCGAAAAGTGCTTTAAAAACATGTGCAGGGATTTCAGACGGTAAAAACCCGGCCGGATCTGTCCGAACTCTCCGATGGGTGCCTGGTAATCATAAGAGATCTTCGCACAATGTGATTCATTCAGATAAGGAGTGTGTTCTCCGCGGGGATTGCTTCCTCCGCAGAACATATAGTATCCCAGAAAATTACATCCGCTCCCCAGCTTGCAGTTTGCAAGCGCATCCACCGATTCCGGATCGACGCGGAACCGGTACTGATAGCTGACGGACATCCCTCCGCCAATCTCACAGCAGGCATACGGCATGGTCTGCGGATCGTAGACCGGTTCAAAATTATATGTCCGCGGGACTTCACTGTTGTGATATTCCCGGTAAAAATATTCAGGAGTAGCCGGGTGTTCCGATACCTGATCGCGAAAAATCCACGGCCAGTACGCATACCCTCCCCACATGGGCATCATCTCCTCCACAGGGGTTGCGGCGCCTCCCCAGGCGGTACAGGTATAAAACGGTGTAACAATGCCCTCTTCCACCGCAATTTCCTTCAGTCTGAGCAGATATGCATCGCCATCCGATCCCGCGGGGATCCACTCGTCAGAGATTCCGGTTGTCATCTCCCAGGGTGCTGCCGAATGCATATACTCATTGTCCAGCTGAGCGGCAATCACCGGGCCTGCGTCTTTAAAATAAAGTCCCGAAAGCTGAGATGCGATTGCCCGATAAAACAACCTTACTTTATAAAGAAATCCTTCATTACAGCAGCGGACCTCAAAGGGTTTGCCGTAAAGCCAGTCCGGAAGGCCGCCGTTTCGTGCTTCTCCATGTGCGAACGGACCGATCCTGACGATCAGATACATCCCGTGCTTTTTACATAATCCGGCAAAACGCCTCAGATTACGGGGGCCATCGAACCGAAAGCATCCTTCTGTCTCCTCGTGGTGGTTCCAGAACACATACGTTGACACCGTATTGCATCCGGCCGCCTTCATTTTAAGGATCTTATTCTCCCACTGTTCTTCTGTTCCTCTGGAGAAATGGAACTCTCCGCTGATCCCGAAGAACGGCTTTCCGTTTTTTATCATAAAAGCATTAGTAAACCCGAGTTCTGTCCCGTCGGGAGCTGTTCCGAAGAATTTTTCCGACAGACGATAGACGGGCTGTTTTCTGACTGCTGTCAAATCAAATCTTGCTGCCATATTGTATCTCCTGGTTTTCTGTTTTTCAGCACAGTCATCTCAGGAAGCATCGAAAAGAACCCGGATTGTTGTCCCCACTCCGGGCGTGCTTTCCAGCTGTATCTGCGCATTCATGACTTTTGCTGCATGTTTTACGATCGACAGTCCCAGTCCGGTACCGCCCACTTCCTTTGAACGGCTTTTATCGACCCGATAGAAACGCTCAAAGATTCTTTCCTGATTTTCTTTCGGTATTCCGATTCCTGTATCCGCAACCGTCAGAATCCGTTTCCCTTCCAGAGAACTTACAGAAATCCGGACCTTTCCGCCCGGCTGATTGTATTTGACAGCATTGTCGCAAAGATTAAAAACAATGCTGGCCAGAAGCTGTCTGACCCCGTAAATCCTGGTCTCTTCCCCGTTCAGCTCCAGTTCGACCTCTCTCTCCCGTGCGATTGAGCGAAGATTATTCACCGTATCCTCAGCCAGCTTATACAGATCGATTTCTTCCCATTCCATATCGGATGCGCCTTCATCCAGATGAGACAGGCGGATGACATCCTCGACCAGAGCAATCATACGCCTGGATTCCGCGTAGATTCTGTCGGCAAACTTCGGCACGTCCTCTGTTTTGACAAGTCCGGATGCCAGCAGTTCCGCACCGCCGGATATTGTCTGAAGGGGTGTCTTGAGCTCGTGGGAAACATTTGCAGTGAACTCCCGGCGCATCTTTTCCGCTTTTTCATCCTCGGATTCCAGCTGATCCCGCTGTGACTCAATCCTCCTTAACAGAGGCGTCAGCTCTTCATACATATGAGACTGGGCAGGTTGATCCAGATTCAGTTCGTTTAAAGGCCGGATGATTCTTCTGGAAAGACGATAGGCAAGAAAAAGAGACAAAATGACTGCTGCCAGAATCATCAGAAGAAGCGGCCGCAGTATCTGAAAAAGCAGTCCTGGAATGGACCGCTGGGAATCGGACAATCGTATGATTGTCCCATTTTCAAGGCGTCGAGCTACATACAGCTGCCTCTCTGTCAGGGTCGTGGAATAGCGCACACTCTCCCCCTCCCCATCCTGAAGAGCCTCCCGGATTTCTTCCCTCTCCAGATGATTTTCCATTTCTCCGGCAGATGCTTCACTGTCATATAAGACCCTGCCGTCCGCATCCATCCAGGTTATCCGGTATCCCTTTGCTTCGAGGCCGTCAAAATACGAAATGCCCGACCCGGAAACGCCCTGAGCAGCCAGCGCAGCCTGTGTCTTCAGCTGACTCGCCTGATCAGCCGCAAAGTATCTGTACAGCACGCCCAGGCTCAGTCCGAATGCTGCAAAGAGCACCAGGACCACCACAAGCATGATTGATCGAAATATCCGTTTTGTCATCTCTGATTTGCCATCCTGTATCCAACGCCGCGCACTGTCTCAATGCACTCGCCGCCGGAGCCGAGTTTTGTCCGCAGGGTTCCGATATGGACATCGACCGTTCTTGTCTCCCCTACGAACTCCATCCCCCAGACCTGATTTAAAAGCTGTTCTCTTGTAAATACCTGTCCGGGATTTTCCATGAACGTCCGGAGAAGATCAAACTCCTTTAATGTCAACTGCACCCTGTCCCCATTGACAGTTACAATATAGTCCTTCTGATTCAGCTCGATTCCCCTCATGGTGAGCATTTCCATCTTTTTGGCCGGTTCAGACCTTCTTAAGACCGCGCGTACACGGGAAACCATCTCCATCATGCCAAAGGGCTTCACCAGATAGTCATCAGCTCCCAGATCCAGACCGATCACTTTGTCATATTCCGTTCCTCTGGCTGTCGCCATGATCACGGGAATGCCCGCCGTGTGAGGCTGTGCCTTCAGCTTTTTCAAAATGCTGATCCCATCTTCTCCGGGCAGCATAATATCAAGCAGAATCATTTGCGGGATCTCATCCGCCACTGCCGAAAAAAGCTCATCTCCGGAAAGGAAACCGCAAGCCTCAAAGCCGGCGCTGTTTAACGTATAGATCATAAGATCCCGGATCCCATTATCATCTTCCACGCAATAAATCATCTCTTCTCCTCCGGCGTCAGGAAAAACCGTTCCGCTATACCGTCGGGAAACCCGATGTTACGCAGCCGTCCTCTCTTTCAGTGCATATGCGAGATTGATGGCATGGTCTGAGCATCGTTCAAAATCCGTGACAAGATCCGAGAAGATGACTCCTGCCAGCGGTTCACACTCAGAATTCATCAGTCTTTCGATATGGCTGTTGATCAGAGTTTTTTCCTGTTCATCCACCTGTGTTTCCAGATACTCTATGTCGTCAAGCTTAGTGTAATCCTCTGTCGAAAAGATATCAAGTGCCAAATGCAGCGCTTCCACCGTATCGTGTGCCATATGTTTCAATTCTTCATTGGCAGCCTTGCTCATTTCGACACGTTTCGATCTCAGCTGTTCCGCGTATTCTACAATATTCTCAGCATGGTCGGAAATACGTTCGATATCTGTAATCGCAATCGTCAGCATGGACAGCCGTTTCAGATTTTCTGTTGAAAGATCCGCATCCCGCAGTTTTACAATCGCATCTGTTATCGCATGATTCAGATAATTCACGGTTTCTTCACGTCCCCGCACATCTTCCGCTTTCGATGATTCATAAGAGAAAAAGCATCCGATTGCACACTCCAGATTTTCTACGGCAATGTGTCCCATCCGCGTGATTTCCAGAAGTGCCTGATGGAGAGCCACGCCGGTCGGCACCCTTGAAAACTGCGTCATATATACAAGATTGCGTTCTTCTTCGGCTTTGGTCTCTTCCGGCTGGAGCGGAATAATCTTGTAGACAAGTCCGATGATCTGTTTTGTGAAAAAGAGTTCGATCGCCACCGCTATGATCGCAAAAATGGTATGCGTATTGGCAATCTGCCGTCCGATATCATTGGGTGAAAGGTTCTGGATAAAGGTCAGGATCTGCGGGAAGACAGTAATCAGGGCCACAATGATGCCCGCACGGACCAGGTTGAATACAAGATTCAGGATCGCGCTTCGCTTTCCATTCCGGTTCGCGGTCAGTCCCGCAAGCAGATTCGGCGTAACAGAACCGATGGCCGCGCCTATGATCAGATAAACAGCCATATCGTAACTGATCAGGCTTTGGATCGCAAAGGCCTGAAAGATAACGATCGATGAGGAAGAACTCTGCAAAAGCGCGGTAAATGCAATACCGAAAACAAATGCCAGGAACGGATTGTTCATGTGAGACATAAATGCGACAAAAGCAGGGCTCTCGGAAAGCGGTGCGATTGCGGCTTTCATGATCGTAATTCCCTGAAACAGCATTCCGAATCCCATGATAATGGATCCCACATGTTTTATGAAGTTATTTTTTACAAATAAATACAGCACTGCTCCGCCGCAAAGTAAAAGCGGTGTAAACGTACTGATATTAAAAGCGGTAATCTGTGCCGTGATCGTAGTGCCGATATTTGCGCCCATGATAACGCCAATCGCCTGCGCAAGTGTCATCATGCCGGAATTTACAAATCCGATCACCATGACGTCTGTCGCTGACGAGCTCTGGATCAGCATCGTCATTCCCAATCCTACAAATACAGCAATAAATTTATTCTTCGTGGCTTTTTCCAATATTGTCTGAAGATTATCTCCACAGGCATTTTTCAGGCCTGACGACATGATCGACATGCCAAACAGAAATAATCCAACACCTCCCAGAAGCGAAAAAATACCAGCATACGACATGATTATGTTTCCTCCCATTTTCTCATTCTGTCCTATTATGTCGGAAAAATGTAAGATATGACACCCTGCTATTGTAAAATCCATGTAAATCCATCAGGATCATTCCCCGCTTACGATTGACAGAACAATCACTGACGGCCGGGAATCGTCATCCGGCGTTACCCGGAATGATACGGTATACTCTCCGTAGCTCATCCGGTAGATACGATCCGGGTCGTTCTGATACCCCGGCCGCGGATCCAGAGAAAGAATTTCCTCGAGCGCTATTTTCTGAGATGCTGTCATCCCCGGCGGAGAATCTGTTTCAAACAGGACAGAAAGTGTTTTCTCCTGCCGTCCTTTCGCGAACCCGGCCCGCGCATCGGGATAACTGTCCGCATAGGGAATGTAGGGTTTGATATCATACACAGCAGTCCCGCTTCGCAGATCGGCTCCTCCCACCGTCAGAACCGGCCCTCTGGGTGTCACTTTCTGATACTCCAGCAGTTTCACGCAGGTCATGCCGATATGATTCGGCCGGTTGGGAGATCTGGTCGCAAAAACCCCCACCCTTTCATTCCCGCCAAGCTTTGGCGGACGCACCGTTGCAGAAAACGGTTTCCCGTCATCATCAAACTGCCATAAAATCCACAGTCTGTCATATTCCTCGATCCCGCGAAACGCTTCCGGCGTCCGGTATTCCGGTTCCATGATAATTCTGGAAATCAGATGAGGCGCGAGACCGCTCTGCCTGGGCAGTCCGAACTTTTCCGGGAAGTCATTTTCGATATGGGCAATTGGTCTGATTATCATTCTTTTCTCCCTGCAGACAGGAATCCGGAGTATCTGACTCCGGATTCCTGTCTGACATTCAAGGATTTTCAACGGAATTTATTTACGAAAAACTTGCAGCGCACTCCTCCAGGAGATCCGTAATCGGAAGCTGCTGCGGGCAGGCGCTCTCACACTGCATGCAGCGGATACACTCCGAAGGCTTTCCGGCTCCTTCGATTACTTTACTGAATGCCGTACGCGCATCCATGACATCCAGCTGAAGCTGTTTGTTTCTGGCTGCAAAAATCTCGGGTATCCGGATGTTCATCGGGCATCCTTCCGTACAGTAATGACAGGCTGTACATGCAATCAGCGGCACATTTTTCAATGCCTCCTGCGCACGCGCGATCACGTTCTTCTCTTCCTCTGAAAGAGGTTTAAACTCTTTCATATAGGAAAGGTTGTCCTCCATCTGTGCGATATCAGACATTCCGGACAGCACCGTCATGATGCCATCCATAGATGCCACGTAGCGAATAGCCCACGACGCACAGGACACATCCGGATTGGCTTCTTTAAAGATCTTCTCCACACTTTCAGGAGGATTGGCAAGGGATCCTCCTTTTACCGGCTCCATGACCACGATCGATTTCCCATGACGGCGGGCGACCTCATAACAGGCACGGGAGGAAACCTTCGGATTCTCCCAGTCGGCATAATTGATCTGAAGCTGAACAAAGTCCACTTCCGGGTGATCGTTTAAGATCTGATCCAAAAGCTCCGGCGTGGAATGGAAGGAGAATCCATAGTATCTGATCAGTCCCTTCTCCTTCAGCTCCTTCATGAAGTCCCAAAGATGATATTCATCATATTTTCTGTAATTGTCCATCATAAACGCATGCAGCAGATAATAATCAAAATATCCCGCTCCGGTTCTTTCCAGGCTCGTATAGAATTGCTGTTTTGCGCTCTCCTCGTCATGGCACTGCTGCCATGCATTCAGCTTTGTACACAGTGTGTAGCGCTCTCTCGGATAACGGTCGACCAGCGCCTTGCGGATCGCAGCCTCCGATTCTCCATTATCATACACATACGCAGTATCAAAATATGTACCGCCGGCCTCCAGGAACTTGTCCACCATCACAGATGTCTGTTCCACATCAATACTGCCATCGGCATTCTTCGGAAGCCGCATCAATCCAAATCCAAGTTTGAAGATATCTTTTCCAAAATAATCTGACGTCATTTTTATGATTTCCTTTCTTTTAAGCATTCTCCTGACTGATCCATGATCAGCAAACTATGAATATAACCGGACTCCAGTTTCTCTTTTGTATAATCCGAAGCCACAGCTCCTATCGACACAATCCCGCATACCGTTGCTTCAGCCTCCTCCACGATCGTTGAGCAGGCCTGCATCGTCGCAGCTGTATCGATCCAGTCATCAGCCAGAAGGATTCTGCTGCCCGGGGGAAAATTACTCTTCCTTACCTGCAGGGATTTTACCCGGTCATTGTGATCGATATACTTTGCCACAATCCGGTCGTCATCTTCCAGATAAGACAAGCTGGCATTGCGGATGGGAATAAACCCGACTCCCAGCTCTCCCGCAATCATACTGCCGAGAATAAAACCTATGGATTCCGGCGCTGCTACATAATCCGCGATCCCCCGAAACGGGTCTGCCAGGCAGGCAACGATTTGTTTCATCCATTCCGGATATTTATAAATCGGACACAGATCTCTCTTCTTTCCCTTCTTCAGATAGGAAAGGACAAACTCCTGTAATTTCTCTTTTTCTGAACTCCCGGTCATGTTTCCTCCCACTATTCAGGAACGCCCCGGCGTTCCCGGCACGATGCGCGCGGTGCTTAAAGCACCTTCGCAAACAAAATACTCAATCAATGTACCTATTATAGCATACTCCCGATTTCAATAAAAGTATCCGAATGCTAATATTTTCACGAAACATGAATGCATTATTTTCATGAAACATCCGCCTGAAGTACAGACATTGCATAGAGTTTTGCAGCTGTCTTCATGGCTTCATCATCTGTGTGGAATCTCGGCCGATGCAGCTGTTCGACAGCCTCGCCCGGCTTATGGCTGCCCACCCAGTAGAAGAAGGACGGCACATGGGATGCATACAGGGAAAAATCTTCACTGGCAAGAGACGGCTGTGTGTCTGTGACCGGATATCCGGTTGCCTTTGCGCATCGTTCAGCCATTTCTGTCATTGAATCCGAATTCCACACAAAAGGAATATTCTCCTTCCACAGGATTTCATGGCCGCACTCATAGGCTGCGGCTGTGTTTTTGACAATCGATTCTATCCTTCCGACGGCACGTTCCAAAGCCTCCTGCGAAAGAGACCGGACGGTTCCCAGCATTCTCACATTTTCCACAACCATATTGACTGCACTGCCGCCTTCAATCATATTGATGGACAGAATCGAAGAATCCAGCGGATTCGTGTTCCTGCTGATTACCGTCTGCAGAGACTGAATAACAGCCGCCGCGCACACGATCGGATCCGCGTTCAGATGCGGCATAGATCCATGCCCTCCGCTTCCGAATATCCTGACTTCAAAATTCCGCTTGGATGACATCAGGGCTCCCCTGTGGCAAATAATCTGTCCGGACGGAACAGATGGCCAGTTATGTATCCCAAAGCAATAGTCCGGATGAATACGTTCAAACAGTCCGGCGTCGATCAGCATTCTTGCACCTCTTGTTCCTTCTTCCGCCGGCTGAAAAACAAAATCCACCTTTCCTTTCAGAACTCCCTGTTTTTTCGCCCTGTTCAGAATCATCATTGCTCCGAGCAGAGACGCCGTATGGAAATCATGCCCGCAGGCATGCATCACGCCTTCCTTTCTGGATTTCCACGGACTTTCATACGCTTCTGTCTGCGGCAGCGCATCAATATCCGCACGGAGCATGATCTCCGGCCCTTCTCCCGATCCGCTCATGCGCGCAGCCAGACCGGTTTCTACCGGCAGCTCCAGAATCTCCATATCCGGAATACGCTTTACAAACTCTCTGATTTTCTCTGTCGTCCGGAATTCCTTCCCGGGCAATTCAGGGTACATATGCAGATCCCGCTTGAAATCCAGGATGCTGTCATATTCTTTTTCTGTTAAATCAAAATCCATTACTTTTTATTCCTTTTTTTATAAATATACACATTAAAAACCGCATCAGATCAACAGCTCCGTTCTGATGCGGTATAGTGGTTTTATTTTTTTACAGGACTGCCGCAGAACTCGCAGCATCCGTTCTGATCCGGAATCGTTGTTGCTCCGCAGTAAGGGCAGGTAACCGCAGTCTTCGGTGCATTCGCCTCATTCATGGCATCGTATGCTTCCTGACGGGCCCCCATCAGAGTCTCTTTGATCTCATTCGCCATATCCATATATTGCTGAATCTCCGGCGATCCGAACTGGACGCCCGCATTCCCAATCAGACTGTTCACACCGCCCGTATTCAGGTTTGGTGCATGAACAGCGCTTTTATTCAACTTGAACCGCATCTCACTGAAATAAGGATGATTGACACGGATCAGGCAATAAAAATCATAGGAATAATCATAAACCGGCGGGTTATAGCTGACCGATTTGCCATTCACGGTCCGCTTCTGCTCCGTCTTGTGTTCATCCGTGTCCAGTTCACATCCGGTCACCATGGAATAATCCAGGATATCCGGATTGCCATCCTGATATCTCTTCTCCTGGGTAACGATGAATTTTTTTGCTCTCTCATCCAGCATCACCTTATAGAAGCTTCCCAGAACTCTGGTCGGCTGAAAAGATTCCAGTGCTTCCCTGTTCTGCTCACGATACTCCAACTGTTCTTTAATTTCATCAAGAGTGCTCTTTTTTCTTTCGCTGAACCATGGAGATAATTTAGAAGAACAATCCTTGCAAATTCTCCCATCTTCCACTTTTCGCCCGATAAACCTGATTTTTTCCCCGCAGATATCACAGTATTTCTTTTCAAATAATCCCATAGTCCACACTCCTTTGTTTTTTATGAAGGCTTTCTTATCTATAAAATGATTATATCAAAAAAGAAATACAGACTCAATAAATATCTGTTGGTTTCCCGTCAGTATTTTCCTCTTTTCAAAGAGCATGCTTCCGTAACGTCCGGCGTTTTACGCTTCGCCAAAGAACAGCTTTATATCATCGTCAACCGTGCCGATTCCTGCGATTCCAAAGTTGTCAACAAGCACCTTTGCGACATTTTCTGAAAGGAAAGCAGGAAGTGTCGGTCCGAGATGGATGTTTTTCACGCCCAGATATAAGAGAGCCAGCAGCACGATTACGGCTTTCTGCTCATACCATGCAATGTTGAAAACGATCGGCAGGTCATTGATGTCTTCCAGGCCGAAAATCTCCTGAAGCTTCAGAGCAATCAGCGCAAGAGAATAGGAATCATTACACTGTCCGGCATCAAGCACTCTGGGAATGCCGCCGATTTCTCCGAGATCCAGTTTATTATATTTGTACTTTGCGCAGCCTGCAGTCAGAATGACCACGTCTTTCGGAAGCTTCTTCGCGAATTCCGTATAATACTCTCTGGATTTCATTCTTCCGTCACACCCGGCCATTACAACAAACTTACGGATCGCACCGGATTTTACGGCATTAACGACCGGCTCAGCCAGCGCGAATACCTGCTCATGCGCAAAGCCTCCGGTAATGCTTCCTGTTTCAATTTCCGTGGGGGCCGGACATTTCTTTGCCTGTTCGATGATTGCAGAGAAGTCCTTGGTCTCGCCATAAGCTCCGTCAATATGGCGGCATCCCGGAACTCCGGTTGCCCCGGTTGTCCAGAGGCGGTCTTTGTAGCTGTCAGCAGGAGGAACCACACAATTGGTCGTCATAAGAATCGGACCGTTGAATTTTTCAAACTCCTCTTTCTGCTTCCACCATGCATTTCCGTAATTCCCGGCAAAGTTCGGGTATTTTTTGAAAGCCGGATAATAATGTGCCGGCAGCATCTCACTATGGGTATACACATCCACGCCGGAACCCTGTGTCTGCTCCAGCAGCATTTCCAGATCGCGCAGATCATGACCGGAGATCAGAATTCCCGGATTCTTTCTGACACCAATATCCACTGTAGTAATCTCCGGATTTCCGTAAGCTTCTGTATTTGCCCTGTCAAGAAGAGCCATACCGTTCACACCGTATTTCCCCGTCTCCAGAGTCAGCGCAACCAGGTCATCCACACTCAGATCATCGTTCAATGTATCGGCCAGCGCAGACTGAATAAAAGCGTCTGTTTCTTCATCATCCTGCATGAGTGCATTGGCGTGTTTGGAATAGGCTGCCAGACCTTTCAGTCCATATGTAATCAGTTCGCGCAGGGAACGGATATCCTCATTTTGTGTGGCGAGCACACCAACCTTCGCTGCCTTTGCATCAAAAGAATCTTCCGTACCGTTCCAGAACGCTGCTTCCGGAAGTCCGCTCTGATCGGAAACCTGTGCAAGCAGATCCTGCTTTTTCCCGAGAGTTTCCCTGATTGCCTGAATAATTGCCCCGCGGTCAAAATTCGCGTTTGTAATTGTGATAAAAAGGTTCATGGTCACAAGGTGATTGATGTCTTTGCTGACCTCTTTTCCCTCTGCCCTGAGTTTTGTCGTGATCGCAGACAGTCCCTTTGTTGCGTAAATCAGAAGATCCTGCATGGCGGCCACTTCCGGCTTCTTACCGCAGACACCCGCAATCGTACATCCTTTGCATCCGGCCGTCTCCTGGCACTGATAACAAAACATTTTATTCTCCATTTCTGTATGTCCTCCTTTATGTCTTTATGATAATCCTATTGTAATCCGGCAGCCGCAGCCGGTCTGTTGTCAAAACAACAATCTTGTGTTTTTTAAAAAAATCTCTTTTCAGTCTGACGACCGAAAAGAGACTTTTTTATTTCAGATCTTAATAGTTTTGTGCATGCACCTCGAAATAACTCTGCGGGTGCGCGCAGACCGGGCAGATTTCCGGGGCTTCTGTTCCGACCACGATATGTCCGCAGTTGCGGCATTCCCAGACTTTTACTTCACTCTTTGCAAAAACTTCCTGCGCTTCCACGTTATGAAGAAGTGCACGATAGCGTTCCTCGTGATGTCTCTCGATCTCAGCTACGCCGCGGAATTTCTCAGCCAGTTCATGGAATCCCTCTTCTTCCGCTGTTTTTGCGAATCCTGCATACATATCTGTCCATTCATAATTCTCGCCGGCTGCTGCTGTAGCAAGATTCTCAGCAGTATCGCCGATCCCGTACAGCTCCTTATACCACATCTTGGCATGTTCCTTCTCATTATCTGCGGTTTTCAGAAACAGTGCGGCGATTTGCTCGAACCCCTCTTTTTTGGCTTTGGAAGCAAAGTAGGTATATTTATTCCTTGCTTCGGACTCTCCTGCAAACGCGATCTCCAGGTTCTTTTCGGTCTGTGTGCCTGCATACGGATTCTTCTTTTCGGTTTTTACCTCATCGAACGAATCCTTCTTTTTACAGACAGGACACTCGGCCGGAGCAGCAGCACCCTCACACTCATATCCGCAGACCCTGCACTTGAATTTAGCCATAAGCTACCTCCGTATTATATAGTTTTTATAGTATGACTCATCTCCGGCAAAATAAACGTCTCCTGCTATCCTATATTCGGTCTCATTTAATCAGTCAACGCAGAAAGTTCCGTCCCTGTTAAGGGCTTCACGTTATTTGCCGAAGACTTCGTCATGTTTTTTATTATATCGCTTAATACAAACGTTCAACCAACGCGATTCGTTCAATACTCGCTCTTGCGAGTATTGGTGCGGGATTCGGGTCCGCTTAAGCGGACATAATTCCAATCCGAATCCCTGCACATCCTCGCGGAGCGTATATCAGATGGGAGATTGTACTCCCACTGATACGAAATAGTTGCTCCCACTTAATGCTCTACGCATTTGAAGTGGGAGTCATCTCCCATCTGATGTAAACAGAGCAATCGCAAGATCTGCAACACGCTCCGGAGTCTGCGGATCATTTGAGAGGGAATGCCCTTCCCCTTCAAAAAAAGTGATGGGCACTTCAAATTTTTCTGCAAACCTCCGCGCCGCATCCGGGTCGATCACGCTGTCCATGCTTCCATGAGCCATGGCAACCTGGTGGACGCCAAAACGATTCGGATCAAATATTTCGAAAAGATTGTTTTCCGCAAGATCCTGAAACATCGCTTTGGTGACCCTGACCGGGCTGCCCAGTTCCAGGCTCGGCATGATATATCCTTTCTGATCAAGCTCTCTCAGCAGTTCCTCTTCCTCTTTTGTCGGATTTTTTTTGATAAAAAGCTCCGGCATATTCACTGCCGCGCTTCGGAAAAATGCCTTTCTTCCCCTGTGCGGTCTGGTGCTGATATATAATCCGGTAATATATGCGCCGAAGCTGGATCCAAAATAGTAAATCTCTGCATCCGGATACTGCCTGACAACATATTCTTCGGCAGCCTGCAGGCTGTCTTTGCAGCCTTCAATCCTCAGTTCTTCGTCCTTTGATTCCTCCTGCCCATGTGCCGGCAGATCGATCGCCACTACTCCGATCCCGGCGTCCGGCAGACGGCGCAGCAGCATCTGTACCGTAGCGCTCTCCTTGCTGCTGGTAAAGCCGTGAACAACGATGGCAATTCCGGCCGGGGCTTCCGGGATTTCCCGGACACAGGCAACGATTCCGGAATCCTGTTTCTGCAGTTTGAATTTTTCCATAATCTTCGTAACCTTACTGTTTGTTCCTGTTTTGTTTCTTGTTATTCCGTTGTAACGAATTATAGTAAAATTCCTGCAGATTGTAAAGAAGATCATTTGTTGAAAATATATTCCTGAGCCGGAGCCTTTCCCTTAGTGAGCCAGGGGAAGCCTGACAAGAAATGTAATTGTCCGGTTCCGGCTTTGCGCTGTAAGTGTTCCGCCGTGGAGTTCAACAATTTCTTTTGCGATCGATAAGCCTAATCCCGTTCCGCCGGTACCGGATGTCCTCGCCTGATCCAGGCGGCTGAATTTTTCAAACATCATCTGCAATTGTTCCGGGGAGATCGTCTCTCCTGTGTTTTGAAACCGGATTTCGGCAAATCCATTTTCTTTTTTTGCCGAAATATCGATTTCTGATCCCCTGTCACTGTATGAAGCAGCGTTTTTCAAAAGATTCCCAAACACCCGGGCCAGCATTTCTGTATCTGCGGATACGACCAGCCCATCCTCCGCTGATACAGCTGCCGTATTCTCATTTGCCGAAAGAGCCGGATAAAATTCGTCAGCAATCTGTGAGAGCAGACAGGAAAGATCAACCTCTGTTTTACGAAGGGCTACCGCCTTTGAATGATATCTTGTCAGGTCAAAGAGCTCGTTAATCAGCACATCCAGGCGCTGTGATTTATTCATAGCGATTCCGATATACTTCTTTCTTTGCTCCGGCGGCATATCCGGGGCCTCATTCAAAAGGCTCAGATAACCGATGACTGTGGTCAGCGGTGTGCGTATATCATGCGCAAGATACATGACAAGCTCATTCTTTTTTGCTTCTGCCTGTGCAGCGTTTTGTTCGCTGGTCAGGACAGACAGCTTGATCTGGTTCATACGGCTCTCCACCTCATGCAGCGGGGCAGACAGCGCTATCCCCTTTGCGCTTTTCTCGTAGACGGTTTCTGTTGCATCGATCACTTCATTCAGATAATTCCACGGTTTTTTCCAATAGTAATAAAAGATAGCAAAGAGTCCGATCACCAGAAGCAGAAGAATCAGCAGCTCCCATCTCAGGTAAAACCACATCAAAACAGGATGGCCGGTTTTATCTGCAGCGGTCAGAATATCGGAAGCAATAAAGGCAAGGACTGCAATCAGCACAAACCAAAGTGCCAGCGTCACAAACAGCCGTACGCGGAGTTTCTTTTCTATTTTTTGATTTGATATAGTCATTTTGTCTTCTCCTTCAGTTTAACAAAAGCATCAGGACCATCACTCCGACAGCTAAGATTGTAAGAACATCGGCAGGAATGGCTGCGATCATTCCGCCCTTTGCCTTATCCCGGATCAGACTGTATATGATGAGACAAATTCCCGCACCGGCAATTCCGCCTATTGTGTTCGTGATTAAATCCGTAATGTCAAACCTTCCCACAGCAAGAGCAAACTGCGAACATTCCAACGCAAGTGAAAACGCGAATATGATTGCCGCTCTTCTCATAAATCCCTGCTTCGGGAAAAGCGAACTCAGGTAGATGCCCAGGGGAATAAAAGCCAGTATATTGTTCCTGACTTCTGAATGGTGAAATCCGGAATTCTGATTCTGTTCATAATAAAAAGGAATCAAATTATAGGTTCTGACATGCTCGATCCGGCTCAGAGAAAATTCCATTTTAAATAAAATGACCCACACAAGAAACAGCACATACACAATGAACAAAGCAACTGTAATGTAATATAGTATTCGGTATCTTTCCTTAAACATGACTGTCTTCCTCTCAGATTTTGTAACCAACACCCCACACCGTTTTGATGTACAGAGGCTTTTCTCCCGTGTCATGAAGCTTTTCCCGAAGGTGCCGGATATGTACGGTGATTGTACTGCTGTTCTTGCTGTAATACTCATCCTTCCAAATCACTTTGAACAGCGCATCCACACTGACAGGCCTCCCGGGATTTTCCAGTAATACCCGCAGGATGGAAAACTCTGTTGGTGTCAGGGCAACTGATTCACCGTTCAGGCGGCACTCGTAGCTTGCCGTGTCCAGTTCCAGATTTTCATATCTCAGGACAGGATCGGAAACGTTCACATTTCCTTCGGGAGAAAATCGCTTATAGCGCCGGAGCTGTGCTTTTACCCTCGCCATAAGCTCTAAAGGTCTGAACGGTTTGGTCACATAATCGTCTGCGCCCAGCATGAGCCCGTTGATCTTGTCAATCTCTGCATCTCTGGCCGTCAGCATGATCACGGGGTAGAAATGCTTTTTACGGATTTTTTTGCAGAGCATAAACCCGTCTGTGCCCGGAAGCATGATGTCCAGAATTGCCAGATCAAGCTTCTGGGTTTCAATACACTGCAAGGCTTCCTGTGCAGTATAACATTTGAACACTGTATAGTTTTCGCTTTGCAGATAGACTTCGATCAGATCAGCAATCTCTTTTTCATCGTCCACCACCAAAATCTTTTCCATGAGATATCCGCTCCTTTTTGTAATGGCAGGATTATTATAGCAATTACAAAAGAACAATTCTCAAACAGCCGTATAAGAAATTATTAAGATTTTACTAAAAAATAAAACTTGAATGCAGAGTGTACTTCCACATTCAAGTTTTCAAATTTCAATCTAAAATCCTTCCATCACGGGAGATGGTCACAACCTGCCACGGAATAAACTTCCCGCTGTTTCTGAGTGCTGTCTCTGCTGCTCTCTGCAGACCTCCGCAGCACGGTACCTCCATGCGGACGATGGTCACGCTCCTGATATCATTGTTTGCGATGATTTCAGTCAGTTTTTCAGAATAATCAATAGCATCCAGCTTTGGGCATCCGATCAATGTGATCTTCCCCTTCATGAACTCTTCATGCAAGTTCGCATACGCATAGGCAGTACAGTCTGCCGCGATCAAAAGCTTTGCCCCGTCATAAAATGGTGCCTGTGTCGGCAGGAGCTTGATCTGGCAGGGCCACTGCATAAGTCTTGATACTGGTTTTGTATTGGCGCCTGCTTCCTCCCTCTTTCTTCTCTGGCTTTCTTTTACCGCCGCCTCGTCGTAGGCAGGCGCTTCTCTCTCTTCAAAGGTGATGGCCCCCGTCGGACAGTTTGGCAAACAATCGCCAAAGCCATCACAGAAATTTTCACGAACCAGCTTCGCCTTTCCATCTATGATATCTATCGCTCCTTCATGACATGCGCTTGCACATAACCCGCACCCATTACATTTTTCTTCATCAATATGAATGATTTTTCTTACCATTTCCGATATCCTCCTATTTGTCTTTCTGACGTCAGTATAGTATACCGGCAGATAGAAGTATGTGGTCAAAGCCACATTTTACAATTCTTTTTGGAGGTTATTTCGGAGATCGGCATTTTCTTTCGGGTTCTCCTGACGCTGTTCCCGGGCTTCGATTTCTTCCGCCTTCAGCTGTACCGTCTTGCTTTCTTTCAGAAACTGCATCGGACTCACTCCCTCTATCTTTCGAAACAGCCGCGAAAAATAAAAGGGATCCTCAAACCCGCACAGTCTGGCAATCTCCTGCATGGACATGATGCTCTCGTTTTGCAGAATCTGCTGTTTAGCCAGCTGCACCTTCAGACGGAGGTAATACTGAAGCGGCGAATAGCCGCACTGCTCCCGGAAAAGCTTTCGAAAATGATTGGGAGAATAGCCAGATGCTTCCACCACCCGGCTGATATCAAAATGCGCATCTGACACGTGGTCGGCCATCTGCTTCATCGCGCGCCGCACTTCTTTGCTCTGAGACGGAACCGCACGCCAGTGACGCAAAAGATTCTGCATGGCATCCACCACACTGCGCAAAAAACGCTCTGCATAGATATCCGTGGCAGGATTCAGCGGGTATTGAAAGGAAATCTGAAACAGAGAAAAAAAGGTTCTTCGTTCATCATCCTGAAAGACCAGTACATCCGCCTTTTCATCTTTAAAGCAGAAATCCCGAATCATCACAGAACCATCAACAAAACCTTCCACGGATCTTTTACTGTGAAAAATCCCGGGACGGATACAGAAAATAGTCCCTTCCCGGAAAGGATAGTCCTGTCCGTTGATTTGGGCGATTCCGGTTCCCTCCATGTTCAAAAGGACCTCCCACATTTCGTGACTGTGAGACGGGTACTGCCTGATCTTCTGATTCCGGCTCATTACCAAAAAGTCCATCTCGATTTCCTCCTTTCGCGATTTCTCTTTCTAATTTTACCGGTCAATCGTAATTTTGTCCATATTTTTCATTATCCGGTTTATGGTGTTTACGGAATATTTCTATTATAGTAACAATATAAGGATTGAATACAAAAGGAGGTTTTTATTTATGGGTACAAAAAAAGGAACTCCGAGAAGAGGCATCTGCCTGTACAGCTATCACAATCTTCTCGGCAAAACCATGACACTGGAAGACGCTTTTCTGGAAATGTATGATACCGGGGCCACCTGCTTCGAATTTCTGACCAGTTACATTCCAAATTATCCGAATCCGACCCCGGAGTGGGTAGACAAATACTGGAGGCTTTGCGAAAAATACAATCTGCAGCCTTCGGAACTTGGCCACTGGGCGGAAAATCATCTTCACAGAGGTCCCGGCATGACAGATGATGAGGTCGTCGAAGAACTGAAGCAGGATTTCCGGCTGGCCAACCTGCTTGGATTTCATGCACTGCGAACCAAAATCACCTGCACCAACGAACTATGTGACCCGGAACCGGGCTGGCAGAAGTATATCGAGAAGGCTCTTCCCTATGCGGAAAAATACGATGTTGTCATGCAAAACGAAGTGCATCTGCCAACGACATTGCATACTCCCCACATCCGGGATGAATATCTGGATTTCATTCACCGTACCGGAACCAGCCATTTCGGGTTTAATATCGATTTCGGAACGTTCCAGACGAAGCCGGCCAAAGGCCTCGAATGGATGAGTGATTTCAAAGACATCAGCAAACCGGAGGAAATTGTGGATTTCCTGCCCTACAGCAAGGTTTGCCACGGTAAATTCACCGGTGTGAATGAAAACTTTGAGGAAGAAACCATCCCCTATAAAGAGGTCATCGATCTGATGGTAGAGAACGGCTGGAGCGGTGATATCCTCTCCGAACTGGAAACACCCATCCGGTTCTTTGCAGAGGACAGTGCGCAGAACTTTGCCCGGGCCATGGAAGAAATCCCGGAACAGGTCCGCCGGCATCAGATTATGCTTTATAATATCTTAGGATATTAACCCACAGCACATTACGATATTCTTAAAGGAGGATATAAAAATGGTAGAATTTCAGACAATCCAGCAGCGCGGATTTCATAATACATATGATGCAAACGGGGAAATTGACGGATTTGAATTCCGGTTTGTTCCGAAATATTACAAGGGATACTGGTTTACCCAGTGCCGTTTCGGCAATGTCACCGTAGACGGCGAAGTGTTCGACCGGGACGATCTCATCTTCGAATACGACGGTATGGAATATACCAGGGAAGAAATGTTCGACCTGAATAAGTACTGGCAATTCCGGGAGCCTCTGATTTACAAAATCAAGAAAAAAGGCGGACTGTCCATCGGCTATCACGATGTCAGCCTGCAGTTCGGATGGGTTCTCAACTATAATGGTGCTCTGGAAGCCGAACCGGACGGCAGCGGCTTAGGCAACATGGCTCACATGTTCGGCGTAGACCACAGCCGCCGGATGCTGCTTTGCAGATAATCACCCTTGAAAAAAGCCAGCTGAATTGATGAAACAGCCTGCGAACATCAGGATTTTCCCCTTGCCCGCAGGCTGTGCTTGCCTATTTATTATTCAGATTACATATTTTTTGTATCTATTTGGCCCAGCACTTCACCAATATCTCCATCAATGCAGATACTTCTGTCTTTAATCTCTCCGGGACAAAACGCTTCTCCATAATTCAGGCAGGCATACACAGCTTTCTCATAAACCAGTTCATTCTTTTTCCCCCATCTCTGGCGGCGGATCTGAGGTGCTTTCATGTCGTCGCCTGTTTTGTCGCCAACGTATCCGATGAACCGGACCTTGTATTCCGGAAAGATAACCTCTGTGTAATTGCCTGTCTCCAGGTAATTTCTGCCCAGACGGGAAAGCTCTTTGACAATCACAGTGCCAACCTTGCTCTGCTCGACAAGAGTGATCATTCTCTGGAAATCCGGGCGGTTAAAATTCGTTCCCGAATATCCGTCATCAACGAAGAACTCGCAGTTCTCAAAGCCATATTCCTTTGCATACTGGGAAAGCATGCTTTTCTGGAAAGAGATTTGTCAAGGGGCATTTCACCGTAAAGATGCGGAAAACCTCTATCTCAATGTAGCTATCCTCTTTGCCACAACAACAAACCTACCGTCCTGCATGTGGTAGTTGCAGGTGGACAGCGCAAGCAGCTCGTCGCCGTACTCTGCGGAAAGGCCGGTGTCATAAATCGCCGCCGCATTCTTTGCCGCTTAGACGCTTATCCTGTACCCTTGGCTGTGCCGAGATCATCTGTCTGCGTGAGCCGGTCTGCATGCTCGTAATGCCTGTTTCTCTCATAAAGCAGTTCCCCTAAAAACAAAGTGCGGTGGCGGCATAATACCGTCACCGCACTTCTTCATGGCTCTGTTATATTTTGTTATCTGCTCGTTCTACGCTTCCTACCCTTACCGTAGACGGTCACGCCGCCGAGACCGATCAGGGAGGCAGCCATCAGCGCGATCCACAAGCCGATGTGACTGTTGTCGCCCGTCTTGGGGGAGGCGTCCTTTCCGTCGGTGCCCGTTGGGTTGGCTTTCCACTGTGCCGTAAAGGTGTGGTCGCCGGTTACTTTGTAGCTTGCGCCTGCCTCATATCTGGAGCCCTCCCAATAATCGAAGGTGTAGCCGCTCCTTGTGGGCTTCGGCAGGGTAATCGTAGCTCCATCCTCCACAGAAACGGTGACTGTGCCGGTCTTACCGTCCAACTTACCGCCGTTGAGAACGTAGGTAATGGTGTACTTGGTTGCCGGAACAGGGTCGCCGGCAACCTTCGTCCACTTGGCGTACAGCGTGATGTTGCCAGTAATCGGCGTGGAGAAGTTAAAAGCATTGTTGCAGGCTGCTTCCTTGTACCATCCGCCAAAGGTCCAGCCGCTTTCCGTGGGATCAGCAGGCTTTGTCGCCG